>JBBKVW010000381.1:0-13536 GCA_037968655.1 Burkholderiaceae bacterium
CGCCTGGGCGCAGCCCGCCAGGGCAGGCGGCGTCAAAGCCATCCGCAGGCGCAGTATCAGCCGCTTGCCCCTGCGCTTTGGCGCGCCGGCCGCTGGCTCAGGCCTGGGCCAGCGACTCCTGCATCGCGGCCAGCAACTGGGCCGGGTCCTGAGCGCCGGATACCGTCACCTTCTGGTTGAAGATGAAAAAGGGCACGCCGCCAATCCCCATCTGGCGCGCCCGCGCGTCGGCCTGGGCCACCTGCTGCAATTGCTGCGGATCGCTGATGAAGGCGCGAGCAGCTTCACCGTCCAGCCCCGCTTCGCCGGCAATCGCCACCAGTTCATCGACACTGCCAATGAAGCGGTTTTCGACAAAGTAGGCTTTGAGCAGGCGCTCCTTCACGTCATTGCCCATCGCCAGGCCCTGCTGCTGGGCAAACGCCAGCAGCGCATGGGCAGCCAGGGTATTGGGTTGCAGCGTGATGCCATCGATGTCCAGTTCCAGGCCCGCAGCCTGCCCGGCGGCCTTGACCCGCGCATAGATTTCCGTGGCGCGCTGGGGGCCGCCGAACTTGTCTTCGAGGTATTGCTTGCGCGAGATGCCCTCGGTCGGCATGTCCGGATTGAGCTGGAACGGATGCCAGCGCACTTCTGGCTGCGGCAAACCGGCCTGGCGCGCCTGCTCCAGCGCGGCTTCCAGTTTGCGCTTGCCGATGTAACACCAGGGGCAGACGACATCCGATACGACGTCAATGGTCCAGGCTGTATTTGTCATGGCGCCTCAGCGTGCAAAAAGTTGTGAACGGTCGGCAAATGCCTTGAACTCCAGCGCATTGCCACAGGGGTCGCAGAAAAACATGGTCGCCTGTTCACCCACCTCGCCCTTGAAGCGCACATAGGGCTCGATCACGAAATGGGTGCCGGCGGCGCGCAGTCGATCGGCCAGGCTGTCCCATTCGGGCATTGTCAGGATGACGCCGAAATGGCGCACCGGCACATCGTGCCCATCGACGGCGCTGCTGGTTCGATGCCCGGTTTCCTGCGGCGCCAGATGGGCCACGATCTGATGGCCAAAAAAGTCAAAATCAACCCATTCGTCGGACGAGCGTCCTTCCGGGCAACCGAGCAAGTCGCCATAAAACCGCCGCGCCTGTGCCAACGAGGCAACCGGAAACGCAAGGTGAAACGGGCTCAGTGCAGCCATGATCTATCCGTTGAACAAAAGGGGCTGGCATCGTAACCCATCGCAATTGGCCCGACCCGGCGCAAGCCCTTGCAGCATCGGTGCCGCTGGCTACGGCCAGTACAGGCTGCAATCGCACCGACAATGGGCCACAGCATCGGGCGCCGCCCGCCCATGCGGCAGCTACGGTCTGTCGCCTTGACGGTGGGCTTTAACACTACAAGAGCAGGAAAGCACAGACATGCATGTATTGATACTGGGCAGCGGCGTGATTGGCACCACCTGTGCCTACTACCTGGTCAAGGCCGGGCACCAGGTCACCGTGATCGACCGCCAGAGCGGGCCGGCAATGGAAACCAGCTTTGCCAACGCCGGCGAGGTGTCGCCCGGCTACTCGGCGCCCTGGGCCGGGCCGGGCGTGCCGGTCAAGGCGATCAAGTGGATGCTGATGCACCACAGCCCGCTGGTCATCTGGCCGATGCTCGATCCGGCCATGTGGCGCTGGGGCGCCGCGATGCTGCGCAATTGCACTGCCGCGCGCTACGCCATCAACAAGGGCCGCATGGTGCGGCTTGCCGAATACAGCCGCGACTGCCTGCGCCATCTGCGCGCAGACACCGGCATTGCGTACGACGAGCGCAGCATGGGTACCCTGCAGCTGTTTCGCACCCAACAACAGCTCGACGCAACCGGCAAGGACATCGAGATCCTCAAGCAATATGGTGTCGCCTACGAACTGCTCGACCGCGCCGGCTACCTCGGGCCCGAGCCGGCACTGGCGCATGTGCAGGAAAAGTTTGTCGGCGCACTGCGCCTGCCCGGCGATGAAACCGGCGACTGTTTCAAGTTCACCCAGAGCCTGGCGCAAATGGCCCAGGACCTGGGCGCGCAATTTCGTTTTGGCGTCAACATCAAGGGCATGCAGAGCGACGGCAGCCGCATCACGGGTGTCGCGACCGACGGCCAGGTCATCAAAGCAGACAGCTACCTGATGGCGCTGGGCAGTTATTCGCCGCTGCTGCTCAAGCCGATCGGCATCCAGATTCCGGTGTATCCGGTCAAGGGCTACTCGATCACTGTGCCGATCGAGGATGCACGCCGGGCTCCCGAATCGACCATCATGGACGAGACCCACAAAGTCGCCGTGACCCGGCTTGGCGATCGCATCCGGGTCGGTGGCACAGCCGAACTGGCGGGCTACAGCACGGCGCTGCGCGAGGCCCGCCGCGGCACCCTCAACCATGTGCTGACCGACATGTTTCCTGGCGCCGGCGATGTCGCCAAGGGCCAGTTCTGGAGCGGCCTGCGACCGATGACGCCCGACGGCACGCCGGTTGTCGGTGCTTCGTGCTATCCCAACCTGCACCTGGCGACCGGCCATGGCACGCTGGGCTGGACCATGGCGGCCGGAACCGGCCGGGTGATGGCCGATCTGCTGTCAGGCCGCCCAACCGATATCAGCCTGGACGGCCTGGGCGCCGAACGCTACCGTCAGCCCGGGCCTAGGCGGCATCTGGTTTGAGCTGCGCGCAATCCTTACGATCGGCAGCTCCTCAGGCTGGCGCACGCTACCAATGAGTCACCATCTGACATTGGTGTCCATTTGCTGAACGGCGACGACTAAAATCCGGGCATGCCAGCCACCGTTGCTCCACGCGTCTCGTTCAAGGCACAAATGCTCAAGGTGCGGGAGGATGCCATCATCCAGACCGTCAACCGCCTGCTGGCCGAAAAAGGCTTTGATGCAATGACCGTGGACGAGGTCGCGGCGCGCGTCGGCATCGCCAAGGCCAGCCTGTACAAGCATTTCCCGAGCAAGGAGGACCTGGCCGCCGCCGCCATGGTGCGCGTGATGCGCCAGGCCCAGGCGTTTTGCGCCGCCTTGCCCGATGCGGCCGCGCCGCTGGAAAACCTGCGCGCCGTGACGCGCTGGACCATGCAGCTCAAGCTGGCCGGCGACATGCCGTCATTGCCAAGCCAGAATTCCAGCCTGCGGGCCGCGCTGATGGACAACCGCGACTATATGGACGGCCTGATCGAGGTCAGCGACCGGCTCGGCGCCTGGATCGAGGCGGCCCAGGCCGACGGATCGATCAGCGACAAGCTGCCCGCAATCGCGGTGCTGTACACGCTGTATGCCCGGGCCTGCGACCCGGTTCTCGAATTTCTCAAGATGGGTGGCCAGCATGACGACGAGCAGATCATCGCGCTGGTCATGAGCACCTGCTTTGACGGGCTAAATGCCAGAACCATCACGTCTACCGAGAATGCGAGCGTTCACTAACGCGTGCTGACTCGGGCCAGTGCAGGCACGGCAGCCAGCCCCGGCGTCAGCGCACCATCAGCACCGGAACGCCGCAATGCGCCATCACCTTGGTGGCAACCGAACCCATCACCAGATTGACCAGCGCGCCATGGCCGTGGGACCCCATCACCAGCAGGTCGAACTTGCCGCTGTCGGCAAATTTGGCGATCTGTTCGCCGGCGTGCCCGACCTTCCACACCGTCTTGGCGTCAATGTCGTGGCGCACCAGGAACTTGCTGACCGGCGCCAGCACGCGTTCGGCCTCGTCCAGCTGGTACTGAGTGACCACCGCCTTGCCCAGCGCAACGCTGGCGCGCGGCGGTATTGCCGGCTGGACGGTGATCAGCGTGAAGCTGTTGTTGCCGCCAAAGGTTTCTCTGTGCGTGACCAGGTAGGCCAGCATCTTCTTGGTATAGGCGCTGCCGTCGACAGCAAGCAGGATCTTCATATGCAGTCTCCTCGTTTTGGGGTGATCACAGTCTATGCCGAGTTGCTCAGTTCTTCTTGACGCATGTCAAGCAATGCCACGTCGCCAACACCACTTGCGAAAACCTTCGCGCGGCGCGCTGCGGTGCCCCGAGCCTTGGGAGCGGCCCGGCGGCTCTCAGCTCGCCAATCGGATCAGTCCCGCGCGTTGAAACCCCAGCTGCTCGTTTTTGCGCGCATAGCCCAGCGGATTGGCCACGACACGACAGCCGCGGTGCAGATAGTCGCTGGGCGCATGCAGATGGCCATGCAGCCACAGGTCGGCATGTACCAGCAGATCGTCCAGCGCATTGCAAAAACCTGCGGTGCCCGGCGTCATGCCATAGCGCGGATCGGCGCTGCGCAGGCTGGGCGCGAAATGTGTCACGACCACTGTCGGCCCCGCGTGCGGCTGGGCCAGCGTATCGCGCAGCCATTGCTGGCATGCCAGGCCCAGTTCGCGCACCTCGGGCGCCATCAGCGGCATGCCGGCGCGTGTGCCACCAGTCTTGCGCAGATAGAAATTAGCGGCCCGAAAGGCCTTGTCGCGCGCGCGCAATAGCTGCGCCAGATCCGCGCCTGGGTCGCCTTCGACCGGGCCCAGGGCGTCGAAGTCGGTCCACAAGGTGGTGCCGACAAAGCGCACACCAGCGATCTCGACCTGGGCGCGCTCCAGCCACACCATGCCCAGGCGCTCGCAGGTTTCGCGCAGCCGCGCATGGGTGGCATCGAAATCCAGGCCGTCGTATTCATGGTTGCCCGGCAGAAACAGCACCGGCGTGGGCCAGCCGTGCAGAGGCGAGAAGCGCGCCAGGCCGAAATCGGCATCGGCCAGCAAGGAGCCGGCCTGGTAGGAACCGATGTCGCCAGCCAGAACCAGCAGGTCTGCCCCGGCGGCGGGCTGCGGCACGAAATGGGGGTGAACCTCCAGATGCAGGTCGGACAGGAGCTGGATGTTCATGGCGCCGGCTCACCGATGCGTGGTGGCACCGAGCGCAGCACCGCGTTGCGCAACCAGCCATGGGCTGCGTCGGCGTCCCGACGCTGGTGCCATAGCGTGTCAACCGTGACGGGCGGCACGTCCAGTGGCAGCGCGCGTGCCACCAGGGCCTGCGGCGCATCGACCAAAGAAAGGAAGTGGCGCGGTAATACGCCCAGCAAGTCACACTGGGCCACCACCTGCGCCGCGGTGAAAAACTGGTTCACGGTCAGCACGATCCGGCGCGTACGCCCGCGCTCCTGCAAGGCCTCGTCGATAAATCCGAAGGGCTCGCTGCTGAAGCTCACCAGCAGATGCCGTGCGGCGCAAAACCGGCTCAGCGTCAAGGGGCCGCTGGCCAGCGGATGGCCGGCACGCATTACGCAGACATAGTCGCTCACATAGACGCGCTGATGCGAAAAAGCAACAGCCTTGCCTACCTGCGCGCGGGCAGCGAGGTCGGTCGAAACGGCCGGAAAATACCCGATCGCCAGGTCGATCGCCTCCTCGTCCAGCAATTTACGCGGGTCGCGCGAGGCCAGCGGCACCACGCGCAAGGAGACACCGGGCGCCTCGGCCTCGACCACAGCAAGTAGTTGCGGGAGCAATTCGGCGGCGGTCGCATCGGCCATCGCCAGCACGAACTTGTTGTCTGCTTCGGCCGGCAGGAACGCGTCGGGTGCCAGCGACTGCTGCAACTGGCGCAATGCGTCGCGCACCGAGGGCCACAGGCTCAAGGCGCGTGGCGTGGGCGATACGCCCTGGCCGCTGCGCCGCACCAGTTCGTCGCCCAGCGCCAGCCGCAAGCGGCTAAGCGCATTGCTGACTGCCGGTTGCGTCAGCGACAGGCTGCGCGCCGCCCGCGTCAGGCTGCGCTCGGCCATCACCGCGTCAAAAACGCGCAGCAAATTGAGGTCAAGGGTACGGAAATTAGGTCCACCAACGGTTGCCATTCAACTCCAATCATCATCAATGTGAATGTCTTGTATCACAAATATAAAGTTGAATCGCACTAGTATTAACCCTAATATTGAATCACGCGGCAACTGGTGCCGCGACTAGGAAAGAGAGAAAGTCATCATGAGTAGTTACGTCCAACCCAATTTCCCGCAAACCCGCGGCAGCGCAACCCGCCTGAGCCATGCGCTGAACCGGGCCCGGGCATCCGTCGCCCGCCTTGGCAATCCTGCCACGCTGGCCAGTTTGCTGGTCGCCGGCGGTCTGGCGGCCGTCATCGTCGTGGCAGAGCAGGTTGTCAGTGCCTGGGCCGACGGCCATCTGCTGTTGGCCTGGATCGCCATGTGGCTGATCGTCTTCGGTCTGCTGGCGCTGTTTTCCGGCACCATCCGTTCCTGGCCTGCCCAATGGCAGGCGCAATGGCAGGCCCGCAGGCTGGCCGCCGGGCAGCGCGCCGCCGACGACCGCACCTGGGAAGCCGCATTGGCCGACCCGCGCCTGATGGCCGAGCTTGACAGCGCCTGGCTGCGCGCACAGCAGCTGGCTCTGGCCAAAGGCCAGGAAATGCCGCTCTGGCCTTTCGCCTCGCGAAGCAGGTACCTGGCACCCCGTCAGCAATGGGCCTGAACGCCATGCGTAGAGTCACACTGCACACGCCACAGACCATGCCTTCATACCCATCCAACGCCGCGACCGGACAATCGCCTGCGCTGCGCGCAGCCGGGCCAGCGACCGGCTTGACGAGCGCAATTCCATCTCGCCTGGTCATGCTGGCGGCATTGGCAATGGCGGCAGGGCCGGCCGCTGCGCAAGCGAGCAATGCAGTCGTCATTGATTTCGACCATGGGCGGCTGATTCTGGGCTGGGTCGGCCTGTGGCTGCTGGCCCTGCTGACCTTTGGCCTGTGTGCCGACAAGCGCATTCAATTGATGGCCCGGCTGGCCAACTCCCTGGCGCGACGTTCGAGCGCCCGCGCGCACCATCGCACAGACAACGCGCTCAGGGAATTGGCGCGCAATGACCCGCGCATGCTGATCGAATTGCATGCCATGTACGTGCACGCGCGCGCCGAGCAGGCGCCGCTCCTGCCGGTCGTAAGCCCGGCCTGTAGACAGGCCACAGTCGGCAAGGGACTCGCAGTTACCCGGCCGTCGCCCACCGCGCCTTCGCGCCATCGGGCCAAGGGGTCGGCAACGTTGCCAGCCGCGCCAGCGCGCGGGTTTCGATCGTCACCCATGCCGGGTTTGCCCTGGCATGTGCAGTACCTGCCGGCTTGATCGACGGCCCTGCGCGCCGATGCCATGAACAGGTACGAGATGAGGCCGCCGTAGCGCGGCCCCATCTATTTCCCGCTTCAGGCAGCCAGCCGCGCCTCGATCTTGCTGCGGGTTTCCTGCAGCTGCGCCGGCAGGTGGTAGGCCAGCTGCTGGAACAGCTCGGCGTGCAGCGCAAGCTCGGCCGTCCACGCCGCCTTGTCGATGCTGGTGACGGTGGCGAACTGCTCGGGCGTGAAATCGAGTCCGGTCCAGTTCAGCTCGGCATATGCCGGACTGATGCCAAATACATGCTCGACGCCGGCACTGCGCCCTTCGATGCGATCGATCATCCATGTAAGCACGCGCATGTTCTCGCCATAGCCGGGCCAGACGAACTTGCCGTCGGCGCCCTTGCGAAACCAGTTGGTGGTGTAGATGCGTGGCAACCGGGCCCCGCCCGCAGCCAGCTTTTCGCCCATCTGCAGCCAGTGCTGGAAATAGTCGCTCATGTTGTAGCCCATGAAGGGCAGCATCGCGAACGGGTCGCGCCGCACGACACCCTGCTTACCCGCCGCCGCGGCAGTGGTCTCCGAGCCCATGGTCGCTGCCATGTAGACGCCGTCTACCCAACTGCGCGCTTCGGTGACCAGGGGCACGGTGCTCGAGCGGCGGCCACCAAAGATGAAGGCGTCGATCGGCACGCCGGCCGGGTCGTCCCAGGCCGGATCGAGCGCCGGGTTGTTGCTGGCAGCCACGGTGAAGCGGGCATTGGGATGCGCCGCCGGCCGGCGCTTGCCGCCCACGCCGGCGTCAATCGCGATCTGCGGCGTCCAGTCCTTGCCCTGCCAGTCGATCAGGTGCTCGGGTAGCGCGCCGCTGTCCTCTTCCATGCCCTCCCACCAGACATCGCCGTCGTCGGTCAGTGCGACATTGGTGAAGATCACGTCGCGCTGCAGGCTGGCCATGCAGTTCGGGTTGGTGCGCAAGCTGGTGCCAGGCGCAACACCGAAATAGCCCGCTTCCGGGTTGATCGCATACAGCTTGCCGTCAGCGCCCGGCTTGATCCAGGCAATATCGTCGCCAATGGTCGTGACCTTCCAGCCGTCAAAGGCGGCTGGCGGCACCATCATCGAGAAATTGGTCTTGCCGCAGGCGCTGGGAAAGGCGGCTGCCACATGGTATTTCTTGCCCTGGGGATTCTGCACACCCAGGATCAGCATGTGTTCGGCCAGCCAGCCGGTCGCGTTGGCATCTTCCTGTGCAGCCGCGCGTCCCATCGTCGATGCGATACGCAGTGCAAAGCACTTCTTGCCAAGCAGCGCATTGCCACCATAGCCCGAACCGTAGGACCAGATCTCGCGGGTCTGCGGGTAATGCACGATGTACTTGGTCTTGCTGCAGGGCCAGGCCACGTCGGCCTGCCCCGGCTGCAGCGGCGCGCCGACCGAATGCACGCAGGGAACAAAGGCGCCGTCGGTACCCAGCACGTCATAGACCGCGCGGCCCATGCGCGTCATGATCTTCATATTGACCACGACATACGGGCTGTCGGACAGCTCGATGCCGACATGGGCGATATGCGAGCCCAGCGGCCCCATCGAGAACGGCACCACGTACATGACGCGCCCGCGCATGCAGCCGGCAAACAGCGCCGACGTGCCGTCAGCCTGGCCATGCTGCAACAGCGCGCGCATCTGCTGCGGCTCCATCCAGTTGTTGGTCGGGCCGGCTTCCTCCTTGGTCGCTGCGCAAATGAAGGTGCGGTCTTCGACCCGCGCCACGTCGCTCGGATCGGACCAGGCCAGGTAGGAGTTGGGCCGCTTGACCGGGTCGAGCTTGCGAAAGGTGCCCGACGCGACCAGCTGCTGGCACAGGCGCTCGTACTCCTCGGCCGAGCCATCGCACCAGACCACTGCGTCTGGCTGCGTCAGCGCGGCCACCTCTCCCACCCAGGCAATCAGCGCCTGGTTCTTTACATAGGGCGGCGTATTGAGCACCAGCGCCGGATCGACACGCTTGTTCATGAAAGACTCCAAAGATAAAAACCTGTTTTTCAAAGAGCGCACAGTCGCGGCAAGCTACCGAACGGCATGCGCTTTGAAAAATCGGCTCGAATCCCTGGTGGCGTAGGCAAGGCAGATCACCTTGTGGTTCAAAATCGCGCGCAGGTCGCACGCCCTGATGCCAACGCCAAGGCAGCACAGGCCGCCCCCAGTAAGCGACCCTGACAGTCGATTCTATGAACCCACCCCATCATCAGCGCCGTCAGGGCGACAAACTTCATGCAAAACAGGCATTGATCTATGCGGCATCACGTCGCCGCCGCTGCCGCAGCACCACCCAGCCAATCAGCCCCAGCGCCGGCACAAACATCCACTCGCTGGGGGGCCGGTCGCTCGGCACCTCCACCGCGGTGATCTGAAAACCCGCCGCGATGCCAAGCCGCGCCGCCGGGCTGCCGAAGGTCACGCTGTCGACGGCAAAACCCGCCTCGTTGGGTGAGCCATCGATGCCGCTGCTGGCCAGACGCTGCACGGCGCCGGCCGCAGGCGCGCCCAGCGGCAGCATCACGCCGCGTTCGACCGTGTCACCTTCGAGCGTCGTGCCGTTCAGGAACATGCGTATCTGGGCATCATTGGGCGCCGCAACGATGGCTGCCTCGGCCGCCGGTCCACGCAGCTGGCGGTACGGCGCAAACAGCGGGTCCATGAACAGGCCCGGGTGAAACAGCATGAACACCGTGAGCAGCAGCACCAGCCGCTCGGCGCTCGTGCTGCGCACCAGCAGCCAGCCCTGGTTGACCGAGATGAAGGCGAAGCCGGCCAGCGTCGCGCTGGCCACAGTAATCACGGTGTGGAATACACCGCTGACGCCGATCAGCAGCAGTTGCGGATTGAGCACGAACATGAAGGGCAGCAAGGCCATGCGCATGGAATAGCGAAACGCCACCACACCGGTGCGGATCGGGTTCGCATGCGCGATGCTCGCCGCCGCATACGAGGCCAGCCCGACCGGCGGCGTGATGTCGGCCATCAGGCCGAAATAGAACACAAACAGGTGGGCCGCGATCAGCGGCACCAGCAGGCCGTTCTGTGCGCCGATGTTGACGATCACCGGTGCCAGCAGCGAGGACACGACGATGTAGCTGGCCGTGGTCGGCAGGCCCATGCCCAGCACCAGGCAGATCAGTGCGACCAGCACCAACATGGCGATGATGTGGCCGCCCGACAACGCGGTGACGAGTTCGGTCATGACCAGGCCCACGCCGGTGAGCGTGAGCGTGCCGACGATGATGCCGGCGGTCGCGGTGGCAATGGCCACGATGACCATGTGGCGGGCGCCGGCGGCCAGCGCGTCGACCAGGTCCTGCACGCCGCGCCAGGTCGCGTTGCGGACAGCGCCGCTGTTGTCGCCACGGAACCAGGCCAGCAGCGGGCGCTGCGTCAGCACGATACACACCAGGAACATCGTGGCCCAGAAAGCGGCGCGCACCGGCGAGAGCTGCTCGACCACCAGGTTCCACACCAGCGCGCCCATAGGCAGCAAAAAATACAGGCCCGAGCGCAGCGTCGGGCCCAGCTCGGGCATGCGCCTGATCGGCGCGTCGGCATCGGGCGCGGGCGCGGCAGCCTGGCGCGCACTCACGCGCAGCAGAACGACGTAGGCCAGCAGCAGCAGCGCGGCCATGATGGCGAACGACGCCTGCGGCATTAGCAAATGGACGACTGCGCCAGTGAGCGACACCACGGCCAGCACCGAGGCCAGGCCGATAAAACCCAGCGCAAACTGATCGATGCGGCGTTGCCAGCTCGGCCGCTCGCGCCGGCGCAGGCCGCGCAGGTCGGCCTTGACCGCCTCCAGGTGCACGATGTACAGCAGCCCGAGGTAGGAGACCATGGCCGAGATCAGCGCATGCTTGAGCACCTGGATATAGGGCACGCCGACGTATTCCACCATCAGGAAGGCCGCCGCGCCCATCACCGGTGGCATGACCTGGCCGTTGACCGACGCGGCCACCTCGATGGCGGCCGCCTTTTCAGCCGAGTAGCCCACGCGCTTGATCAGCGGAATGGTCAGCGGGCCGGTCGTCACGACGTTGGTGATCGACGAGCCCGAGATCATGCCGGTTGCCGCCGAGGCCAGCACCGCCGCCTTGGCCGGCCCGCCGCGCAGATGCCCGACCAGCGCCACCGCGCAGCGGATGAAATAACTGCCGGCGCCGGCGGTTTCGAGCAAGGCGCCGAACAACACGAACAGGAAGATCAGCCCGGCCGAGATGCCCAGCGCGGCGCCAAACACGCCCTCGGTGGTCAGCCACATATGCGTCATCGTGTGAGCGAACGAGGCGCCCTTGTGCGCAATCAGGTCCGGCATCCAGGCGCCGAACAGGATGTAGCCCAGCAGCGCCAGCGCCAGCAGCACCATCGGCAGGCTGAGCACGCGCCGCGTGGCCTCGAGCAGCAGCACCATGCCGAGCGCCGCCACGGCAACCTCGAAACCGGTCGGCGCGCCAGTGTGCGCGGTGATCGATGTATAGAACAGCGCCAGGAAACCGGCACTGAGCGCCGCCAGCACGGCCAGGGCCACGTCGTGCCACGGCACGGTGCCGGTGGCCGAGCGCCTGGAGGCCGGATACGCCAGATACGCGATCAGCACGGCAAACGCCAGGTGCAGCGAGCGGATCGTGGCCTGGTTGAGCACCAGCACGCCCAGCCGCTCCGGCAACGGTGATGCCACCCACAACTGGAATCCCGACCAGAGCAGGGCGATCAGCACCAGCAAGGCGCCAACCGGTCCCGTTAGCCGGCGTGGCCCCATGGTGATACCGGCCGCGCCAACACGCGGGGAGCGCGTGGGCGCCGCAGGTTCAGCTGCCTGCTCGCTGGCGTCGTTCATGAACGTTCGTGATTCGCGTGGAGGAGTTTATGGGCTGCGTCAGGATCACCAAGTGGAATGACGAATGGAGTCGCCCGCTCGACATCCCGGTTGCCCGACTGCAAAAGCGTCAAGCGTAGCCGATTGCCGGTATAGCCCGACTGCAAACGCAACCGATGATTGCGCGATGTATCGCGGCCCGCTCAAGCCGTTCGACCTCCTTGACGACGGCGTACTGCCGATGGCCGCGATGGGGCCAAGCCGGTTGGCGCTGGTCTACCCATCAGGGAGCCCCAAGGTACAAATACAACGAGCGATTTCCGCCGCGGGCGATGCCCAGCGCAAGATGCACCGGTCCAACCGGGGTATCGGTCGCCACGAAAATCGAGCCCGCTGTCAGGAACCCGGTCGCGTTTGTCGGTAGCAGTGGCCCCCCGACCTGTCCCGCCTCCAAAGAGAATCCGCCAAACATGCCCTTGAGCACGGGTGACGCCACGAAGCGATGGGCATACACCACCCGACCAAACGCCAGCGATCGCCCGAGCAGTTGACCGCTACGGAATCCCGACAGCTGCATCAGGCCGCCAAACTGAAACAGGTCATAGGGTGGCAAGCGGGCCCCGCCAATGGCGCCGCCGCCGCGCAGACCCAGTTGCCAGGTATGGTCGCCACGGCTGAAGGCGGCAACATAGTTGGCATCCCAGCGCGTGTAACGATCGCGCGCGCCCAGTTCCGGCATGGAAGCAACCGCGTCGATCGACAGTGAATATCCACTGCGCGGGAACAAGCCGTGATCGAGTTGGTCGGTGCGCCAGCCCCATCGCACGCCGCCAGTGGCGATGGCGTCTTCCGAGCCGGACAACTCCGAGGGACCGGTATCGAGCTTGAAGCTGCGCCGTCCTCGATATACACCCAGGCGCATTTCTCCGTACCCGGGCCACTGCGTACCAATGTCGAGCCCCAGGTTGCCCGACTGCCGGATGAAGCGGGCAATGCGATTGCGGCCCTCGAAGATTTCAAACGGCTTTTGCTCCAGGTCGACGTAGGGCGCAACAAAGATCGACTGGTATACGTTGAGCGGCTGGTAGAACTCGGTCGTCAGCTGGTTGATGCGACCGAGCAGCAGGTCGGAGCGCCATTCCGCGCCCAGCGCGTTGGCCCAGGTGCGCCGCATACTGGCGCGTGCCTGGAAATAGGCATTGCCGGCGAAGTCGTTCGACAAACCGAGTCCGAAGCGCAGGTAGTTCGGGCCGGTTGAGCGCTCCTGCGCTTCGATGACCAAGATCTGGCGGCCATCCGCCTCGCTCAGCGTGTAGCCGACATGGTCGAAATCGCCGCGGCCGTAGATGCGCAGCAGGTCTTCATCGAGCAAGGCCGTATCCAGTGGGCGGCCGACCCGGGTTGCCAGCATGCTGCGCAGCACCTCGGGCTTGACATGTTGCATCGCGCCGAAACGGATCTCGTCGATAGTGGCCGGCGACGCCAGCACCGTGGAGCGGGAACGCGAACGGTAGGCCGCGTAGGCGGCCGGGGC
>JBBKVW010000382.1:0-3056 GCA_037968655.1 Burkholderiaceae bacterium
GGTGATACCGCACGGATTGCCCCAAGCGCCGGCGGACGCCGGCACTGACAACAATGTGCTGACCTTGCAGGAGCGCACCGACCTGCTGGACCTGTTGCACGCCGCCGTCGACCATGGCACTGCCCGCGCCGCACGTCTATCAGTCCCTTCGTTCGGCAAGACTGGCACCACCCAGGACTACCGCGATGCCCTGTTCATCGGCCTGGCCGGCGACTTGGCGGTGGGCGTGTGGCTGGGCAATGACGACAACACGCCGATGGACAAGGTCACTGGTGGCGGCTTGCCGGCGCTGACCTGGGCTCGGTTCATCGCGCCGGCGCTCGGCGTGCGCGCGCTGGGTGCACCCGGGATCCGCGAAGAGCGCAGCACTGCCCAACCCCGGTCGGGCTCACGTTGGCAATCGTTCCGCAACCGGCTTTTCGGCGGAGGCCATCGCAAGGGCAACGGAAAGGACAAGGGCAAGGGCAAGGGCAAGGGCAAACGCAAGCGCGATTGACGCCTTCCCCTTTATGGCGCCAGTAGTTGGTACAAGTCCTGCAGCGTTCATCGGCGCAGCAACGGCCCGATGGACGAGTGCTTTTCAACGCTATTCGGGCGGTATTCTGTGAGCAACCAGACGCGCCAGTCCGACCACCACGCGCCACCTCCGCACCGACTTGGCCGGGACAAATTTCGACACAACCTCTTCCCCACTTGCTGGAAGCCGGATGCACCCTCTGCTGCTCCTACTATTGCTGTCCATCTCATGCGCCGGTGCCCACGCCGCTGAACCCGTCGCCCACGTGCGTGTCGCGTTCGACCGTGCCGGCGTGACTTCATTCCAGGCGCAAGGCATGGCCGATATCGCCGCTGGTCGCGCGATCACGGTGGATGATCCGGCGCGGATTGCATCGATCAGCAAACTGGTGACGACCATTGGCGTCATGCGGCTTGTCGAGCAAGGCACGTTGAACCTCGACGCCGATGTATCGAAAGAACTTGGCTGGGCACTGCGTCATCCCGCATTTCCGGAAACGCCGATCACGTTGCGGATGCTGCTCTCGCACACTTCCAGCCTCACCGACGGCGCCGGCTACTGGAACGTCCCGCTGGGCAGCGAGTTGCGACCGCTCACTGAAGACCCAAAGGCGTGGGATGTCACGCACGCACCGGGCAGCCACTTCCGTTACGCCAACCTCAACTGTCCGCTGGTCGCGCAACTGATGGAACGCGCCACTGGCGAGCGCTTCGACCAGCTCATGCGGCGCCTGGTCCTGTTTCCGATGAAGCTGGATGCCTGCTTCAACTGGATGGGCTGCAGTGACGCGGCGATCGCACGCGCGGTGGTGCTGTACGCCGCCGATGGCGCTCCGCAGAAAGACGACTTGCTCGGCAGCCGTCCTGACTGCCCGGTGATCGCGACCGAATTCGAGGTATGCGCCCTCGACCGCTGGACGCCCGGCAGCAACGGCGCTCTGTTTTCGCCACAAGGCGGCCTGCGGATTTCCGTGCACGACCTCGCGACAATTGGCCGGATGTTGCTCAACGACGGCGCGCTCGACGGCGTGCAAATCCTGAAGCCGTCATCGGTGCGGGTCATGACCACGCCGGTCTGGACCTGGAACGGCAGCAACGGCGAGATTGGTGAAGAAGACGAACCGACCAGCGGCGGCGTCTTCTGCAGTTACGGACTGGCCATGCACATGCTGGCCCGTGGCGATGGCACCGGTTGCCGTGATGACCTGTTCGGCGACGGCCGCACGCGCATGGGCCACAGCGGCAACGCCTACGGTCTGCGAAGCGGGCTATGGATAGACCGCGAGCGCGGCACTGGCGTGGCCTACTTTGCCACTGGCGTCGCGAGTGATTCGACGGGCGCGCATTCTGCATTCAGTGCGGTCGAGGAACAGGGCGCGGCCGGCTGGTAGTTGTGCCGGCGGCCCCAGGTCCGCCTTCAGATAGCCCACGCCCTCTCCAGGCGAACAGCTTTTGCAAGTATCTGCAAACCTGCAAAGTGTGAAACTTGTTGCAAATTTGTGTAGAGATCGTTAAACCAACGACTGGCGGTCGTTCACATTGGCGCGCCAGCGGTAAGTCGGGGGGCTACCGAAGTACTCAACAACCATTTGTTCCGGCCCGAGGAGGGATGTTCCCTATGCGTACCCTAAACAAGAAATTCCTGGGTGGTTTGGTCACCAATCCATTGGCGGCGGCAGTGAAATTCGCCCTGATCGCCACGGCGTTGACGGCAAGTGGCATGGCTGCCGCCCAACAGACCCCGGCTTCCGCGTCCACCGATCCGGACAAGACCGCAACCCTGGAGACGGTGTCGGTGCTCGGCAGCCGCACCAAGCCGCGCACCGAAGCCAGTTCGGCCGTGCCGATCGACATCCTGGATGGCGAGGAGCTCCACAACCAGCCTTCGGTCGACATCCTCGACAAGCTGCGCACGCTGGTGCCGTCATTCAACGTCAGTACCATCCCGATCGACGATGCGGCGTCATTGATAC
This sequence comes from Burkholderiaceae bacterium, assembly GCA_037968655.1. Taxonomy (GTDB): domain Bacteria; phylum Pseudomonadota; class Gammaproteobacteria; order Burkholderiales; family Burkholderiaceae_C; genus CAISIP01. Next base: position 2,490 of record JBBKVW010000382.1, read on the forward strand.
GCCCAGCCAACCTGCGCGGCCTGCCGCCGGACAATACGTTGGTGCTGGTCAACGGCAAGCGCTTCCACCGCGCCGCGGTGATCACCTTCCTGGGCCACGGCCTGTCCGATGGATCGCAAGGACCGGACATCTCGGTGTTCCCCTCGTTGGCACTGGAGCAGGTGGAAGTCCTGCGCGATGGCGCCGCCGCGCAATACGGTTCCGATGCCATCGCCGGCGTGATCAACTTCGGCCTGAAGAAGTCCAACAAGGGTGGCACCGTCGAGGCGTTCGCCGGCCAGTATTACGAAGGCGACGGCTTCACCCAGCAATACAGCGCGCAGATCGGCCTGCCGCTGACCGCTAACGGTTTCGCCACGCTGACGGCGGAATGGCGTTCGGCCGATCCGACTTCGCGCAGCGTGCAGCGCAATGACGCCGCCGCCGTGGCTGCCGCAGGCTATCCCGGCGTTCCGAATCCCGCGCAGGTCTGGGGTTCGCCGGAGACCCACAGCGACGGCAAGTTCGTTGCCAACTTCGGCATTTCAGGCGACAAGGTCGATTTTTATGGATTCGGCAATTACGCCA
>JBBKVW010000383.1:0-5399 GCA_037968655.1 Burkholderiaceae bacterium
ATTGATGCGGTGGACGTTGCGTTGCGCCCACAGGCACAAATCTGCGCCGCGCGCTTTGCACGCCGGCGCATACCCCCTATTGCGTGGCAAACGCCTCAGTCTGTCTTCGGTCGACCGGCCGCAGAACGCATCTTGGCCGCCTGCTCGCGCGTCAAGCCCAGCGCCTGCTGCATCGGCCCCGGGCTTTCCGGGTCCCAACTATGCCGCGGACCGATCGTGAGGCCACCATCGACCGTCAGATGGGTTCCGGTCACGAAGCTCGACGCATCCGAGGCCAGGAACAGCGCCGCCTGGGCGATGTCCTGCGGCAGCCCGGCGCGCCCGATCGGGTTGGACCCGCCACTGCGTTGCGAGATGGCATCGGCAATGGCGCGCGCATCGTTAACGTCAAGCCCGAGCGCGCCGCCAAAGATGCTGGTGGCGATGAAGCCAGGAACGATCGCGTTGATGCGGATCCGGTGCGCCGACAACTCGGCCGCTGCCAGCCGGGTGTAGTGCAGCACGCCGGCCTTGGCGACCGAATAGGCAATTGGCGCATAACCGGCCTGCAATGCCGATACTGACGAGGTATTGATGATCGATCCGCCACCACGCCGTTGCATGTGCGACATGGCATAGGACGCGCCGGCAGCGACCGAACGCAGCAGCAGCGCCTGCGATCGGTCCCAGCCCTCGCTGTCCCAATCGACGACGCCAGCGGCACTGCCGACGGCACCGGCGTTGCTGAACAGCACGTCGAGCCCGCCAAACTGCGCCACCGCCTGCTCTATCGCCGCCTGAATCTGCTGAGGCACCGTTACATCACAGGCGGCAAACGCGACAGCACCCGCAAACCGCCGCACCAAGTCCTCGCCCACATCCTGCTGCACGTCGGCGGCCAGCACACGGGCGCCGTTCTCGACGAACAGTTCCAGCGTGGCCCGTCCTATGCCCGATGCGGCACCGGTGATGACCGCGACCTTGCCCTCAAGTGCATTTGCCATGCTGCTGCCTAAGTTGTTGTTCAAGCAGTTGTCTGCAAGCTGGCCAGCGCCTGGCTGACAACGTCAGTCGACGCGGGCCGCACCAGGCGCGACACCTCGCGCCCGCCCTGCAAAAAAATCAGCGTTGGCCATCGCGTGACGGCATAGGAACGGCCCAGCGCACGCCCGGGGCCATCTTCCACTTTGAGGTGGGACACGCCTGCATGCTGACCAAGGGCCTGCTCCACCAGGGGTTGCGCGGCTCTGCAGTGGCCGCACCAGTCGGTACCGAAATCCAGCACGACGAGGCCGTTCAAATTGTCGATTTCGGCCCGTGTCGGCTGCGCCACTGCATAGCTTTGAATCATCCGACCATTATCAGCACAAGTCTTTCACCGTGGTGCTCGGGCCATTGGTCTTGACCGACGCGATGCCGTTGTCGCGACCCGCCGCATTTGCATACATCTGGCTGGTGCCGATCACCTGGTGGTTGCCAGCCTTGAGGTTGAAATAGGGCCGGCCGTCCGATGCGTCCTTGCGGTCATAGCGCGCATCGCTCACGCTGTTGTTCTGCACCGAAGTGACGCCGTTTTGCGCCGCCGCCTTGCTTTCATACATTTCGCTGCGCAAGATGACTTCGTTGTTGCCCGCCTTGAGCACGAAGGAAAAGCGCCCCTTGTCGTTCTTTGTGATTTCAAACCAGCCTGCCATGATGTCTCCGATGAATTGGTTGAGGAAATTAATGGTAACGACGCATCGGCACCGACGGACCGCCTTGACCGTGCATGCCCGATTTTTTACAAACTTGGGCCTCGATGGTTGGGTGTCGCCAAACCGCTGACAGCGCAACACCCCGAAAAATTGCCACATCTGGCGCAATAACAGCGCGCCCAAAGCCCTTGCAACCGGCAAGCCATTGCCAGCCGAGGCTGTTTGCGCCAAAGCGGACTCGACGTTAGCATGGCTCAAGGAGACACCCGTATGACAAATAGACCGGCGCTGCGCTTGCATGTACCCGAACCGAGCGGGCGTCCAGGGCACGAGACGGACTTTTCCTACCTGCACCTGTCGCCCGCCGGCCAGGTTCGCAGGCCGCCGGTGGACGCAAGCCCTGCCAGCACCAGCGACCTGGCCTACAGCCTGGTGCGGGTACTCGATGACAAAGGGCAGGCGGTGGGCCCATGGGCACCCGAGATCGGCACCGATCAGTTGCGCGCCGGTCTGCGCGCGATGCTCAAGACGCGTTCATACGACGCCCGCATGCTGATCGCGCAGCGGCAAAAGAAGATCTCGTTCTATATGCAATGCCTGGGCGAAGAGGCGATCGCGGTTGCCCATGCGCAGGCGCTGCAGCATGGCGACATGTGCTTTCCAAGTTACCGCCAGCAAGGCCTGCTGCTGGCGCGCGACGATATCGACATGGTCGAAATGATCTGCCAGCTGATGTCCAACGAACGCGATCCGCTCAAGGGCCGCCAGCTGCCGGTGATGTATTCCTACAAGCGCGCCGGCTTCTTCACCATATCGGGCAATCTGGCGACCCAGTTCATACAGGCCGTGGGCTGGGCCATGGCCTCGGCGATCAAGGGTGATTCGCGCATCGCCTCGGCCTGGATCGGCGACGGCGCCACTGCCGAATCGGACTTCCACACCGCGCTGACTTTCGCCCATGTCTACCGCGCGCCGGTGATCATGAACGTGGTCAACAACCAGTGGGCGATCTCGACCTTCCAGGCCATTGCCGGCGGCGAGGCGACCACCTTCGCGGCGCGCGGCGTGGGTTGCGGCATCGCCTCGCTGCGCGTGGACGGCAACGACTTCCTGGCGGTGTATGCAGCATCGCTGTGGGCGGCCGAACGGGCGCGCAGCAATCTTGGGCCGACGCTGATCGAATGGGTCAGCTACCGCGGCGGCGCGCACTCCACCTCGGACGACCCGGCGCGTTACCGGCCGGCCGACGACTGGTCGCATTTCCCGCTGGGCGATCCGGTGAAAAGGCTGGCGCAGCATCTGGAGCAACTCGGTGTGTGGTCGACAGAAGAACACCTGGCGACGCAGAAAGAGCTCGACACCGAAGTGGCCGCCGCGCTGAAGAAAGCCGAAGCCTTTGGCTCGCTCAGCAAAGGCCAGGTCGCCGGCGCGGCGACCATGTTCGAAGACGTGTTCGAAACCGTGCCCGCGCATCTGGAACTGCAGCGCCATCAACTGCTGGGAGACTGAGCATGCAGATGACGATGATCCAGGCGCTGCGCTCTGCGATGGACGTGATGCTCGAGCGCGACGACAACGTCGTCGTCTACGGCCAGGACGTGGGCTATTTTGGGGGCGTGTTCCGCTGCACCGACGGGCTGCAGAAAAAATATGGCAAGTCGCGCGTGTTTGACGCGCCGATTTCCGAGGGCGGCATCGTCGGCACGGCCATCGGCATGGCCGCCTACGGACTGCGGCCGGTGGTCGAGGTGCAGTTCGCCGACGATTTCTACCCGGCCTGCGACCAGATCGTGTCGGAAGCGGCGCGCCTGCGCTACCGCTCGGCCGGCGACTTCACCGCGCCGCTGACGATACGCATGCCGTGTGGCGGCGGCATCTACGGCGGGCAGACGCACAGCCAGAGCCCGGAGGCGCTGTTCACCCACGTCAGTGGCCTGCGCACCGTGATGCCGTCCAACCCCTATGACGCCAAGGGCCTGCTGATCAGCTGCATCGAGAACAACGACCCTGTGATCTTCCTGGAGCCCAAGCGCCTGTACAACGGCCCCTTCGACGGCCACCACGACAAGCCGGCGACGCCCTGGGCCGGGCACCCGCTGGCCGACGTGCCCGAGGGTCACTTCACCGTGCCGCTGGACAGCGCCACGGTATTTCGCGCCGGCAAAGACTTGACCGTGCTGACCTACGGCACCATGGTCTATGTGTCCATGGCGGCGGCCAATGAGACCGGCATCGACGCCGAGATCATCGACCTGCGCAGCATCTGGCCACTGGACCTGCCGGCCATCATCGCGTCGGTCAAGAAAACCGGGCGCTGCGTCGTCGTGCACGAGGCCACCCGTACCAGCGGCTTTGGCGCCGAACTGGCCGCGCTGGTGCAGGAGCATTGCTTCTACCACCTGGAGGCGCCGATCGAACGCGTGACCGGCTGGGACACGCCCTACCCGCATGCCCAGGAATGGGCCTACTTTCCCGGGCCTGTGCGCGTGGCGGCAGCCCTGCAACGCTGCATGGAGGCATGATGGCGCACAAGTCGAACAATGGGGCATCCAAGGCCGCGGCGCAGCCCCAAGGCAAGCCCGGCGAAGCGAAGGATGGCGGCAGCATCCACACCGTGAAAATGCCCGACCTGGGCGAAGGCATCACCGAAGTGGAAGTCGTGGCCTGGCATGTACAGGTGGGCGACAGCGTTGCCGAAGACCAGGTGCTGGCCGACGTGATGACCGACAAGGCCACGGTGGAGATTCCGTCGCCGGTGGCCGGCACGGTTGCCAGCCTGGAGGGCGAGGTGGGGCAGGTGCTGGCGGTCGGGGCGGCATTGATCGGGATTGCGGTGAATGAGGGCGGTGAGGCGCAGGATGCGAATGCCGGTGCCGCGCCGGTTTCGGGAGGTGTAGCCGAAGAAAACCAATCCGATGCTGCCCATCCGTTGCAATCGGACCAACAGCCTCGCTCACATGGCAGCTCCGGCGCAATTTCTTCCCCATCAGCTGCGTCAACGACACCGTCGGCATCTCCCGCATCACCGATCGCCACGGCTGCGACTGGCACTGCCGCGCAAGCTCGGCCGGCTGGATCTGCCCGTTCGGCTCAAGTCGAAAAACCGATTGCATCCCCCGCCCTGCGACGCAGGGCCTGGGAGCTGGGCGTGGACTTGCAGGCCATCACGGCCAGCGGCGCAGGCGGGCGCATCATGCAAGCCGACCTCGATGCCCATGTGGCGCGCCATGGCACACCGAACAAGGCCGGCGCCCCATCGCATGCGGCCGCACCAGCGGATCCCGGCGTCGACACACTGCAGCAAATCAAGGTCATCGGCCTGCGCCGGCGCATTGCGCAGAAGATGCAGGAATCCAAGCGCCGCATTCCGCATTTCGCCTATGTAGAGGAATGCGACGTGACCGAACTCGAGTCGCTGCGCGCGCAGTTGAACACGCGTTTCGGCACCAGCCGCGGCAAGCTGACGCTGCTGCCCTTCCTGTTGCGCGCGATGGTGCTGGCGATCGCGGATTTTCCGCAGATCAATGCGCTGTTCGACGACGAGAGCGGCGTCATCACCCGGCACAGCGCGATCCATATGGGCATCGCAACCCAGACCGACGCCGACCTGATGGTTCCGGTGCTGCGCCATGCACAGGACGGCGACCTGTGGACCAACGCCGGCGCGATCAGCCGACTGGCCGAGATGACGCGCTCGGGGCGGGCAACCCGCGACGAACTCACCGG
>JBBKVW010000384.1:0-14600 GCA_037968655.1 Burkholderiaceae bacterium
GGGGCCGGCAGGGATGCCTGAATTGAACCCGAAGCAAGAGCTAAAAGTCCTGTCCGATGTGGGCCCGTGACATCGGCGTGGTAGACCGAAATCTGCGTTACGACGCATGTATGGGTGTACAGGCGGCCGCCGGCGCGCTGGCGAAAAACTGAGGTCTGCCAATGGCACAGATACCCCAATCCCCCGCTTTTGGCCTGATCATCGTTGGCGACGAGATCATGTCGGGCAAACGTGCCGACAAGCATCTGCCGGCGGTGATTGAACGCCTGCATTCCCGCGGATTGCAGCTGGCTTACGCTGACTATGTCGGTGACGACCGCGCACGCATTGTCTCGTCGCTGGAGCGGGCTTTCACGTCCACCGACGTCGTCTTTTGCTGTGGCGGCATTGGTGCTACGCCCGACGACCACACCCGCCAATGTGCCGCGCAGGCGCTTGGCATTGAACTCGAATTGCATCCCCAGGCACGCTTGTTGATCGAGGAGCGCATGCGCGACGTCGCCAAAGAGCAGGGCATTGCGTTCGACGCGGAGCGCGCCGACAACGTGCACCGGCTCAATATGGGCGTGTTCCCGCTGGGCGCCAGCATCATTCCAAATCCATACAACAAGATCCCCGGATTCAGTTGCAGCGCCGCGCTGGGTCGGGGCGACGGTGCCGGGGTCGTGCATTTCGTGCCCGGTTTCCCCGTGATGGCATGGCCGATGATTGAATGGGTGCTCGACGAGCAGTACTCACAGTACTTCAACCGCGGCAACTGGATCGAAAAGTCCGTCATCGTTTACGGCTCCATGGAAGCGACTTTGACGCCGCTGATGCAAGAGATCGAACAGCGATTCGACCCCGTGCGGGTGTTCAGCTTGCCGAGCGTCGACCACCCGGAGCACGGCCGGCACATCGAACTTGGCGTCAAAGGCAAAGTTGATGCAGTTGAGCCGGCGTTCGTGTCGCTGCTTTCCGGTCTGCGCGCATTGAACGCCCAACTGGGCCCTGAATTGGTGCGGTCCTGATCTGCACCTTATCGGTGCGAAATGGCTGTATCGCACCAAATTAGTGCGTCGGTTTGGCGAACCTTGGGATGCTGCCAAATTGGGACAGTCGGGAAAGCGCCATTTCTCAGGGCAAAATAGCCCCTTGGTGCAACTGTGCCAGCGATGCCACCCTGGCACAAAAACTGCGTTTACCTTCCGGTAGAACATTTCAGTAACAGTCCAACAGGAGTATTTGATGGCCAAGACCGTCGCAGACGTGATCAAGATGGTGAAGGAAAACGAAGTCAAGTTTGTCGATTTCCGCTTTACCGACACCCGAGGCAAGGAACAGCATGTGACCGTGCCTGTTTCGCATTTCGACGAAGACAAGTTTTCGTCGGGGCATGCTTTCGACGGCTCGTCCATCGGCGGCTGGAAAGGTATCGAAGCATCGGACATGTTGTTGATGCCCGATGCCAACACCGCCAACATCGACCCATTCTTCGAAGAGACTACGCTGTTCATGAGCTGCGACGTGGTCGAGCCGGGCGACGGAAAGGCCTATGACCGCGACCCGCGATCGATCGGCAAGCGCGCCGAGGCATATCTCAAGGCATCCGGTATGGGCGACACCGCCTACTTCGGACCGGAGCCCGAATTCTTCATCTTCGACGACGTGCGTTGGGGTGCCGATATGTCGGGTTCTTTCGTCAAGATCGACGAGTACGAAGCGCCCTGGAACAGCGGCAAGAAGATCGAAGGCGGCAATCGCGGTCACCGTCCTACCGTCAAGGGCGGCTATTTCCCGGTGCCGCCGGTTGACAGCACCCAGGACCTGCGTGCGGAATGCTCGCTGATTCTCGAGTCCCTCGGCGTACCTGTGGAAGTGTTCCACCACGAGGTAGCTGGTGCCGGCCAGAACGAAATCGGCACCCGTTTCAGTACCCTGGTGCAGCGTGCCGACTGGACCCAGATCCTCAAGTACGTGGTGTGGAACGTTGCCAACTCCTATGGCAAGACCGCTACCTTCATGCCCAAGCCTGTCGTTGGCGACAACGGATCGGGCATGCATGTGCACCAGTCCATCTGGAAGGACGGCAAGAACCTGTTCGCCGGCGACGGCTACGCCGGTCTGTCCGACTTTGCGCTGTACTACGTGGGCGGCATCATCAAGCACGCGCGGGCACTCAACGCCATCACCAATCCGGGCACCAACAGCTACAAGCGCCTGGTGCCGCACTACGAAGCACCGGTGAAACTGGCCTATTCGGCCAAGAACCGCTCTGCGTCGATCCGCATTCCGTACGTGGCCAACCCCAAGGGTCGGCGCATCGAGGCGCGTTTTCCGGATCCATTGGCCAACCCCTACCTGTGCTTCGCCGCGCTGCTGATGGCGGGCCTGGACGGGGTCGAGAACAAGATTCACCCAGGTGAAGCGGCCACCAAGGACCTGTACCATCTGCCGCCGGAAGAAGACGCGAAGATCCCGACCGTCTGCCACAGCCTGGATCAGGCGTTGGAGTATCTGGACCGTGAACGCGCCTTCCTGACCAAGGGTGGCGTTTTCACCGACACCATGATCGATGGCTACATCGAGCTCAAGATGCAGGAAGTCACGCGCATGCGCATGACCACCCATCCGATCGAGTTCGACATGTACTACTCGCTTTGATCTGAAAGGGCCAGCGTCGCAATCCGCGGCGCGCCACCCGGACAAAAAGGGCGGTAATCACCGCCCTTTTTTCATTTGTGGGAACTTCGCCTGGTTTGGCCATTCCATTCAATTGGCGCATACTGCAAGACCGTTCCTGTACAGACGATGCGTGGAGATTGCATGAAGAACTTATCGTTGATTACCCTGTCCGCATCCTTGTTGTTCGCAAGCGGCTTTGCGCGCTCTGATATCTACCGCTGCGGCAACGAGTACACCAACAAGATCACCGAGGCCCAGAAGGGCCAGTGCAAGCTGATAGAGGGCGGAAACATCACGATCGTCGAAGGATTCAAGCCGCCCAAGGCTGCACCGACGAGCACGGTACGCTTGGCCTCGGCTACACCGCCAGCGGCCCGCGTAGATTCGGCTGAGCAGAAGGCGCGCGACACCGATGCGCGCTTGATTCTTGAAGCCGAACTCAAGAAAGCCGAAGCGCGCAATGGCGAATTGTCGCGCGAATACAACAATGGCGAGCCGGACAAGCGTGGCGACGAGGCCCGCAATTACCAGAAGTATCTGGATCGGGTGGCCGAACTCAAGGCCAACCTGGCCCGCAACGAAAGTGATATTGCGGGCATCCGCCGCGAACTCGGGCGGGTTTCCGCTTCGAAATAGTGCGCGCCAGCATCGCACGACGACTTTTTTCTCCCATCTCCGTCCCATCGCGATTTCGCCCCTTTGACCTGCTCGCCACCCTGGTTGCCGTGGTGCGTGAGGACGGCATTGTGGTATTTGCGAATTCCGCATTGGAGGACGCACTGGGCGTGTCGCGCCGAACAATCGAAGCGTCGCAGTTTGCCGACAGCTTTGTAGAGCCGCTGGCCTTGCGCAACGCCCTGCAGGGCGCTCGCGGCAATGAGTTTGCCGCTCTGCGCTACGACGCCTGGCTCAAGCGCCAGAGCCATGAGCCGCTGCCAGTGCATGTGATCGTGACCCAGACCGAGTCGCGCGGCGAGATCATCGTGGAGTTGTTGCCACTGGAGCAGCAGGCGCGCCAGGACCGCGAAGACCGGCTGACCGACCAGGCGCAGGCCAACAAGGAATTGATTCGCAATCTGGCCCATGAGATCAAGAATCCGCTCGGTGGCATCCGTGGCGCCGCGCAGTTGCTAGAGATGGAGATCGACGGGCGCGGATTGACCGAGTACACCCAGGTCATCATCCGCGAGGCCGATCGCCTGCAGTTGCTGGTCGATCGCCTGCTGGAGCCGCACCGCATTGCGCATCGAGAGGAAGACGTCAATATTCACGAGGTATGCGAGCGGGTGCGCACGCTGGTGGTGGCCGAATTCCCGCGTGGGCTTCGCTTCGTGCGCGACTACGACACCTCGATTCCTGAATTGCGCGCCGATCGCGAACAGCTGATACAGACCGTTCTCAACATTGCGCGCAATGCATGCCAGGCGCTGGGAGACCGCATGGCAGCTGGCGATGCCTGCCTGACCTTGCGCACCCGAATTGCGCGACAGGTCACTTTTGGCAAGCAGCGCTACAGGTTGGCACTGGAATTGCATGTCATCGACAACGGGCCTGGTGTACCAGACTCGATCAGGGACCGCATCTTCTATCCGCTGGTATCAGGGCGGGACGGTGGCTCCGGACTGGGTCTGACGCTTGCGCAGACCTTTGTTCAGCAGCATCACGGCATGATCGAGGTGGACAGCGTGCCTGGACGCACAGTTTTCAAGATACTCATACCACTGCACTGACCCTTGTCCAATTGCCACTGCAACCACCGGCGCCACGTGCACCAACTTGCGTCATGAAACCGATCTGGATTGTTGACGACGACCAGTCGATACGCTTCGTCCTGGAAAAGGCCTTGCTGCGGGAGAACCTGGCCACGCGCAGTTTCACCAATATGCGCGACGTGCTTGCGGCGCTGGAGAATGCCGGCGACGCCGACGGCCCGCAGATCCTGGTCAGCGACATTCGCATGCCCGGCGGCTCGGGCCTGGAATTGCTGGACAAGATCAAGCGCTCCCATCCTGCATTGCCGGTCATCATCATGACCGCTTTTTCCGACCTGGAAAGCGCGGTTTCTGCGTTCCAGGGTGGTGCATTCGAGTATCTGCCCAAGCCGTTCGATCTGACCAAGGCGGTGGAACTGATTCGTCGTGCAATGCAGGAAAGCCAGCGCGAGCAGGTGTCCGAGCAGCGCGCGGCCCTGGCGCCGGAAATGCTGGGGCAGGCGCCGGCGATGCAGGATGTGTTCCGTGCCATTGGCCGCCTGAGCCAGAGCAATGCGACCGTGATGATCACCGGCGAGTCGGGCACCGGCAAGGAGTTGGTGGCGCATGCGCTGCACAAGCATTCACCGCGCGGTGGTGGCGCCAGCGCGCCGTTCGTGGCCATCAACACGGCGGCCATTCCCAAGGACCTGCTGGAGAGCGAGCTTTTTGGCCATGAGCGCGGCGCCTTCACCGGCGCCCAGACCATGCGAAGAGGCCGGTTTGAACAGGCGGACGGCGGCACCTTGTTCCTGGACGAGATCGGCGACATGCCCTTTGACCTGCAGACGCGCCTGCTGCGCGTGCTGTCGGACGGCAACTTCTATCGTGTCGGTGGCCATGACGCCATCAAGACCAATGTGCGCGTGATTGCCGCGACCCACCAGGATCTGGAGCAACGCGTCAAGCAGGGCACTTTTCGAGAAGACCTGTTCCATCGGCTCAACGTGATCCGCCTGCGCCTGCCGCCGCTGCGTGAGCGCCGCGAGGACATCGCCGCACTGACGCGCCACTTCCTGCAACAAAGCGCCCGCCAGCTGGAGGTGGAGCCAAAGCGCATTTCCGATCCGGCGCTGGAGCGCTTGTCACGCTTCGCGTTTCCCGGCAATGTGCGCCAGTTGGAGAACATCTGCCACTGGCTTACCGTGATGGCGCCAGCGCAGGTCATAGACGCCAAAGATCTTCCTCCGGAGGTTCAGCTGGTCAGCGACGCGGGCACGGTCGGTGACGGTGGGCGCGGTCCCGCTCCACCCGTGGCCGATGTGGCGCGCGACGCTGGCCATGCGTCAGTCGAAGCGGATGCACTTGCAATACCACCGTCAAGCTTTGTCGGCGCGGTCTTGCCCGATCGCGCGGCAGATACTGCCCCATTGGTTGCCGATGCGGACTGGGAATCAGGCGTCGAACGTGAAGCGAGTCAGATGCTGGCTGCCGGTCAGACCGACGTTTGGGACGCCCTGATCCGCAGGTTCGAGTCGCGCCTGATCCTCACGGCGCTGGCCAATACCCGGGGCCGGCGCATCGAAGCGGCGCACAAGCTCGGCATCGGCCGAAACACGATTACCCGCAAGATCCAGGACCTGGGGCTGGAATAGACGCCGGCGCGGCTCCAGGGGCCGCGCAGGATCGTGAGCCAGTGCGGTTGGCATGTGCCCGCGCGATGCGAAGAGGCAAGACTGTGGATTGCGCGATGCAACGCAGCCCGTCCTGCGCCGTACGCGACTCCTATTGCCGTGTTGTAGCCACTAGTCCTGCAGTTCCAGCACCACCGGCGCGTGGTCACTGGGGCGCTCATTCTTGCGTGGCCCCTTGTCGATGCTGCAGGCCGTCACGCGCGCCGTGAGCGCATCGCTTACCAGGATGTAGTCGATGCGCAGTCCGCGATTGCGCCGATACGCCAGGTTGCGGTAGTCCCACCAGCTGTAGCTTTTGTCCGCCTGCTCGAACATGCGAAAGCCGTCGTGCAGGCCCAGTTGCAACAGCGCTTGGAAATGCGCGCGCTCCTCGCTCGTATGGTGGATAGTCTCTTTCAGCCCTTGCGGGTCCCAGCTGTCGCGGTCGTCGGCCGTCACATTGAAGTCGCCCAATAGCGCCAGCGCAGGATGTGCCGCAAGTTCCTGCTGCAGGCAGTCATGCAGCGCCTGCAACCAGCGCATCTTGTAGGCAAACTTCTCGCTGCCCGGTTCCTGGCCATTAACGAAATAGCCATTGACCAGGCGCAGCGGGCCCAGGGCGGTGTCCAGCGTGGCCGCAATCACGCGCGACTGCTCGTCGGCTAAGCCCGGGATGTTCAGCACCACATCGCGCACCGGTGCCCGGCTGAGTATCGCCACGCCGTTGTAAGTTTTTTGGCCGAAGACCGCGCTGTGATAGCCGGCTTGCTGCAAGGCATCGCGCGGAAACTTGTCGTCACTGAGCTTGAGTTCCTGCAGGCACAGCGCGTCGACCGGGTTGGCCGCAAGCCAATCCAGCACCTGGGGCAGGCGGACGTTGAGCGAGTTGATGTTCCAGGTGGCAAGTTTCATGCAGTGCGTCTCGTGTAATCGGGGCAGGTCAGCGAAAGCGGCGATCGTGTGTGGTCTGGCGAGGCTGCCATTGTCGACCGGCTTGCGACCTCGCGGTCATGGGCAAGCGCCAAGCCAGGGCTGTCCGGCCCGGCGCGATTCAGGCTTGGAGCGCGCCTCATAATCATCGTTGAACTGGCAAAACCATCGGAGATCGTATGACAAACCTTCGCAAGCGTTTCGGCCGACCACTGCGCCTGGCCGTCATTGGCGGCGGACCTGGTGCCTGGATTGGCGACATCCATCGTGGCGCGGCTGAGATGGACGGCAACTGGCGCGTTGTTGCGGGCGTGCTGTCCAGCGACCCGCAGCGCGCAATGGCCGCGGGCGCGGAACTGGGGCTGGATCCCTCGCGCAGCTACGGCGATGTCGCGGCTCTGCTGGCGGGCGAACACGGGCGCGACGACCCGGTCGACGCAGTGGCCATCATGACGCCCAATGACACCCACTACCCCTATGCCGTGGCGGCGCTCGATGCCGGGCTGGACGTGATCTGCGATAAGCCGGTGACGCATGACTTTGCCCAGGCCTGCGATCTGGTTCAGCGTGTCGCAGCGGGCCGGCGCCTGTTTGCTATTACACATGGGTACTCGGCCTATCCGATGACGCGCTATGCACGCCACCTGGTACGCGAGGGCGTGCTGGGCGAGATCCGGCTGGTGCAGATCGAGTATGTGCAAAGCGGCATGGCGACCCGCGTCGAGGACGGCCCTCGCGCCAAGCGTTTTGACTGGCTGCTCGATCCAGCGCGCAGCGGTCTGGCGCTGGTGATGGGCGCCATCGGCTGCCATGCGCAGCATCTGGCCTGTTTCACTGCCGATCGGCGCATCCACCGGGTCAGCGCGGACGTGGGTGCCCTGGTGCCGGGACGCTCGGTGACCGACCATGTGTCTGCCTTGCTGGAGTTCGAGGGCGGTGCGCGCGGAAGCTTCACCGCCACCCAGGCGGCTGCTGGCGCGGAGAATGACATACGCCTGCGCCTGTTCGGTGAAAAGGGATCGATCGAATGGTCGCATCGACAGTCGACCTATCTGCAGCTCGCGCTGCAGGGCGAGTCGACCCGTTTGATCGGCCGGGGCGACTCCTACTTGCCGCCGGAGATTCTGGCCGCAGGGCGCACGCCGCGTGGCCATCCGGAAGGCTTGCGCGAGGCTTTTGCCAATATCTACAGTGAGCTGGCGCATGAGCGCATGGCCATCGCCTTTGGCGAGTCAATCCTGCCAGCACCCTATCCGCGCATATCCGATGGGGCGCACACGATGGCCTTCATCGAAGCCTGCATCGCATCGCATGCGTCGGGCCGCTGGGCCGTGCTGGCACAGGTGCCAACTAGCGCGGTTTAGCTGCGACTGCAGTGGCGGCGTCGCCGCGAACGTAGGTAACGAACGCGAAACGCAAACCGTCGGGCGAGACCTGTTCCTCCCGCGCGGTCTCGCGCCAGGGCGCATCGAGCACCGGCGCGAAAACATCGCCTTCGTAATCCTGCTCCAGTTCGGTCACGACGGCACGCTCGGCCAGTGGCAGCGCGGCGGCAAACAGCTGCGCGCCACCGATCACCCATAGCTCGGCTGGCCTTGGCTGCATGGCCGCGCACACCGCACAACCCCATTCCAGACTGTCAACGCCCAGCGCGCCATTGGCCTGCCAATCGCTCTGCCGTGTCACGACGATATTGGTGCGCCCGGGCAGGGGCTTGAAGCGCGCTGGCAGCGAGTCCCAGGTCTTGCGCCCCATCATGACCGGTGCGCCCGTGGTCAGGCGCTTGAAATGCGCCAGATCCTGGGGCAGATGCCAGGGCAGGGTGTTGTTGGCGCCGATCACGCCATTGCGGGCGCGGGCGTAGATCAGGTTGATGCGCATCGTATGGGTCCTTGACCGGTCAGACCGCCACCGGCGCCGAGATGGCCGGGTGGCACTGATAGTCCAGCATGTCGAAATCGTCGAACGCGTAGTCGCACAGCGTTGGCGGCCGGCGCTTGATGTTCAGCCGGGGAAGCGGGTACGGTGCGCGCTGCAACTGCTGCTGCACCTGGGCCTCGTGGTTGCTGTAAATATGGCAATCGCCGCCGGTCCAGATGAAGTCACCGAGCGCCAGGTCGCACTGCTGGGCCACCATGTGCGTGAGCAGGGCATAGCTGGCGATATTGAAGGGCACTCCCAGGAAGATGTCTGCACTGCGCTGGTAGAGCTGGCAGCTGAGGCGGGCCGGCTCGCCGGCTATGGCAGACGGCGCCACGTAAAACTGAAACAGTGCATGGCAGGGCATCAGCGCCATCTTGTCCAGCTCGGCAACGTTCCAGGCGCTGACGATGATGCGGCGCGAATCCGGGTTGGTTTTCAAAGTCTGCAGAACCTGGGCGATCTGGTCAATATGGCCACCGTCCGGCGTCGGCCAGCTGCGCCATTGCACGCCATACACGGGGCCCAGGTCGCCGTCGGGGCCGGCCCATTCGTCCCAGATGCTGACACCGCGTTCCTTGAGCCAGTTGTTGCTGGATGATCCGGTCAGGAACCACAGCAGCTCCTGAATGATGGAGCGCACATGCACCTTCTTGGTGGTGACCAGTGGAAAGCCCTGGTTCAGGTCAAAGCGCATCTGGTGGCCGAACACGCTGCGGGTGCCGGTGCCGGTGCGGTCGGCCTTGCGCACGCCATGCTCGTACACATGGCGCATGAAATCTTCGTATGGGGATGGTGTCGGCGCGGTCATTGGTGCGAAGGCGTTCGGGGGTGGGTGGCCGGCAACTGGCGGCCAGCAAGGGTCAGGCAAAGAAAGCTGGATTCAAGCCGGCTTTATGCGTCATATTGCACATGCGATGGCTTGACGTCATTGTGCCTGACGCTACATTGGATTGGTCGGTGTCAGGGCGATCATCCCTGGCAAGAGTAGTACCAGTGACCCCTATCGACGTGGTGCCACCGACGCCAATTATTTGACCGCCGCAGCAATGCCTTGCGCGCTCAGCTGCAGTATCCGGTCGGCCTGCTGCGCCGCTGCCGCGGAGTGGGTTACCAGCACCAGTGATGCGCCCTGCAAACGGGTCTGCGCAACCAATGCCTGCATTACCGTGGCGGCCGTCGTCGGGTCCAGATTGCCGGTCGGTTCATCGGCCAGCAACAGGCCGGGCCGATGCACCAGTGCGCGGGCGATGGCCACCCGTTGCAACTGGCCGCCGCTCAGTTGCTGTGGCAGGCGCGCGCCCAGGCCACCAAGACCGACCGCTTCCAGCATGGCTTGCACCCGTTCCCGAGCGCTGCCGTCGATTCCACTGGCTTGCAGCATCAGCGGCAAGCCCACGTTCTGCGCCACGTCCAGATGCGGCAGCACATGAAAGGCCTGGAACACAAAACCGATCTTCTGGCGCCGCAGCAGCGCACGCTCGGTGTCGCCCATGGCCGCGACATCGGAGCCGTCCAACGTGATGTGGCCTTCGTCCCAATGGTCCAGGCCGGCCATGCAATTGAGCAGGGTCGACTTGCCAACGCCCGATTCGCCAATGATGGCAACGAACTCGCCGTTGGCAACTGTCAGCGACACGCCGCGAAACACGCAGGCCGCGCCATAGTTCTTGCGCAGGTTCTGCACCACCAGCGTCATGGCGCCCGCCCGGCCAGTTGCAGGGCTGTCTGCATCAGCTGATCGAGCGCATCCTTGTCATCGCAGGCAATGCGCTGGTGCACTGCCATGCTGCGCAGCCAGGTTATCTGGCGCTTCGCCAGCTGGCGCGTGGCGATGACGCCGCGCTCACGCAACTGATCCATCGGCCACTGGTCATCGAGCGCCTGCCAGGCCTGGCGATAGCCGACGCAGCGCATGGACGGCAGGTCCGCATGCAGGTCGCCGCGCGCACGCAGCTGGCGCACCTCGTCGACGAAGCCCTGGGCCAGCATGCCATCGAAGCGCTGCGCGATGCGTGCGTGCAGCCAGGAGCGATCACGCGGCTCCAGGCTGAGCATGGGCAACTCGGCGAAGCGCGATGGGCCCATGCCAGTGCGCGTGCCGCCATGCAGTTCGCTCAAGGGCCGGCCCGTCAGCGTGTGCACCTCCAGCGCGCGCTGGATGCGCTGGCTGTCCATCGGCGCCAGGCGCGCAGCCGTAGCCGGGTCGACAAGCGCCAGCTGGGCGTGCATCGCCGGCCAGCCGATTGCGCGCGCCTGCTGCTCAATCGCGACGCGCACAGCGGGATCGGCCGGCGGCATCGCATGCAGTCCTTCCACCAGGGCCTTGAAATACAGCATCGTGCCGCCCACCAGCAAAGCCATGCGGCCACGCGCGTTGATCGTGGTCACCAGGTCGGCAGCTTCCTGCGCAAAACGCGCCGCGCCATAGGCCTGCAGCGGGTCAATGATGTCGATCAGATGATGGGCCACCGCCGTGCGCTCAGCCGGCGTCGGTTTGGCGGTGCCGATGTCCATCTGGCGGTAGACCAGGGCCGAGTCGACACTGATGATCTCCAACGGCACGACCTGCGCCAGCGCCAGCGCCGCTGCGGTCTTGCCGCTGGCGGTCGGCCCGGCCAGCGCCAGGCACCAGGGTCGGGATTCAGCCGGCGTGTTCATCATCAGGCGCGGGTTCACCGAATTTTTGCACCAGGGTCCAGCCTGTCAGTGCGATGACGATGCTCCAGAACCAGATGCCGTTGGTCAGCGCGAACACGGTGCCATCCATGCGCTGGCCCAGCCAGGCACCGACGCCGAACGCTGCCAGCATCATGACGAAGCCATTGAGCGCCGCGGCGGTGCCGGCGGCCTGCGGAAACGGACCCACCGCGCCACTTTGGCCGCAGGGCTGGTGAATGCCGTGGGCCAGCATGAACACACAGTAGGGCGCCATGATGAACCAGGCGCCATGCGCTCCGCTGCTCCAGCCCAGCAGGGCAAACACGCCGACCGCGCTGCCACTGGCCAGTGTCAGCGCGCTGCCGATCGCCACCGTGCGCCGCACGCCATAGCGCGCAAGCAGTCGCCTGCACATGAAGGTGCCGGCCAGAAAGGACGACGACATCAGCGACATCAAAAGTCCGTACTCCATCCTTTGCAACCCCAGCACGTCGATGAAGACGAACGACGATGCGGCCAGGAAGGTGAACAGACCGCCGTACGACGCGGCCGACAGGATGCAATAGGTGATGAAGGTTGGATTGCGCGCGATCTGCAGCCAATTGCGCGACAGCAACTGGAGTTGCTGTCCCTGCACGGGCTTGCGCACAAGCGTTTCCTGGTATTGGGATAACACGAGCGCCAGCGATCCGGCACCAAACAGCGCCAGCATCAGCAATGCGGCGCGCCAGTTGAACAGTTCCGCCATCAGCCCGCCCAATGGCGCGCTCAGCAAGGCAACCAGCGCCAGGCCCGACAGGGCTTTGGACATGACCCTGGCACCCTCGCCGGCCGGGTACAGATCGCGGATGATGGCGCGCGCGCATGTCACCCCCGCGCCCATGGCCGCGCCCTGCACGGCGCGCCACAGTATCAGCAGCTCCATCGACGGCGCCAGCGTGCTGCCGATGGCCGCCAGCGTATAGGCGCCCAGGCCCACCAGCAACACCGGACGCCGGCCAAGGCGATCCGACAGCGGCCCCCAGACCAGCTGCGACAGCCCGAATGCAATCAGCAGCGCCGATAAGGTCAGCTGGGCCTGCGCCATGCCCGCGCCGAATCCTGCGGTCAGGGCTGGCAGCGCCGGCAGGTAGAGGTCGGTGGTAATCGGCTGCACGCCCAGCAGCGCCGCCAGGATCAGCACGACGGTTGCGCCGGTCATGGGGCGTGGGGCAGTTGCCGCCTGGCTGGGCTGTGGACTGGGCGGCAGAGGCATTGGCAAGAAGGTTAGCAGATGATCTGGCTGCGTTCGATCGACCCGCCGGCACCGGTTGCTGGTCGGCTGGATGGTGTGATTGGCCGCATGCTCGGCAATCTGGCGGTCGTACCGCAGCGTGGCGCCGGCAGGCGAATCCGGGCGGAAGCTAAGTGGCTCTGGCCGCTCGCAACAATGCAATCACGCTATGCTGGCTGCGCCGCATCGCATGCTGCAGTGGCGTCACGCCGTCCCGGTCCGCCAGATGCACCTTGGCCCCGGCGACTATCAACATGCGCACGATCTCGGTGTGGGCTGCTCCGCCATCGCCCAGGATCACCGCCTCGAGCAGCGCGGTCCAACCCAGGTTGTTGACATGGTCGATGTCGATGGCGGTGCCCAGCAGCAAGCGTACCGTGTCCACATGCCCGTAGTGGCAGGCCGGAATCAGCGCGGTGCCGCCGTAGCGGTTGGTGCTGGCCAGATCGGCGCCGGCCGCCAGCGTCGCACGCACGATATCGGTCAGCCCGCGCGCGCCGGCCAGCAGGAAGGCGCTGTCGCGCTGCTGGTCCTGAGCGTTGACGTCGGCCCCGCGGGCTATCAACAGATGGACCACGGCAAGATGCCGGCCCTGGGTTGCTGCGAGCACGGCGGTCTCGCCGCGGCTGTTGCGCTGTTCGATCGGCGTGCCAGCGTCCAGTAGCGCGCGTACCCGGTCCAGGTCGCCTTTGGCGGCGGCCTGGACCAGCTCCGGCCCGGCTGCATGGGCCGGGTCTGCGCCCGGCGCGAGCGTGATGGCAAGGGCAACTACTGCTGTGGCGATTCGTCGATGCATGGCAGGCTCAATCAATCGTGAAGGGCGCTTTGCCAGGCCAGGGCCCGATGCCCTTTGCCGGCCAGGTTTGCTGCCTTATCCTAGTGGACCCTGTATGCCAAGCCACAACACCTATCTCAGTGCCGCCGCCGAGCGCAACAAACAACCGATTCTGGATCAGTTGCTGCAGTTGTTGCCGGCCCGGGGCCGGGCGCTGGAGATCGCCGCCGGTACCGGGCAGCATGCCAGTTGGTTCGCCGCCGCTCTGCCCGACTGGACCTGGCAGCCCACCGACGCCGATGTGCAGGCCTTGCCCGCAATTGCAGAACAGATTACGGCCGACGCCCACCTGAACGTGCTGGCGCCGCTGCATCTGAATGTGCTTGCGCCGCGCTGGCCGACGCAGGGGCCGGAACTTGGCGAACCGTTCGACCTGATTTATTGCGCCAACATGCTGCATATCGCGCCGTGGGCTTGCTGCAAGGCACTGATGCAGGGCGCCGGCAGGCTACTTGCGCCGGGCGGGCAGTTGCTGCTGTACGGACCGTTTCTGGAGCGTGATGTCGCAACCGCGCCCGGCAACCTGGCGTTCGACCAGAGCTTGCGCGCGCGCAACCCGGCCTGGGGCATCCGCGCGCTGCACGAAGTCGAGGCCGAAGCCGGGTTGGCGCGATTGATACTGGTGTCGCGGCACGCGATGCCAGCCAACAACCTGTTGCTGGCCTGGGGCCGCGCGCCGGTCTAAGCGCGCGAACTGGCAATCCGCTTGCGCGTGGCGACTCAGCGCCCGCGCATGAAAAGCCGGTCGAGTTCGCGCAGCGTGACCTGGCGCCAGGTCGGGCGGCCATGGTTGCACTGGTCGGAGCGCTCGGTGGCTTCCATCTGGCGCAACAGCGCATTCATCTCGGCCAGCGTCAGCATGCGATTGGCACGCACCGCGCCGTGGCAGGCCATGGTCGCCAGCACGTCGTCGCGTGCACGCTGCACCACACCGCTGGCGCCACCACTGTCGG
>JBBKVW010000385.1:0-2948 GCA_037968655.1 Burkholderiaceae bacterium
GTCACGGCCGGGCTGTTGCCGGCAACGGGACCGGCCGGTGCCGCCGGCGGCACGACGAGTGGCTTGACCTTGTTCTTGTCGACGATCTCGATCGGCAGGTCGACTGGTATCGGGCGCGGCTGGTTGTCAAAGATCAGCGGGAATCCGATGACGCCTGCCAGCACCAGCACTGCCGCACCGACCAGTCTGTGCATGGCGCGTCTGCGCACGGCTTCGACGGTGGGTGCGGGAGCGGCCGGCGGCGGCTGCTCATCGCGGCCCTTGCGGAACTTGAACAATGCCATGAAGGGGGTCAGGGGTTGATGGGTTTGGCGGCAAGGCGCGGTCCGCCGTTCTTCAACACGCCACCTCCGGTGAGGAACGATCCAAAGACGACGATTCTATCAGCCGGGTCTGCTGCTTCGACCGCTGCGCGCAGGGCCAGCAGGGGCTCGACAAAGGCCTCGGCGCTGCTGTCCTTGCGCTTGTTCAGAGCCTGCCAGCGCTCCAGCAAACCGGCCGCGGTTTCGGCGCGACCGATCGGCAGATCGGTGAAATACCAGCGATCGATAACTGGATTCAGGCGCGTGAACATGGCCGCCAGATCCTTGTCGGCCATGGCGCCAAAAACCGCGTGGGTGGTCGGAAAGAATCCCATCGCGTCCAGGTTGACCGCCAGTGCTGCCGCCGCATGCGGGTTGTGGGCTACGTCCAGCACCAGCGTCGGTTGCCCGGGAACGATCTGAAACCGTCCCGGCAAGGCGACCATGGCCAGCCCATTGCGTACCGCCTGCGCCGTCACCGGCAACCGTTCCCGCATGGCCCCCAAAGCTGCCAGCACACCGCTGGCATTGAGCAACTGGTTGGCGCCTCGTAGCGCCGGATAGGCCAAGCCAGCGTAGCGCCGGCCCCGCCCGGACCAGGCCCATTGCTGCTTGTCACCGGAAAAGTTGAAGTCCACTCCCATACGCCACAGGTCTGCGCCGATCTCCATTGCATGGTCGAGCACCGACTGCGGCGGCACCGGGTCGCTGACGATGACCGGCCGTTCGGTGCGCATGATGCCGGCCTTCTCGCGGCCGATGCTTTCGCGGTCGGGACCCAGGAACTCCATGTGGTCCAGGTCGACGCTGGTGATCACGGCGCAGTCCGCATCGATGATGTTGACCGCGTCCAGCCGGCCTCCCAGTCCGACTTCCAGGATCACGACATCGAGTTCGGCGCGCGCCATCAGATCGAGAATGGCCAGCGTGGAAAACTCGAAATAAGTCAGCGAGACATTACCACTGGCATGACAGCGCGCCTGCTCCACCCGGGCAAAGGCCGGCACCAGCAGATCGGCTGCAACGGCCTCCCCTTTCAGACGCAAGCGTTCCTCGAAATGCACCAGATGCGGTGAGGTGTAAACGCCGGTCTTGTATCCGCTCTCGCCCAGGATGGCCTCCAGCATCGCGCAGGTCGAACCTTTGCCATTGGTGCCCGCCACGGTGATGACCGGGCAGCCGAAGCGAATGTCCATGCGGTCGGCCACTGTGCGCACCCGATCCAGCCCCAGTTCCATGGTGCTGGGGTGCAGGCGCTCACAATGGTCAAGCCATTGCGCCAGCGTCGTGAATTGCTCCGAATGGGATGTCAAGCAGGCCTCCTGGGCACCAGTGTTTGCGTAGAGCCGGGATTGTCGCGCAAGCATTGCGGCATGATGGCGCCATGACAGGCAACTCCATCACCGTATACGGCGTACGCAATTGCGATACCGTCAAGAAAGCGCGCCAGTGGCTCGACAGCCAGGGCATGGCCTACGCGTTCCATGACTTCAAAACCGCCGGCGTTCCAGTGCAGGAACTCGACCATTGGTTGCGCGAAATAGGTTGGGATGCCCTGCTCAACCGCAAGGGCACGACCTGGCGCAAGCTGGACGAAGCCTTGCGGGCCGCAACGGTTGACAGCGCCAGTGCCCGGGCCGTCATGCTGGACCATCCCAGCGTGATCAAACGCCCGGTCGTGGATTGGGGTGGGCCGAAATCAACCCGAATCAGCGTCGGATTCGACCCGGCGCTGTGGCAGTCACGTCAGGGCGCGGGCCACTGAGTCTGGCCAGGCAGGGGCCATCGGTACCCTAAAATCGACGCCTTCCCATGCGCGGGCGAACTGCCGGCGCCATGCAACCGGCCTGCACATGCGGGCTCCTCGTCCAACTTTCCAATAGCCACGCCGCCATGACCACCAGCGAACTCAAGAACGTGTCCGTCACGACGCACGGGAATGTCTATTTCGGCGACCGCTGCGTCAGCCACAGCCTGACCATGCCCGACGGCACGAAAAAGTCGGTGGGCGTGGTGTTCCCGACCGAGCAGACCTTTTCCACCGCACAAGCCGAGATCATGGAATGCGTCGCCGGTTTCTGCGAATACCGCCTGGCCGGCAGCACCGAATGGCGCAGGTCGGCGGCGGGCGAATCGTTCCAGGTGCCGGCGAACGCGCATTTCGATATTCGCGTAACCGAGCCCTACCACTACATCTGCCACTACGCCTGAATCAGGAAAATTTCTCATGGCCACCATTCTTCAAAATCTGCCGCTGCAACAAAAGGTCGGCATCGCGTTTTCCGGCGGGCTGGACACCAGTGCGGCGCTGCACTGGATGAAAACCAAGGGTGCGATTCCCTATGCCTACACCGCCAACCTGGGCCAGCCCGACGAACCCGACTATGAAGACATCCCGCGCAAGGCGATGCAGTACGGCGCCGAGCAGGCCCGGCTGATCGACTGTCGCAGCCAGCTCGCCGCCGAGGGCATCGCGGCATTGCAGGCCGGCGCCTTCCATGTCACCACCGCCGGCGTCACTTACTTCAACACCACGCCACTGGGCCGCGCGGTCACCGGAACCATGCTGGTGTCGGCGATGCAGGAAGACGACGTGCATATCTGGGGCGACGGCAGCACCTACAAGGGCAATGACATCGAGCGTTT
>JBBKVW010000386.1:0-10670 GCA_037968655.1 Burkholderiaceae bacterium
ATGCGCGGGCAGGCTTTCCAGATGTTGAGCCCGCCAAACAAGGGCAGCTCGGCTGCATATTGCCCGTTGCCCTGGACCGGATTGAGGATGTCGGTCAAGGCCAGGCCATGCGCCACGCAGCTGTTGAAATCTTCCACTCCATAGGCCGGCGAGGAATGCACCAGGCCGGTGCCGTCGTCGGCGGTGGCGTAATCGGCAAGATAGATGGGTGCAAGGCGGTCATACCCGCTATCCACATGGGCCAGCGGGTGGTGGAACGCGATGCCGGCCAGCGACTTGCCCACGGTGGTGGCGATAACCGGGCCGCTCAGCTGATAGCGCTCCAGGCATTGCTGCACCAGGCTTGCCGCCAGCAGCAGCAGTCCGCGCTCGGTGTCCACCAGTGAATACTCCAGTTCAGGATTCAGATTGAGCGCCTGGTTGGCCGGAATGGTCCAGGCAGTGGTGGTCCAGATCACGGCCAATGCAGGTTTGGTCAACGCGGCCAGGCCAAAGGCCTTCGCCAGTTGGTCGGGCTGCGCGCACAAAAACCCCACGTCCAGGGTCTGTGACTTCTTGTCGGCGTATTCGATCTCGAATTCGGCCAGCGAAGAGCCGCAATCAAAGCACCAGTAGACCGGTTTGAGGCCACGGTATACAAAGCCGCGCTCGATCACCCGCTTGAAGGCGCGGATTTCGTCGGCTTCATTGCTGAAGTCCATCGTGCGGTAGGGATGATCCCATTCGCCCAGAACACCAAGACGCTTGAAATCGGCCATCTGCAGCGCGATCTGCTCGGTTGCAAAGGCCCGGCTCTTGGCCTGCATCTCGTCGCGCGGCAATTTGCGACCGAATTTCTTCTCGATGGCGTTTTCGATCGGAAGACCGTGGCAGTCCCAGCCCGGGATGTAGCGGGCATCGAAACCCTCGAGCTGGCGCTCCTTGACGATCATGTCCTTGAGGATTTTGTTGACCGCATGGCCCATGTGAATTTGGCCATTCGCGTAGGGCGGGCCGTCATGCAGGATGAACTTGGGCGCGCCGGCGCGGACATCGCGCAATTGCTTGTAGACACCCTTTTCGTCCCACTCTTTTGCCCAGACCGGCTCGCGTTTGGGCAGGTCGCCCCGCATGGGAAAGGGCGTTTCCGGGAGATTCAGGCTGCTGCGGTAATCGGTTTTTTCGGTCATTGTGCGGGGCCCGTTGTCATTCACGGGCGTCCTGTGGGCAAGCAATTCGGGCCGACCGCGGTTGCTGGTCGTCATCAAGGGTCAAATGGACTTGGGCGAAACACGGTGGCGCGGCGCCGCTAGGGCCAGGCCGGCGCATACGTTCGCCCGCTAAATTCGGTCGCGCGTGGTTTGCCGGTGGGTTTCTGCGTGCATCGAAGAGAAGTAGGCACGCGCCGCGTCCCGGTCCTTGGATATGCCATGCTGCAGCGCGTCCAGGCCGTCGTATTCGAGTTCGTCGTGCAGTTTGTGCAGCAGTTCCACACGGATGATTTTACCGTAGCCCTCGTCGCTGCCCCAGTGCGCGGGCCAGTCCAAGCAATGGGTTTCCAGCAACACCCGCCCGCCATTGAAGTCGCGCGGATCCAGCGACGGCCTGACGCCCAGATTGGCAACACCGTGCAGCGCTTTGTTGCCCAAGCCATGCACCAGGACTACAAAAATCCCGCTGGCGGCGGGCTTCCAGTGCGTGAAGCGCAGATTCAGCGTTGGGAAGCCCAGGTCGCGGCCGAGCTTGCGGCCGTGCACTACATGGCCCGAGATGCGATAGGGATGGCCCAGCAACCGCTCGGCATCTGCCATGCTTCCGTCAGCCAGTGCCTGGCGAACCGCGGAACTCGAGACCCGCAAGCCATGCACCTCATAGCTGTTCATGCGGGCGACGTCAAAGCCATGCGTCACCCCGGCAGCGTCCAGCATCGCGTAGTCGCCGACGCGCCGCGCGCCGAACCGGAAATCATCGCCAACCAGTATGTAGCGGGTATGCAAGCCCCGGACCAGCACCTGATCGATGAATTTTGCCGGGGTCTGCGCAGCGAACCGGGCATTGAATGCCATGACGATCGTCTGGTCGATGCCGCAGTGTTCCAGATCGAGCAACTTGTCGCGCAGCGTGGCGATGCGCGCGGGAGCCATCTCTGCCTTGCCAGTGGCCGCCGCGAAATAGTCGCGCGGATGGGGCTCGAATGTCAGCACGCAGGTTTGAACATTGCGCTGGGTCGCTTCTGCCCTCAGCAGCGCCAGCATGGCCTGATGGCCGCGGTGGACACCGTCGAAGTTGCCAATCGTGAGCGCGCATCCGGGCGCAAGTTTTGCGTGTTGCAGACCGCGAAAAACTTTCATACGACTTGATTTGATTCGAATGGGAAGGCAGGCCGTCTGACAAACGGGCTTGGCAAGCTACTTGTCGTGGAAAGCAGGTATATTGTGGCCCAGCAAGGCGCTGCATTGCCAACCCCGGTCGAGGCAGGCATCAGTGTCAGGTGTCTACGTTGCCGGGCTTTGTTGCAGGAGGCGTGTCTTGAAGGTCTTGAAGCTGTCAGCCCAGGGATTGCCACAATCCTGGATTTCGCTTGAACAAGCCGTGATTCACTATGCGGCCAAGGAAGTGCGCTGGGAGTCTGGCGGCGAAGTGGCCGTGTTCCATGGCGGCTACAACGCACAGACAGGCGAGCAGTCGATCATTGCGGTCAACAGCATCATCGGGACCAAGGGCGTTCCCAACATCAATCCGTTCAACCTCAGGCCGAGCCTGACGAACAGCAAGTTGTTCGCGCGTGATCGCAATGTCTGCGCCTATTGCGGCCATCTGCACCATGAAGAATGCCTGACGCGTGAACATATTGTTCCGTTTGCACAGCGCGGCGTCGATACCTGGATGAACGTGGTGACGGCCTGCCGTGCATGCAACCATCGAAAGAGCAGCCGAACGCCCGAGCAGGCCCATATGCCGCTTCTGTATGCGCCTTACGTTCCCAGCCTGTGGGAAGACTTCATATTGCGCAACCGGCGCATTCTGGCTGACCAGATGGAGTTTTTGATGACCCATCTGCCCAAGTCCTCGCGATTGATGGTCTGAGCCAATTAGGCTGCGATCCGGCTGCCGTGTGCGCCAAGGGCGTAGGTGCCTGAGTCGGAAAGGTCCAATACACTGGCAGTCGCCGGGCCTTGCAGGAACCAGGTCTGCATTGATCCCTTGCCCTTGATCTCAATGTTGCCGCGGCATTCGAAGAGAAAGGCCCCCCGCGTTGCCTGCATGAATTCGCTGGAGACCTGAATCCTGCCGGCTTCGCCACTCGATTCCATGCGACTTGCGGTGTTGACAGCGTCGCCCCAGACGTCATAGTGCAATCGCTCGAGACCTATGACTCCTGCAATCGCCGGCCCGACATGGATGCCTGCGCGCACAGCCAGGGCGAGGCTGTTGCGAGCATTGAATGCCGTGACGCTATCGAGCATGTCCAGTGCCAATCGGGCGACGGCCGTTGCGTCGTCGGTGCTGATCGCCATATAAGCGTCACCGATGGTTTTTATCTTCTCGACGCCGTGCCGGTCGGCCAGCTGATCGAAGCTCGAGAACAGTGCGTCGAGGATGCGCAGCACCGCGTCCGGGGAGCGGGTTGCGGACAAGCGCGTAAATCCGACAATATCGACGAACAGCACGGTCATGCGATCAATCTTGCGGGCCGTGACGCTGTTATTGCCCTTGAGTTCGTTGGCGATCGAGACCGGCAAGGCTTTGTACAGGACGGCATCGGCGCGCGCGCGTTCGAGCTCGACCATTCTCTTTTCTTCATGCAGGGCGCGGCTCATGGCCATCAGGTGGGTGTCCAGCGATAGGGCCACAACAGCCAGCGACGCAAGATTGATCGCGACACCGTTCGTGAAAAATATGCTGCTGCCGTCGAGCAGCAGAATCATCAGGAGCAGTATGGTCACACTGGCGACGACCAATGCCTTGCGCAAGGGGCCTGGATAGTTCAACACGCAAACCAGGGTCAGCAGGAAGATGGCATAGGTTGACAGATTGCCACTGAGCATCCAGGAAACGAATCCGTAGCAGGTGAATAACGCAGCGCCCATGGCCATGAATGCGGCCAGGCAGTTCTTGCGTTTGCGGTGCGTCGAATCGCTCGTTGTGAGAGCCAGAAAAACGGCAAAGTAGCCGCCTGCAGCAATATGCCAGATCACCAGATAGCCATGCCTCGGGTTGTCGCCCCAGATGCCGCTGGCGAACAGGACGGGATCTATCAGCAGCACTATCCAGGCGATCAGAAGCAGCCCGATGCGACACAGAGGCTTGAGCATTGCGAACGAACGCTCAATCAGCCAGGGTTCTAAATCCAATGTTGCATCAGCGCCCTGAGGGCGCACAGGGACGCAATCGCTATCAGCCATACAGCCTTCCAGGGCTGTTGAGGCTCGATCCGAGAGCCGGAATTACGCCGTCGCAGGCCCTCGGCTATGGTCGCGCAAAGTGCGTCGCACTGGGGTAGCGCAGTCGGCTATGTATGTCCAATATGGGGGACGAGTGCGAAGGGTCAGGCAAACACGCCGGCGCTGTCCTGCATGCGAGCGGAGACCTCTCCCAGCTGGTGCATGCTGTCGCCGAACACCATCTCCATCTGTGTCAGGCGTTTGAAGTAGTGGCTGACGATGTATTCGTCGGTTACGCCGATACCGCCGTGCAACTGCACTGCCTGTTGACCGACAAAACGCATCGACTGTCCCAACTGGAACTTGGCCCTGGCCATGGCCGCGCGACGCTCGGGCGCCGGGGCATTGAGCTTGAGCGATGCGTAGTAGCTCATGGATCGGGCCAGCTCGAGCTGCATCTTCATGTCCGAGGCGCGGTGCCGCAGCGCTTGAAAACTGCTGATTACCACGCCAAACTGCTTGCGGGTGTTCATGTATTCCGTCGTAATGGCCAGCGTCTTGTCCATCACGCCGACTGCCTCGGCGCAGGTAGCCGCAATGCCGATATCGACAGCGTGCTCCAGCACGGCCAGGCCGTCTACGCTGAGCAGATCAGCGTTCGCCTTGTCCAGATGCAGTTCAGCGGCGCATCCGCCGTCGAGCGTTCCATAGCCACGCGTCGTGACACCATCTGCTGACCGATCCACCAGGAATAGTGCCAGCTTGCCATCGACCGTGGCGCTGACAAGAAAGGCCTGCGCCTGATCCCCGGCAACGACCAGGCTCTTGATGCCGCTCAAGGACCATTTTTCCTTGCCCTTCGTGGCTGTCGTGCTGCAGGTGTCAAGCCGATAGCGGCCAGCCCGTTCCTGGTAGGCCAGTACGACAAGACTCTCGCCACTGGCGACTTTCGCTGCCCACTGATTGGCCAGATCCTTGGGCGCGTAAGCACCAAGAATGGCGCCGGCGATCAGCGCTTGTGTCAAGGGCTCCAGCACGATACCGCGGCCCAATTCCTCCATGACAACCATGCCTTCGATCGGACCCATGCCAAGGCCGCCCATGTTTTCGGGCACAAACAGGCCGCACAGACCCAGATCAGCCAGCTCGCGATAGGCATCGGCGGCAAAACCGCCCTTGCCTGCGATGTCCCTGCGCCGGTCTAAGCCATAAGCCTTGTTGACCCATTTGCGCACTGCGTCGCGCAATTGCTCCTGGTCTTCGCTGAAATCAAAATCCATGTTCGTCACCTGTAATGCATCTGTGAATGTTAGGAATCACTTGGTGCGACGGCCGATTGCATCGGAATGCCAACCGCAGGCCCGCGCCCTTAACCCAGAACGACCTGCGAAACTATATTGCGCTGCACCTCGTTGGAGCCGCCATAAATGGTGGTCTTGCGCATGTTCAGGTAGGTCGTGGCGAGCGGAGCGCAATGCAATGCGCCGACCGCATCGCCCTGCCAACCGGCTTCCATTGCCTCATGGATCAACGGAAGCGCAAAGGGGCCCGCCGCCAGCATCATCAATTCGCTATAGCGCTGTTGTATTTCGCTGCCGCGAATTTTGAGCAAGCCGGCAATGTCCAGCGATTGCTTGCCCGATTTTTCGGCAGCCAGCACCCGCAACACCATCATTTCGAGTGCGACGACATCTACTTCGAGTCTGGCGATCTCGTCGCGGAACCGGATGTCGTCGTATATGCCCTCGGCCTTGGCAATGCGTTTGAGGCGCTCAAGTTCGCGCTTTGCGCGATTCACATCGGCGATATTGGTGCGCTCGTGGCTGAGCAAATGCTTGGCATAAGTCCAACCCTTGTTTTCTTCGCCGATCAGATTTTCCGCCGGAACTTCGACATTGTCGAAAAACACCTCATTGACTTCGACGCTGCCATCTAGCAGCCGAATCGGGCGGACTGTGATACCGGGCGATTTCATGTCAATCAGCAAGAAGCTGATTCCGGTCTGCGGTTTTCCCTCATTGCTGGTGCGTACCAGGCAAAAGATCCATTCCCCGAATTGGCCCAGCGTGGTCCATGTTTTTTGTCCATTGACGACGTAATTGTTGCCTCGGCGCTCAGCCTTGGTTTTGAGCGAGGCCAGGTCGCTGCCAGAGCCTGGTTCGCTATAGCCCTGGCTCCACCAGACCTCGCCACTGGCAATGCCGGGGAGAAATCGGGCCTGCTGCTCGGGGCTGCCAAAGGCCATGATCACTGGTGCAACCATGACCGGTCCAAACGGTACCACCCGCGGCGCACCGGCAAGAGCGCATTCTTCTTCGAACAGGTGTTTTTGGATCGAGTTCCAGCCCGGTCCGCCAAACTCCTTCGACCATCCGTGTCCAAGACAGCCCTTCTTGCCCAGAATCTTGGCCCAGTTTTGCATGTCGTCCCGGCTCAGGTGCAGGGCGTTGAACACCTTTTTTGAAATGTCTTTTGGCAGATTGGCCGCGACCCAGGCGCGAATGTCCTCGCGAAACTTCTGCTCTTCAGGGGTAAAGGCCAGATCCATACAGGTGTCTCCAAACAGGCGGTAGCAGTTTGTAGCACGGTCCTGTGCTGAGGCGTGTCAGGACCGTGACAAACCACGCATCGATTGCGTGCGGGCGATAATTTTGCGATCTATGAAGAATATCGTGATCCTGATCTCGGGCGCTGGCTCGAACATGGCTGCTATCGCGCGCACAGCGCTGCGCGACGACTGGAGGTCTCGGTTCGACGCACGTGTCGCCGCGGTGATTAGCAATCGGCCGAATGCTGCCGGCTTGGCACTGGCCCGGTCGATGGACATTGCCACCGATGTCGTGGACCATAGTCTGTTTGTCGACCGTAAGAACTTTGATCGGGCCTTGGCGCACTGCATAGACCAGCATGATCCGTCGGGCCTGCCTGCCCTGGTAGTACTGGCCGGATTCATGCGGGTTCTAACGCCAGATTTCGTTGCGCGCTATCGGGGTCGGCTGGTCAATATCCACCCGTCGTTGCTGCCGGCCTTCACCGGGCTCGACACCCATCAACGCGCGCTCGATGCAGGATGCCGCGTTGCCGGTGCCACAGTGCATCTGGTGACTACGGAACTGGATGACGGCCCGATCCTGGCGCAGGCGGTGGTTCCCGTGCTTGCGGGTGATACAGCGCAGAGCCTGGCCGCAAGGGTCGTCACCCAGGAACACCGGATATTTTCGACTGCAATCGCACGCTTGTTGCACAGCTGAATCGATTTCAGTTCCCGTGATTGAGCGCATTGGGTCGCGACCCGCATGGGACAATCCAGTTGATGCACCCAGCCCCTTTGTTGCAGGCCTGCACCGATCTGGTTGCGTTGATCCTGAAGTTTGATCATCCTGCCGACGCGGTCGTGGCGCGATTTTTCCGCGATCACCGGTCGCTCGGGCCGCGCGAGCGTGCAACGCTTGCGGAAACTATCTATAGCGTATTGCGCAAGAAGCAGCTGTTCGAACACCTTGCGCCGTCTGGCAGCGGCGCAAAGGCCAGGCGCCTCGCGATATTAGGTTTTCATGGCGATCGGTCGTTTCTTGATGGGGCATTGAACGATCACGAGAAGGGCTGGCTGAACGCCTGTGCCGACGTGCGCAGCGAGGACCTGATGGAGCGCCATCGCCACAACCTGCCCGATTGGTTGGCAGACATGCTCAAGCAAGAGCTCGGATCAGAATTCTGGCCCTTGGCCGACAGCCTCAATGGCACCGCGGCGTTGGATCTGCGTGTGAACATGTTCAAGACAAAGCGCGCGGATGTTCAAAAAAGCTTGGCAACGGCGGGCATCGTTTCGAGTCCAACTCCGTTCTCTCCCTGGGGATTGCGCCTGCATGGCAAGCCCTCGCTGACGCGGCTGGACTCCTACGTGAATGGCGAGTTTGAAATCCAGGACGAAGGATCGCAGTTGCTGGCGCTGCTGCTGGACGCGCGACGCGGCGAGATGGTGGTGGATTTCTGTGCCGGCGCTGGCGGAAAAACACTGGCGCTTGGCTCGGCAATGCGCAACACCGGACGACTGTACGCATTTGACACATCTGCCCACCGGCTTGATGCACTCAAGCCGAGATTGCGGCGTAGCGGTCTGTCCAACGTCCATCCGGTCGTGATCAGCCATGAGCGAGACGAGCGCATTAAGCGCCTTGCCGGCAAGATTGATCGCGTTTTGGTTGACGCGCCGTGCTCGGGACTTGGCACCTTGCGCCGCAATCCCGACCTGAAATGGCGCCAAAGTGTCGCTGCGATCGAAAAAATGGCCGCGACGCAGAGCGCAATAATTCAGGGCGCTGCCCGGCTTCTCAAGCCCGGTGGGCGACTTGTGTACGCCACATGCAGCTTTCTCAAGAAGGAAAACGAGGAGATTGCCGTGGGATTTTCGAGGGCCAATCCGGACTTCGAACTGTTGGATGCCGCCAACATATTGTCAGAATTGAAGGTGGAATCCACGTCGAGCCTTTGCCAAGAGGGCCCTGAAGGGGTCGCTCAATTGCGGCTATGGCCACACCAGCATGCCACCGATGGATTTTTTGCCGCCATTTGGACGAAGAAGCCTACATGATGGTTTGAATTGTCATGTTTTGCGTGATCTTTTTCAGGGCATTAGGCGATTTTGCCTGCACGTTCTAAAATAGCAGGTTATCGCGGCGATCAGTCCAGCCAATGAAGCTGGCGCAAGGTAGAGGTACGCCGCCTCGGCAGTCACCTGTTTATCTGAGAGTCAAAAATTATGTTGCTACCCGATTGGGCCATTTTTAACGCTATTGTGGAGTGGCTGTCGCATGGACTGTTGAATCTGAGGTGGTGGGAAATCGTCCTGTACGCCCTAGCGACCACGCATATCACGATCGCCAGCGTGACGATATACCTTCACCGTCATCAGGCCCATCGCGCAATGGACCTGCATGCCATTCCTGCCCATTTTTTCAGATTCTGGCTGTGGATCGGCACTGGTCAAGTGACAAGAGAGTGGGTTTCCATCCATCGCAAGCATCACGCCAAATGTGAAACGGTCGATGATCCGCACAGCCCAGTGGCGCATGGCATCAAGAAAGTGTTTTGGCAGGGTGCCGAGTTGTATCGTGCTGAGTCGAAGAATCAGGAGACATTGTCCAAGTACAGCCAGGGCTGTCCCAATGATTGGCTTGAGCGCAATTTGTATTCCCGCTTCAGCTGGCAGGGCGTCGGCTTGATGATGATTGTTGACCTGGCGCTCTTTGGAGCGGCGGGCCTTGCGGTATGGGCGGTCCAGATGGCGTGGATTCCGGTCATGGCGGCGGGCGTCATCAATGGGATAGGTCACTATTGGGGTTACCGCAATTTTGAAGCGGCCGATGCCAGCACAAATATCGTGCCCTGGGGCATTTTGATCGGGGGCGAAGAGCTCCATAACAACCATCACACATATCCGACTTCGGCCAAGTTCTCGGTCAAGTCGCACGAATTCGACATCGGCTGGGTCTACATCAGCCTGTTGGCGATGGTGGGTTTGGCAAGAGTCAAGAAAACGCCGCCGCGATTGCGACTTGGCGTGGTGCGTCCGGTCGCTGATGTAAAGACTCTCGAAGCCCTGATCGCACATCGTTATGAAGTCATGGCTGGTTTCGCCAAGGAACTGCGTCAGGCCTGCGTGACGGAGTTGGCCGCAATTAGGGCCAAACGTGGCGATGTGGATGTTTTGGTTGCTGCCAAGCGCTGGCTGCACCGTGACGCGGACAAGGTGCCAGCGGCGGCCGCGCCACAATTGGCCATGGCTCGCGCGGCACATCCAGTTCTAGACAAGATGGTGACCATGCGCGAAGAACTGCGCCAAATGTGGCTCAACACCTCGCGTTCGCGGGAGCATCTTGCCAGTGACTTGCAAGCCTGGTGCCATCGGGCCGAGAGCAGCGGTATCGCGGCGCTTCGAGAGTTTTCGTTCAAGTTGCGGGCCGCGAGAGCCTGAGCCCATGCGGCCCTGCGGCTGCATACGAGCAACGTGCCCGGCCCTTGTTGGCCGGGCATTTTTTTGCGTGCGCCCAGAATGGGCGCACTCCTGGAGGTGCAAGTCCTCCCGCGAGCTGGTCACAGTGAGCGAAGTGAAACGCAACTGCATGAGGGCGACCGAGTGTGGGAAGGAAGCGTGGAGCATAAATTGCGAGCCGATGAACAAGAACCGGATAGAAGGCGGTGCCGACCAAGGCGAGCGGGCCATAAACCGCGAAGCTTTTGTGACCAAGGGTCAGGCGGCGTAGATCTGGCGGCTGTGTGGTGAAGGAGTGCGTTCTTACCTGGGGA
>JBBKVW010000387.1:0-2658 GCA_037968655.1 Burkholderiaceae bacterium
CAATCCCGCCGCTGCCAGCACGATCGCGTCGAAGCCGCCTTCGTCGAGCTTGCGCAGCCGGGTGTCCAGATTGCCGCGCAATGGCGCGATGCGCACATCGTCGCGACCCAACTGCGCCAGGGCCTCGCGCAGCAGCACAACGCGGCGCAAGCTGGAGGTGCCAAGCACCGCGGCCTGCGGCAGTTCCGCCAGGCTGGCCACCTGGTTGGACACGAAAGCGTCGCGCGGATCTTCGCGCTGCATCACGCAGGCCAACACAAAACCCGCCGGCAACTCCATCGGCACGTCCTTGAGCGAATGCACGGCCATGTCGGCGCGTCCATCGTCCAGTGCGTTCTCGAGCTCCTTGACGAAAAGTCCCTTGCCGCCAACCTTGTTGAGCGATCGGTCCAGGATCTGATCGCCACGCGTGGTCATGCCAAGCAATTCAACCGTATGGCCCAGCGCGAGCAACCGCTGCTGGACATGGCGGGCCTGCCAAAGTGCCAGTCGGCTTTCACGGGTTGCGATGACGAGGGACGTGCGTATTGACGGGTTCACAGTCGACGGGTTCACAGTCGTAACCGCTTGGTAATCAGAGGGGATCGCACGATGCTAGCATGAGCCTCCCCGGCTGCCAGCCGCATCAGCAGACCCCCCAATGAGCCCACGCCCCAGCCCCGAAACCACCCGTCGCGCGCGCGAAAACGAACGCCCCCTGGTGGAGGACATCCGGCTGCTGGGCCGGATCCTGGGTGACGTCATCCAGGACCAGGATGGCGAGGCGGCCTTCAACCTGATCGAGAAGATCCGCACGCTGTCGGTTGCGTTTCGACGCCATGCAGACCAGGAGGCGGACCGCTCGCTCAAGAAGCTGCTGGTGGGATTGTCCGGCGACCAGACCGTCAGCGTGATCCGCGCATTCACCTATTTCAGCCACCTGGTCAATCTGGCCGAGGACAGGCACCATATCCGGCGCCGTGCCGTGCATGAACGCGCCGGCGATACACAAGAGGGCAGCATCGACGTCGCACTGTCACGATTGCGCTGGGCCGGCATCACGCCGGACACCATCGTTCAAACGCTGGCCGGCAGTTTCGTCTCGCCGGTGCTGACCGCGCACCCGACCGAAGTGCAACGCAAGAGCATCCTGGATGCCGAGCGCGGTATTGCGCAGCTGCTGGCCGCGCGCGACACGATCCGCCTGCATGCTTTGGCGGCGCAATCCCACAAAGATGCGCTGACGCCACGTGAACTGGCACGCAACGAGGCGCAGATCCGGGCCCGCGTGATGCAGCTGTGGCAGACCCGCCTGCTGCGCTTTACCAAGCTCACGGTCGCCGACGAGATCGAAAACGCGCTGAGCTACTACGAGGCCACCTTCCTGCGCGAAATCCCCAAGCTCTATGCCGACCTGGAACGCGAGCTGGGCCAACGCGACATCCACAGCTTCCTGCGCATGGGCCAATGGATTGGTGGCGACCGGGACGGCAATCCCAATGTCAGCGCGCAGACCCTGGCCTATGCGCTCAAGCGCCAGGCCGAGATCGCGCTGCGCCACTACCTGACCGAACTGCACTTGCTGGGTGGCGAGCTGTCGGTATCGGCGATTCTGGTGAAGGTGTCCGACCCGATGCGCCAGCTCGCTGCGCGCTCGCCAGACACCAATGAACACCGCCAGGACGAGCCCTATCGGCTTGCCATGACCGGCATGTATGCGCGGCTTGCCGCGACGCTCAAGTCGTTGACCGGGGGCGACGCGGCGCGCCATGCGGTCGCGCCACAGCACCCCTATGCCAATGCCGAGGAACTGTGCGCCGACCTGCGCACCATCGAGACCTCGCTGCTGGAGAACCACGGCGCCGCGCTGGTCGGGCAGCGCCTGCGACCGCTGATCCGTGCGGTCCAGGTATTCGGTTTTCACCTGGCTACCGTCGACCTGCGCCAGAGCTCGGACAAGCACCTGGAGGTTGTGGCCGAATTACTGGCCGCAGCGCGCATCGAAGCCGACTATGGCGCGCTGGACGAGGACGCCAAGCGCGCGGTACTGATGCGCTTGCTGGCAGATGCGCGACCGTTGCGGGTGCTGAACCATGCCTATTCCAGTCTGGTGCAGGACGAACTGGCCATCTTCGCCTGCGCACGCGACATGCTGGCGCGCTACGGCCGCGAGTCGCTGCGCCACTACATCATCAGCCACACCGAGACCGTCAGCGATCTGCTCGAGGTCCTGCTGCTGCAAAAGGAGACCGGCCTGCTGGACGACACGCTGGACCGCAAGGCGCGCACCGACCTGATCGTGGTGCCGCTGTTCGAGACCATCGAAGACCTGCGCAATGCGGCCACCATCATGCGCGACTTCTACGCCCTGCCCGGCATCAAGGCCATGGTCCGGCGCAGTGGCGGCGAGCAGGACATCATGCTGGGCTATTCGGACAGCAACAAGGACGGCGGCATATTCACCAGCAACTGGGAGCTGTACCTGGCCGAGGTCGCGCTGGTGGCACTGTTTGACGAAGTGGCCGAAAGCGACGCCGGCGCGCCACTGCTCCGCCTGCGCATGTTCCACGGCCGCGGTGGCACGGTGGGCCGCGGCGGCGGGCCGAGCTACCAGGCCATCCTGGCGCAACCGGCGGGCACCGTGCGCGGCCAGATCCGTCTGACCGAGCAGGGCGAGGT
>JBBKVW010000388.1:0-10894 GCA_037968655.1 Burkholderiaceae bacterium
GCAAGTCAACAAGCGAGCGGCACCGCAACGACGACCCGCGCCTGCCGCCATAAGCTGAAACCGGGGCATTCGATCCAGTGGGCGCCAGCGCGATGGGGGCGGGCAATGGCGCCATCCGCAGTGCAACGGAATTGTCCAGCAATGTTCGGGATCCCCGGGTCTGGCCTTAGCCAGAAAGTCCGCGTCAACGCGCGCAAACAGTTCACCATCATGACCGTCACCACCCACAGCGCACGCATTACCGGACCGTTGACCTATG
Organism: Burkholderiaceae bacterium; assembly: GCA_037968655.1. GTDB lineage: Bacteria > Pseudomonadota > Gammaproteobacteria > Burkholderiales > Burkholderiaceae_C > CAISIP01. Next base: position 260 of record JBBKVW010000388.1, read on the forward strand.
CCAAGGCCGACAGCGCAAAAGCGAACATCCCGATCGGCGCATGCCTGGTCGAGCAGATCAGTGGCGGCCTGGTCAACATCGTCTACGGCGCGACCGGTCAAAGTTCCGCTGCGCTGCCTGTGGAAGACGTCGAGGCCGCCGCGAAGCAGGGACACTTGGTTCTGCTGGGCTAGCCCTGCGCCCCAATCCACTCTGAAAGCGCGCCGCCAGAACATCGACGCGCGTCTCTCTGGCGCTCTTCCTTGACCTCCAGCCCGCACCGGATGAACGATTCGCGCGTCCTGCCGCATCCTCTGGCGGCCAGTCGCATAGTGTTCGGCTTCGTACAGACTGGACCACACGACCGGGCCTATATTGACCCATCCGTTGGCAATTCCGGGGACCCGATGAACATTTTCGATACGCTCAAGCATGTCTTTCCGTCCGTGAAAATCCGGTCGCGCGTGCCTGAACACGGCGGGTTCTTTGAAGTACGCGGCTTGCGCAGGGGCATGGCTCCAACGAACTGCGTGCGATTGGCAACCGGCAGCGCAAAAGCGCGCATCGGCGAGGCGCTGTGCGAAAGCTACCTCGTGAGAACTCCCGAATTCCTGCTCTTTTTCCGTGCCTGCGCCGAGCGCACTGACGGGCAGACCGCCAGGTTCTTCGTAAGTTGCGGTGTTGCACCATTGCCCAGCCCATCGGCAAACGATCTGGAGGCCTATGCGCTGCGGAGCATCGCCGCACGTCACTGACTGCGAGACAAGGCGGTGAAACCAGAAAGATCATCACCTGCCCTCGTTGACACTTGTGCATGTGTTCGAAAGCGCACATACGCGTTTGAATATTGGCGCTATCGTCAGCTTGGAGCCTGTTCCCCCGCCGCTGGGGCGACCGTCGAAGGCAGGACGCGTTCTGAAGGAGTGCAATGGCTGATTTCCTCTCACCTAGATCCGGCGACCAGGTCGCTGGCTCATCCAAATTGCCTGCCGCCAGACAGGTGACAAGTTCTGCATATGCAGAGCTCAATCACATCCTTGCCGCTCTGCCGGAAGCTGAACTGTCGCGCTGGTTGCCCGACCTAGAACTGATTGACCTTCCGCTCGGGTACGTGCTGTACGAGGCTGGCGAGAAGGACGAATACGTCTATTTCCCGATCTCGGTCATCGTCTCACTTCTGTATGTCATGCATAACGGTGACTCGGCGGAACTGGCAGTGGTCGGCAATGAGGGCATCGTTGGTGTATCACTTTTCATGGGTGGCAACACCACGACAAGCCGTGCGGTAGTCCAGAACGCCGGCAAGGGTTATCGCCTGGTAGCACCGGCCATGAAGCGCGAGTTCGACCGTGCGGGCCCTGTCATGCACGAGCTGTTGCGGTACACGCAGGCACTTATGGCGCAGATGTCCCAAACGGCGGGCTGTAACCGGCATCACGAACTCGATAAGCAACTGTGCCGTTGGCTGTTGCTCAGCCTGGACCGACTGCCGGGAAATGAACTGGTCATGACCCAGGAACTTCTTGCGAAGATGCTCGGCATCGTCCCCGCCAGTGGGGTCTTGAATGTCGTTGCCAAACTTCAGAATGCTGGTCTTGTCACATATTCAGAGGGCAACATCACGGTACTTGACCGCCCAGGACTGGAAGATATGTCCTGCGAGTGCTACGAGGTAGTCAAGAAAGAATATCAGCGCCTGCTTCCCGCGCGCATCGCAGCATAGAGAACCCAATGCGACTCGCCATCGGAATTTTTGTGCTGGCGGCCATCCTGTGGGCAGTGCAACTTTGGAGTATCGACGCTGCCAGTGGCCTGGCTGCCGCTGGCGTCATGGCGGTAGCTGGACTCAGCGTTGGCCTGCTCGCATGGGCTGTCAGGGTTTGGCTGCGCAAGCGTTGGCGCAGGCGGCTGCTGGATACCCGGGGCTCTGCCTTGTGGTGAGTAGCTGCAACTCGACTCTGCAAGCGTGATGCAGTCGCCCCTGGCCTTTTGGCCCAGCAGGTGCACCAGCCCTTGTCTGTCACGCTCTTACCGACATGCAGGGCATCCGCCAACGGCAGCGCCGGCCTTGCGCTGGTACAGGATGCTGCTGCCGCAACAACCTGTGAATCAGAAGCGCCGCACCGAAGGCATGGTGCCTGTGACACTGGCTCCGCGTCGGTCTGCTGGCGCACACCGCGGGCCGCAGCCACGGACAACCGCGAAAGGCATCTACCCCATCGTTGGTTGTTGATGGGAATCTTGTGGCTGCCAAAAGCACGGTCCCAGCGCAACATGGTGACACCGTAGTTGATTCGCGGGTTAAGGTGATGAATGGCGTGCTGACGTTTGCATCGGCGCATCCAGACACCCTTGGCCCGCCAGTGATGCACGCCGTGGTGAACCACTCCGTACGCAAAATAACCGGTGACCACTCCCAGGGCCACACCACTGCCCATCCAGAGTCCGCCGAGCAAGGTCGCGGGCAGCCAAACCAACAACGCGATCACGGTCGCGCTGACAAGCGTGGGCGTGGCGACCAACGCCAGGGGCCGTCGATGGTGCCCGGCGTGCAGGCTTACAAAGGGCTCCACGCCATGAAACGCAAAGCGGTGCATGGCGTATTCGATCAGGCTCCACAACACCAGCGCGGCCAGGCCGGCCAGAGGGATCGCCCAGTGCAGTGCCGTTGGCGAGTATTGCCACAACAAGCCAGGCAGCATCAGTACCGCCATCAGATAGATTGTGAAGTCTGACTCTTGCGTTTTTGTCGACCCATTGGCGGCTATTCCGCAAGTGGTCAATAAACCCCGACTTCCATCGAGCAGTCATGACGAGGATGCTTGTGTCCATGTAGAACAGCGTGGACACATATGTCAGAGATCGATACAGAGTTGGCAAGTCGGCTGGTCACTGGGCGCAAGCGAGACGGTTGGTGTACCTATACAGAGTTAATTGATTAGCGGCGAGCCCTGATCTACCAGGAACGCAGCCCACTAACGCTCGTTTCCTAGGACAACCTATGTAGCGATGAAATCCGTATCGAACGGCCGCTTTTTGGTACCGACAAGAAAAAAGCACTGGGCGTTGCCACCAAGTGCTTGATTCATTTACAAAATTTGGTAGGCGCGATTGGACTCGAACCAACGACCCCCACCATGTCAAGGTGGTGCTCTAACCAGCTGAGCTACGCGCCTAAGGATGTTCGAGAGCGCAGATTGTAGCAGCAAGAAATTCATCACTCCTGGGCCGTGGGCCATAATCGCCGAGCATCCCCAAGGGGCAGATTTTTCATTAAGCACAAGGTAGAAAATCATGGAAATTGCAGGAAACGTATTCATCGTCACCGGCGGCGCATCGGGCCTGGGCGAAGGCACGGCACGCATGCTGGCGGCCAGCGGCGCCAAGGTCGTGGTAGCCGATATGCAGACCGAAAAAGGAGAAGCGGTGGCCAAGGAGATCGGCGGCGCATTCGTCAAATGCGATGTGACGCAGGAAGCCGATGGTCAGGCCGTTGTCGCCAAGGCCCTGTCGATGGGCAAGCTGATGGGACTGATCAACTGCGCCGGCATCGCCAGTGCGGAAAAAACGGTCGGCAAGAATGGCCCGCACGTGCTGGCGGGCTTCGTCAAGACGGTGACCGTCAACCTGATCGGCAGCTTCAACATGATCCGCCTCGCGGCTGACGCCATGTGCAAGAACGAACCCGAAGCAACAGGTGAACGCGGCGTCATGATCTCCACCGCGTCCGTTGCGGCCTATGACGGGCAGATTGGCCAGGCAGCCTACAGCGCGTCCAAGGGAGGGATAGTTGGCATGACTTTGCCGATCGCCCGCGATCTGGCGCGCAACGGCGTGCGCAACATGACGATTGCGCCGGGCATCTTTGGCACGCCGATGTTGTTCGGCATGCCAAAGGAAGTGCAAGATGCGCTGGCCGCCAGCGTGCCCTTCCCTTCGCGGCTGGGTACGCCCGAGGACTATGCCCGGCTTGCCAAGCACATCATCGAGAACGACATGCTCAATGGCGAGGTGATCCGCCTCGATGGCGCGATTCGACTGGCACCACGTTGAAACAATAGCCGGCGCCATGCCGAACCCTGGCTTGCCATTTCGTTCGACGCGGGTGGCATGCCAAGCGGCGCCTGTCCATGGAGGCTCAGTCGCCTGCTTTGTTAACTGACAAGCCAGCTCGAATGTGCGGCGACCATGTCGCAGTTGGCATCTGATCATCGCGCGAAAGGAGACAGCATGGCCATCGTCGGCATGAATCATTTCACTGTGTTGACGTCTGATCTGGACGCCACTCTGAATTTCTATTGCGACCTGCTCGGTCTGCGCAATGGCCCAAGACCACCGTTTGATTTTCCTGGCGCCTGGCTGTATGGGGGCGAGCAGGCAATCCTGCATGTGATTGCGGGGCGGCCGCTGCCAGATCCGCCAGCCGGCGTGATCGACCATATGGCGTTTTCTGCTGTGGGCCTGGCGCAAACGGTCATGCGTCTACGAGCCGCCAAGATCCATTGCGACCTGCGCCAACTGCCACGCAATGGCGCATGGCAATTGTTCTGCCAAGACCCCAATGGGGCACGGGTCGAGCTCGATTTCGACGCCAGCGAAGCTGCTCCAGCCACAGCCTGAATGCTGGGCACGGCAGGCCTGAACTGCCAGCAGGCGGGCCTTCGGACAGGCCCCTTCAGTTATAAAGGTCTGTCGGCCGTTCGCCGAACCCACCACATCATCTCTGGAGGACTCATGCTGCATCGCATTTCATTCCCATTGAGCGCGCTGGCGCTCGCCACGCTGTTGCAAGGCTGCGCCTCGGGACCCGGCAGTTTCAGTTACTCGGTTCCCGCGCAACCCGAAGGCTCGTCTGGCTATACCGAGAAGCCCGGCTGGGCGACCCAGAAGTTCGCAGTTGCCGCCGCAAACCCCCTGGCCACCGACGCGGGCTACCAGGTACTCAAGGCGGGCGGCAGCGCGGTCGATGCGGCGATCGCTGTGCAGATGGTGCTGACACTGGTCGAACCCCAATCCAGCGGCATTGGCGGCGGTGCTTTTCTGATGCACTTCAATGGCAGGGACGTCGAGGCTTTCGATGGCCGCGAAACGGCACCCGCCGCCGCAGACGAAAAGCTGTTCATCGCTGCCGATGGCAAGCCAATGCCGTTTTACGATGCCGTCGTCGGTGGACGCGCGGTCGGTGTGCCAGGAACCCTGCGCATGCTGGAGTCAGCGCATCGCCAGCACGGCAGCTTGCCGTGGGCCAAACTGTTCGAGCCCGCCATCACGCTGGCAGAGGGCGGATTCAAGGTCAGCGCCCGACTCAATGGTCTGCTGGGCAGCGAAAAACACCTGAAAAACGATCCAACGGCGGCTGCGTATTTCTATCACGCGGACGGTTCGCCGCGCGCTGTCGGCGAAGTTCTGCGCAATCCGGAACTGGCAACTGTGCTGCGCCAGATCGCCAAAAACGGCTCCAAAGCCCTGCTTGAAGGCGGCGTGGCGCAGGCCATCGTGGACAAGGTGCAACAGCACCCGACCAACCCGGGCAAGTTGAGCATGGCCGACCTGGCTGGCTACCAGCCCGTCAAGCGGGCACCGATCTGCAGCAACTACCGCGCCAACAGCCGTGATTTCCGCATCTGCGGCTTTCCGCCGCCAAGCTCGGGCGCCATCGCCGTTGGCCAGATCCTGGGTCTGATGGCCAATACCAATGCAGCCTCACTGCCGTTGCAGGACGGCATTCCTTCGGCTGACTGGCTGCACTTGTATACCGAAGCATCACGGCTGACATTTGCCGACCGCGCACTGTATCTGGCCGATCCTGCCTTCATATCGCCGCCGGCTGGCAACTGGATGAGCCTGCTCGACCCGGCCTATCTGGCCGAGCGCGCCAAGCTGATCGGCCAGGCTCCAGGTGCCCAAAGCATGAAAACCGCCAAACCCGGCACACCCGGCGGCGTCAAGACCTCGTTTGCACCGATGCCCGATCAGCCGGAATACGGCACCTCGCATATCTCCATCGTCGACAGCCGCGGCAATGCACTGGCCATGACCACCACGATCGAAGACGGATTTGGGGCCCGCCAGATGGTGCGCGGTTTCCTGCTCAACAACGAGTTGACCGACTTCAGCTTCGCGCCGACCGATGCAACAGGTGCACCAATTGCGAATCGGGTTCAAGCCGGCAAGCGGCCGCGCTCGTCGATGGCGCCCACGCTGGTGTTCGACAAGGCCAGCGGCGCCCTGGTCATGAGCGGCGGCAGCCCGGGCGGCGCGCTGATCATCCACTACACCGCCAAGACCCTGTATGGCGTGCTCAACTGGGGCATGGTGCCGCAGCAGGCCATCAACCTGCCGAATTTTGCATCGCTCAACGGTCCCACGGTGCTGGAGGAAAAGCGCTTTCCGGCAGCGACCGTGGAAGCGCTCAAGGCGCGCGGCCATGAGGTGCGCGAGATCAACATGACCAGCGGTCTGCAGGCCATCACCCGCGGCCAGGCGCATGGCCAGCAAATGTGGCTGGGCGGCGCCGACCCGCGGCGTGAAGGCGTGGTAATGGGCGACTGACAACGGCCCGCGCCGCAGCGTGCGGCGCGGCTGGAACTGCGCGCGCAGGCGCGCCGGCTCTATACGTCGATTGCCTGCGCCGAGCCGGCGCGCTGGCGCAGTTCGAATTTCTGGATCTTGCCGGTCGAGGTCTTGGGCAGCTCGCCGAACTCCACCGCGCGGGGCACCTTGAAGCCGGCCAGGTGTTTCTTGCAGTGCGCAACGATCTCCTGCGCGGACACCGTGGCTCCGGCCTTGAGTTCGACAAAAGCGCAGGGCGTCTCGCCCCACTTCGGATCGGCCTTTGCCACTACGGCCGCAGCCAGTACTGCCGGGTGCCGATACAGCACATCCTCGACCTCGATCGACGAAATGTTCTCGCCACCCGAGATGATGATGTCCTTGCTGCGGTCCTTGATCTTCAAGTAGCCATCGGGGTAGACGATCGCAAGATCGCCGCTGTGGAACCAGCCACCGGCAAATGCCTCACCGGTTGCCTTGGAATTCTTGAGATATCCCTTCATCGCGATATTGCCGCGGAACATGATCTCGCCCATGGTCTCGCCGTCCTGTGGCACCGGTTGCATCGTCGTCGCATCGAGCACCCGCACGTCGCGTTCCAGGTGGTAGCGCACGCCCTGGCGCGCATTGAGCCTTGCCCGCTCACCGATATCCAGGCTGTCCCAGTGCGCGTGTTTCGCACACACAGTCGCGGGGCCATACACCTCGGTCAAGCCATAGACATGGGTCAGATCGAACCCCAGCTGCTCCATGCCTTCGATCATCGACGCCGGCGGCGCTGCACCTGCCACCATGGCCTTGATGCCACGTGCGACGCCCTGCTTGATCGATTCATCCGCGTTGACCAGCAGCCCGTGCACGATCGGCGCGCCGCAGTAATGTGTCACGCCATGCAGGCGCATTGCGTCGAAGACGGCCTGCGCCTCGACCTTGCGCAGGCACACATTGACACCCGCGCGCGCCGCGACGGTCCAGGGGAAGCACCAGCCATTGCAGTGGAACATTGGCAGCGTCCACAGGTAGACCGGGTGCTTTCCCATGTCCCATTCCAGGATATTGGACAAAGCATTGAGTGCCGCACCGCGGTGGTGGTAGACGACGCCTTTGGGGTTGCCGGTGGTGCCGCTGGTGTAGTTCAGTGCGATTGCATCCCACTCGTCGTCGGGCAGTACCCAATCGAAGTCCGGGTCGCCCCGCTCCAGCAGGGCTTCATAGCCCAAGCTTCCTATGGGATTGCCGGGCCCGAACACCGCGTCTTGGACATCGACAACCAGCAGCGGCGCAGCGGACTTGCGCAACCCGATCGCCTGCTGCACCACCGCCGCGAATTCCGGATCGACGATGACGACTTTTGCCTCGCCATGGTCGAGCATGAAGGCGATGGTTTGCGCATCGAGCCGCGTGTTGAGTGCGTTAAGGACTGCGCCCGCCATCGGAATGCCGAAATGCGCCTCCACCATCGGCGGCGTATTGGGCAGCATCACCGCCACGGTGTCGCCCTTGACAATTCCATGCTGTTGCAAAGCGCTGGCCAGGCGACGACAACGCTGGTAAAGCTCGGACCAGTTGCGGCGCAGCGCGCCATGCACAACCGCAAGCTGGTCCGGATACACCTGGGCGGTGCGCTCGATGAAGGACAAGGGCGTGATCGCCGCAAAGTTGGCCTCGGTGCGGGGCAGGTCCTGATCAAAAATACCTGGCATGGCATGTCTCCTGTCTACAGAAACCCGGTTGCGGCAAATGTGCTCTGGCATCATTAGAGCAAATTGATTCCCCGTCATCACCAAGGCCTCCGAATGACATACCGATACCGCGCCGACGCACTGCACACCATGGCACTGGGGCTTTTGCAAGCCGCTGGCCTTGAGCGCGCACTGGCCGAGTCGGTCGCCCGCACCTTGCTGGACGGCGACCTGCTGGGCCATGACACGCATGGCCTGGCCTTGCTGGCGCCCTACCTGCGCGAAATCGAACAGGGCCGCATGGGAACGCATGGTGACGCCAAGGAACTGAACGCCAAGCCGGCGGCCATGCTGTGGGATGGCCTGCGCCTGCCCGGTCCCTGGCTGATGCAGCGCGCGCTGGACCGGTTGATTCCAGCTGCCAGCCAGTTCGGCGTGGCCAGCCTGGTGATCCGGCGCAGCCACCACATTGCCTGCCTGGCTGTGTACCTGATGCGGATTGCAGAGAACGGCATGCTGGGCATCGTTGCCTGTTCCGACCCCAATGCCGCCAGCGTCGCCCCATTTGGCGGCACCCGCGCAGTCATGACACCCAATCCGATCGCGATCGGATTTCCCACATCCAGCGGGCCGGTCCTGATAGACATCTCTGCCTCCATCACCACCAACGGCATGTGCAACCGCAAGGCAGCAGCCGGCGAGACCTTCGCCGAGCCCTGGCTGATCGATGCCAATGGCCAGGCAAGCCGGGATCCGGCGGTGCTGGCGCGCAAGCCACCCGGCACCATCCTGCCGATTGGCGGACTGGAATACGGCCACAAGGGCTATGGCCTGGGACTGACGGTCGAGGCGCTGACGGCGGGCCTGGCCGGGCACGGACGGGCCGACCCGCCCGAGGGCTGGGGCGCGACCGTACACGTCACGCTACACGATCCTGATGCCTATGGCGGACAGGCAGAATTCCTGCGCCAGATGGATTGGCTGGCAAATGCCTGTACCGACAACCCGCCGATTCCGGGTCGGCCGCCGGTGCGCCTGCCCGGTTCCGCCGGACTACGCCGGCGCGCCGAACAGTTGGCCGCTGGCGTGGCACTGCATCCGAGCATCGAACCATTGCTGCAGCCTTTTTGCACCCGCCTTGGCTGCGCGTTTCCCGCGCCGCTGTAGGCCTGCAGCGTTTGTTCTTCCTGCAGCTCGGACAATAGGCGCGTGTCCATACCCCAGTCTTTCATACAGGAGCTCGTCGCACGCGCCGATGTGGTGGACATCGTGGGTCGCTATGTGCAATTGAAGAAGACCGGCGCGAACTTTTCCGGCCTGTGTCCGTTTCACTCCGAGAAGTCGCCATCATTCACGGTCAGCCCGAGCAAGCAGTTCTACCACTGCTTCGGGTGCGGCAAGAACGGCAACGCCATCAGTTTTCTGATGGACCATGCCGGGATGGGCTTCATCGAAGCGGTGAAGGACCTGGCCGGCCAGTTCGGCATGCAGGTGCCCGAAGAAGACCTCTCGCCCGAACATCGCGTGCGCGCTGCTGAACAGCGCCAACGACAGACCACGCTGACCGATGTGCTGGAGAAGGCCGGCGAAGCCTACCGCAAGCAGCTCAAGGAGGCGCCCCGGGCGATCGACTATTGCAAGGGCCGCGGCTTGAGCGGCGAGATCGCGCGCCAGTTCGGGCTGGGCTATGCACCGCAGGGCTGGCGTAGCCTGGCCAGCGTTTTTCCGAACTACGACGATCCGCTGCTGGTGGAAAGCGGCCTGGTGATCCTGAACCAGGAGGACGAAGGTGGCGACGAGAAGCGCTACGACCGTTTCCGCGACCGGCTGATGTTCCCGATCCGCAACGTCAAGGGTGAGTGCATCGGCTTCGGTGGCCGGGTGCTGGGCGACGACAAACCCAAGTACCTGAACTCGCCAGAGACACCGGTGTTCAGCAAGGGGCGCGAGCTGTATGGCCTGTTCGAGGCCCGAAGCGCCCTGCGCGAACGCGGCTTCGTGCTGGTGACCGAAGGCTACATGGACGTGGTGGCGCTGGCCCAACTCGGGTTTCCCAATGCCGTGGCGACACTGGGCACGGCCTGCACCACCGACCATGTGCACAAGCTGTTTCGCTTCACCGATGCGGTGGTGTTCAGTTTTGACGGCGATGCCGCCGGTCGGCGCGCCGCGCGCAAGGCGCTGGACGGCGCGCTGCCATTTGCCACCGACGTGCGCAACGTCAAGTTCCTCTTCCTGCCACCCGAACACGATCCGGACAGCTATGTGCGGGCCCATGGCCAGGAGGCGTTCACCCGTTGCATCAGCGAGGCGGTTCCGCTCAGCCGCTTTCTGATCGACACGGCGCGCGAGGGTTGCGATCTGCTCAGTGCCGAAGGGCGATCCCTGCTGGCGAGCAATGCACGGCCGATGTGGAGCCAAC
>JBBKVW010000389.1:0-4566 GCA_037968655.1 Burkholderiaceae bacterium
TGCGCCCGCGCTGTTGCAGGCCACGCTGATGGTGGCGCAGCGCTGCAGTTTCAGCCTGGACGAACTGCGCTACCAGTACCCGCAGGAGACGGTGCTGCCCGGCTTGACGGCGGCGCAGACGCTGCGCCAGTTCACCTACGAGGGCATGAGCCAGCGCTATCCGCAGGGCATACCGGCGCAGGTGCAAGCGCAGGTCGAACACGAACTCGAGCTGATCGCCGAGCTGCGCTACGAGATGTATTTCCTCACGGTGTACGACATCGTGCGCTTTGCGCGCGAACGCCACATCCTGTGCCAGGGCCGCGGTTCGGCGGCCAATTCGGCGGTCTGTTATTGCCTGGGTGTGACCGAGGTCGATCCGTCGCGCATGAACGTGTTGTTCGAACGTTTCATCAGCCGCGAGCGCAACGAGCCACCCGACATCGATGTCGATTTCGAGCACCAGCGGCGCGAGGAGGTGATCCAGTACATCTACACCAAGTACGGCCGCGAACGCGCCGCCATCACCGGCGTGGTGGTGACCTACCGGCCCAAGAGCGCGATCCGAGATGTCGGCAAGGCGCTGGGCATTCCCGAATCGCTGGTCGACGCGTTCGCCAGGCAGCACCGCTGGTTCGACGGTGTGATGCGGCTCGAACAATCGCTGATCGAGACGCTGGACCACGCCGGCCTGGCGGCCGACGATCCGCGCATCATGCAGTGGCTCGATCTGACCCAGCAGCTGCTGGGTTTTCCGCGCCACCTGAGCCAGCATGTCGGCGGCTTCGTGCTGACGCAGGGCAAGCTCACCCGCCTGGTGCCGGTCGAGAACGCCTCCATGCCCGATCGCTCGGTGATCCAGTGGGAGAAGGACGACCTCGATGCGATGGGACTGCTCAAGGTCGATGTGCTGGCGCTTGGCATGCTGAGCGCGATCCGGCGCTGCCTCGAGCTGATCGGCCAGCAGCGCGGCCATGTCTTTCAGATGCAGGACATACCGGCCGAGGACCCGGCCACCTACGACATGATCTGCGCCGCCGACACGGTGGGTGTGTTCCAGATCGAGAGCCGGGCCCAGATGAGCATGCTGCCGCGCCTGCGCCCGCGCTGCTTCTACGACCTGGTGATCGAGGTCGCCATCGTGCGGCCTGGCCCGATCCAGGGCGGCATGGTGCACCCCTATCTGCGGCGCCGCCAGGGACTGGAGCCGGTGGAGTTTCCCGGCGAGGGCCTGCGCGAGGCGCTGGGCCGCACGCTGGGCGTGCCGATCTTCCAGGAGCAGGTGATGCAGATCGCGATGCTCGCCGCTGGTTTCAGCCCCGGCGAGTCGGACGACCTGCGCCGGTCGATGGCGGCCTGGAAGCGCAAGGGCGGCGTGCACAAGTTCCACGACCGCATGGTCAGCGGCATGGTGCAGCGCGGCTACACCGAGGAGTTCGCGCAGAACATCTTCAAGCAGATCGAGGGTTTTGGCGAATACGGCTTCCCCGAAAGCCATGCCGCCAGTTTCGCGCTGCTGGTCTATGTGAGCTGCTGGCTCAAGCACCATGAACCGGCCTGTTTCCTGGCCGCGATGCTCAACTCCCAGCCGCTGGGTTTTTACGGCCCCTCGCAACTGGTGCAGGACGCAAAGCGCCATGGCGTGGTGGTGCGCGCCATCGACGTAATGTGCAGCGACTGGGACTGCACGCTCGAAGCTGATGAAACTGGACCGGAGCGCTCGGGATCGCAGGCATTGGGGTCGGATCCCGATTCAGGACAGCAGCTTTACCGGAGCGCGCGCAGCCGAACGAAATCGCGCTCCGACCCCAATGCCGGAGCGCATGCGGCATCGGCGCCCGACCCGGGTCTGGCCGCCCCCGATTGCGCAACGGCGCCAGCGCCGCAAGGCCGCCACCGGCAAGTTGCAGCGAAATTGGAATCTGACCCCGATTTAAAACCCGCCGTCCGCCTGGGCCTGCGCATGGTTGCCGGATTGCGCGCCGCGGCAGCGGAGCGCATCGTCGCGGCCCGCATCGAGGCGCCGTTCACCAGCACCGAAGACCTCGCGCTGCGCGCCGAACTCGACCAGGGCGACCTCAAGGCGCTGGCCAGTGCCGATGCCTTGCTGGCCCTGTCGGGCCATCGGCGCCAGCAGGTCTGGGACGCCTCGGCGCTCAAGCCGGCGCCACCGCTGCTCAAGGCCACGCCGGTCGAGGAGGACTGGCTCGAACTGCCGCCGGCCGCCGAGGGCGAGGAGGTGGTGTTCGACTACGCCGCCACCGGCCTGTCACTGCGCCGCCACCCGGTGGCGCTGCTGCGCGATCAACTGGGACGTATGAATCTGCTCACCGCCGCGCAGCTGCACGACCTGCCCGACGGTCGCCCGGTGCGCGCCTGCGGCCTGGTCGTGATGCGCCAGCAGCCACAGACCGCCAAGGGCGTGGTCTTCGTCACGCTGGAGGACGAGACCGGCAGCGTCAACGTGATTGTCTGGAAAAGCCTGCGTGAGCAGCAGCGCAGCGAACTGCTCTATTCACGCTTGCTGGCGGTCTACGGCGTCTGGCAGCGCGACGCCGAGACCGGTGGCGAGGTGCGCCATCTGATCGCCAAGCGGCTCAAGGACCTGACGCCGCTGCTCGGCAGCCTGACCACGCGCAGCCGTGAGTTTCATTGAGCGACGCGCGCGCCAGGCCCGCCATGGGCCTGGACAACTGCGCCGTTCTAGGACTTGCTTTGCTGCGCGTCCTTCTTCGCGCTCAGACAGGTTTTCATGAAGCCCTTGCGTTCATCGCCGGTCTTGCCGACCGCGTCCTTGTTGCATTGGGCCATCTTGTTTTGTTGCGGCGTCTTGACCTTTTCTTCGGCATGGGCGGAAAGGCCCAAGCTGAATGCGGCGCAGATCGTCAGTGTGGACAAAAGGTATTTCATGCGAGCTCCCTGGATAAGTCATGGATGGCGAAGGCCCGATATGGAGCCTGCGCACCAGTCCGACAGCCCGACCATGCGACCACGTGGATCGTCGGTTTACCCGGCTGTCTTTCCGGTGAATCCATGCTAGCCAGTGGCCTGCATTTTGTAATACCACCAAAGGTGGAAATCGACTCCCTTGAAATTCACTCTCTCCACTCTCTCTATTGCCACTGCTGCGCCTCAGCGCACGTTCATCCACTTGAACAGCATGAAGCCATCGGCGCGCTGGTAGGCGTCTATGGTCTTCTTCATGCCCCATGACAGCGTCTGCTGGTGCAACGGGATATGTCCGATGTCATCGGCGTGCAGCTGCAGTGCTTCCTTGATCATCGCGTTGCGCTTGCCCTGGTCGAGTTCGGACTGGATCTTCGTGGTCAACTCATCGAGTTTGGTGTTGCTGTAGGCGCCGAAATTCCAGCTGCCCCGGTTACCCGAGGGCGTGGCGAGCACGGTGAACAGCAGGTTGTGTGCGTCGTAGCCGGCCGGTGACCAGCCCAGCATGAAAAATCCCATCTCGCGCTTGAGGCCCTTGGGGAAATAGGTGGTCTTGGATTCGGCTTGCAGCTTGATCTTGACACCGACCCTGGCCAGGTTGGCCGCCACCGCCTGGCAGATTTCCGAGTCGTTGACATAGCGGTCGTTCGGGCAGTTCATGCCGACCTCGAAACCATTCGGATAACCGGCATCGGCCAGCAATTTTTTCGACGCAGCCTGATCGAATGGCAGCCGCGCATCCATGTCCGGCGAATGGCCCTGGATGCCCGGGGCAATCATCGCGCCGGTGGGGCGCGAGGCATTGCGCATGATCTGGGTCTTGATGGTCTGGATGTCGATCGCCTGGTAGAAGGCCTGGCGCACGCGTTTGTCCTTGAACGGGTTCTTGTCGGTGACATTTGACAGAGGCAGGACGTCGCTCTTGTGGTCAAAGCCCAGGAAGATCACGCGCAGCTCCGGGTTTTCGACCACCCGCAGCCTGGGCGAACTGTTGACGCGCGGAATGTCCTGCAGCGGCACCGGGTCGATCACGTCCACCTCGCCCGACATCAAGGCGGCGACCCGGGTCGCGCTGTTCTCGATCGGCAGGAAGACGACTTCGTCCAGATTGGTTTCGAACTTGTTCCACCAGGTGGGCGAACGCTGTAGCACGGTGCGCGCGCTGGGCTGGCGCTCGCGCACCCGAAACGGCCCGGTTCCATTGGCGCGGAACGACGCGGCGTTCTCGATGCCCTTGCGCCGGTCAACCGGGCGCGTGGCCTGGTTGGCCTCGGCCCACTTGCGGTTCATGATCAGCACATTGGTCAGCAGCTCGGGCAGGATGGGATTGGGCGCCGAGGTTTCGAGCTCGACCTCGAAATCGGACACCTTGCGCACGTTCTTGACCGATGCAAGCTGCGACTTGATGTCCGAGCCTTCGCCGCGCGCGCGCTCGAGCGAGAACACCACGTCATCGGCGGAGAACGGCGCGCCATCATGGAACTGCACATTGCGTCGCAGCTCGAAACGCCAGATGTTGGGCCCGGTGGCCTTCCAGGCCGTGGCCAGCGAGGGCGTGAGCTTCAGATCCTTGCCCCGGGTTGCGAGCGCCTCGAAGACATTGTTGAGGAAGGACAGCTGCACCGCCTCGTTGAACGAATG
>JBBKVW010000390.1:0-5107 GCA_037968655.1 Burkholderiaceae bacterium
GGTGTGCAGGATCTGGTCGTGATCGCGGTCAAGGCCCCGGCGCTCAAGGCGGTCGCGCAGCAGATCGGCCCGCTGATCGGGCCCGGGACCGTCGTGCTGACCGCGATGAACGGCGTGCCCTGGTGGTTCCTGCAGGGATTTGGCGGCGCGCTGCAAGGCCGCGCACTCGAATCGGTCGACCCGGGCGGCGTGATCGGTGCCGCGATCCGGCCCGCGCATGTGATCGGCGCAGTCGTGCATGCGAGCTGCTCGGTTGCCGGGCCAGGCCAGATCCGGCACGGATTCGGCAACAGGATCATCGTGGGCGAACCCTCGGGCCAGCGCAGCGAACGTGTGCTGGCACTGGCCGCCCTGCTGGAGAAGGCGGGCTTCGAAGCGCCGGTGTCGGACCAGATCCAGCGCGACATCTGGTACAAATTGTGGGGCAACATGACCATGAACCCGATCAGTGCCATCACCGGCGCGACCTCCTCGCAGGTAATGGACGACCCACTGGTGCTTGCCTTCAGCTCCCGCGTCATGCTCGAGGCGCGCGCCATTGGCGCCGGCTTTGGCGTCGTGATCGACCAGGAGCCGGCCGACCGCCATGCCGTGACGCGCAGGCTGGGCGCCTTCAAGACCTCGATGCTGCAGGACGTGCTGGCCGGGCGGGCCGTTGAGCTCGATGCATTGGTGGCCTCGGTGCGCGAACTGGGGCAACTGGTGGGCGTGCCCACGCCCGAGACCGACACCCTGTTCGGTCTGGCGCGGCTACATGCGCGGGTGCACGGGCTGTATTGAGCGTCGGCTCTTGAAAGTCCGGGGCGAGGATTTGCAAGGTCGCAGGGCTGCAAAAGTGGGGTGCCGCACGCCGCCGCGAAATGGTTCAGCCTCGCCCGAGCTTGTGATCCAGCAGCAGACGCGACACCGGCCGAAACAGCCGCATGGGCTGCTCCTGCAAGCTTTCACTATTTCCGTTGCACGGTATATTGAGCCATGACAAAAAGACGCCACCACACCCGCGCCGATCTGGCGCGCATTGCAGCAGACGCCATGCGCGAGCGCGGCCTGGAGCCGGAGTTTCCGGCCGCCGTGCTGCGCCAGCTGGAGACCATTGACGGACCGGCCAAGGAGGCGGGCGACGGCATCCACGACCTGACAGCCCTGCCCTGGTGCTCGATCGACAACGACGACTCACGCGATCTGGACCAGCTCAGCGTATGTGAGGCGCTGGCCGGCGGCGCGGTCAAGATCCAGGTCGCGATTGCCGATGTCGATGCGCTGGTCGACAAGGGCAGCGCGATCGATCAACACGCCTATGCCAACACCACCTCGGTCTACACCGGCGCGCGCATCTTCCCGATGCTGCCCGAGCGCCTGTCGACCGACCTCTCATCGCTGAACCAGGACCAGGACCGGCTGGCCGTCGTCACCGCCATGGTCTTCAACCCGGACGGCAGTCTGGCCGGATCGACCGTGCTGCGCGCCCTGGTACGCAACAAGGCGCAGCTGGCCTACGACGCCGTGTCGGCCTGGCTCGACGGAACGGGAGAATTACCAGCGGCCGCGGCCGCGGTGCCGGGACTGGACGCCCAAATACGCACCCAGGACGCAATGGCCCAGCAACTGCGCGCGCGCCGGCGCGAGCAGGGTGCACTGGAATTCGAGACTGTCCAGCCGCGCGCAGTGTTCGAGGGCCAGCAGGTGGTGGACATCGTAGAGCAGCCGCACAACCGCGGCCGCCAGCTGATCGAAGAACTGATGATCGCCACCAATGGCTGCACCGCCCGCTTCCTGGCCGCCAAAGGTGGCACGCAACTGCGCCGGGTGGTGCGCTCGCCCGAGCGCTGGCTGCGCATCGTCGCGGTGGCCAATGAAAAAGGCGTGCATTTGCCGGCCGAGCCGGACGCCACTGCGCTGGAGGACTTTCTGGCGCGTGAACGCCGGCGCGACCCGTTGCGCTTTCCCGACCTGTCGCTGGTGATCGTCAAGCTGATGGGTCGCGGCGAATACGTGGTGGAGTCGCCCGACAGCCCGCCGATCGGCCACTTCGGCCTGGCCGTGCGCGACTACATGCACTCCACGGCACCCAATCGGCGCTATCCGGATCTGATCACCGCGCGCCTGATCAAGGCCGCGCTGGCCCACCAGCACGCGCCCTACAGCAGCGGCGAACTCGCCCAGCTGGCGCTGCATTGCACGCAGCAGGAAGACGCGGCGCAAAAAGTCGAGCGCCGGGTGCGCAAGTCAGAAGCGGCACTGGTGCTGGAGACGCGCATCGGGCAGGAGTTTGACGGCATCGTCACCGGCGCCAACCCGCAGGCGATCTGGGTGCGCACCTTTTCACCGCCGGTGGAGGGCAAGCTGGTGGGCGCGCCGATCCATCTGGATATCGGCCAGAAAGTGCGCCTGAAACTCACCGCGGCCGACGTGGAGCACGGGTTCATCGACTTCGTGCTGGCGCGAGCGGGTTAGCGCCCCGGCCCAGGCTTCGCCTGGCCCCAAAGAACGGATCGCGCAATCCTCAGCCCGTTGTCGATCCCCCTGGCAGGCATTCTTTTTCGCCGGCTTGCGAGAAGGCTGGCCGGCTCAAATAGACAGCTCGGGACCTGAATGTCAGGGTCACAAAGGCGGCCACCTCGACAACACCCATGTCGCGCGGATGCAGCATGCCACCCTGGTCACTGGACCAAAGCAGAAAAAGCGTCCCCAGTACACATAAGCCTTCTCGGTCTGCAGGCCATCGTGCAAATATCGGATACGTTCACCAACTCGGTCCAGCAAACGTTTGGATTGCAAGGGCATAGCAACACCTTCACGCATTTTGTCAGATCTGTTATACCTGCTCATGCATGCAGCATGACGAGGTAACCTCATGAATGCAAACGCAATTTTGGAAAGTGTCGCGCCATGCCATCTCGTGGCCATTGTGGGGATTTGGTGAAACACGAACTACATCAAAGTGACATGGTTCATCTGTCGCGAACGACAGCGCTGGCTTTGGGTCGCTGAATCGGCGCGGCAGATAAACGCTAAGTGTTAGGCAGCACAGAATTACGCGACTTCGTTCTTTTGGGCAAACGACGATCGGTGGTAGTGCCGAGTTGCGAATAGTTTCATGATCAACCATGCGACCCATCAATTCAATATGTACGGACACAGTTGCACAGCCCTTCACGGCCCCTATCTGGGCGCAAAGAAGACGCTAAGTGCTATGTTGGGTCGGATTACGACAATGCATGGAGGCCGAGATGGTATTTGAGTTACGCCGAATTGGGGCTGGCGCTGCGATTGCGCTGGCGATCTTCTTGAGCCCGACCGCAGCTCAGGATGTCGGCCGGTCGGACGACACCGCAATGTCAGAAAAAATCGGCAGTGGCCCCCTCGATGGCATGAGCTTTGTCGGCAAAATCGGTCCGGAGGAAAGTCGAGATCTGGATGACGAATTGCACTTCGTAGCTGGCCAATTCTGGTCTTCGAACTGCGTAGCTTGCGGCTATAAGCCGGGAAACTATTGGACTCGCACCGTTGGAGACAGTATCCAATTTCGTGGCAGCCTTCAAAGTTCGGATCGTGGCAAGTTCGAATTCTCAGGCAGAGTTGAGGGCGAGCGTGTCTTCGTGAGCATCAATTGGACTCAGCAACGCTGGTACGGGGACATCGTTCGCAAGTTGGCGTTTGTCGGTGCACTGGCGCCAACGGCTTCCCTGAAGGAAGTTCCGTTTTTGCAGATCGGCAAGGGGTCAGTGGGTGGTGCCCAATGCAGGCGTTTGTAAAGCGTTGGCGCTGGATCGTTCTCGCGACTGGTTATCTGGTTCTGCTGATGGTCGGGTGGTTGGTGGGGCAGCAATTCTTTGACGTTGTTGCGATCGATGTCCGGCCTGGCAATGAGCCTATGGTGCACAAGCTCATCATTAGTACCGTGCTTGTCTTTTTCGCGGCTTCAGCAATACCGTTCGTTCCCGGGGCGGAGCTTGGCTTGGGTCTCCTGGTGGTTCTGGGCGCAAGGTTGGCGCCGCTTGTGTATGGGGGCATGGTCTCTGCCCTATTGCTTGCCTATCTTGTCGGCAGGCTGGTTCCTGCACCTACTATTGGCGCAGGACTTGCCTTCTTTGGCTTCAGTCGAGCACGCGAACTTGTGATGCAGTTGGCACCACTAGACGGCGCGATGCGCTTGGCGTTGTTAGCCGAGCGGGCACCAAGCCGCCTTGTCCCATTCCTGCTGCGACATCGCCACATCGGACTCATGGTCCTTCTTAACCTGCCCGGCAATTCTGTCATTGGCGGCGGCGGTGGAATCGCCTTGTGTGCTGGAATGAGTCGACTGTTCACGCTACCCGGATTCTTAGTGGCCGTTATGCTGGCTGCAGCCCCCGTACCAATATTTTTCTGGTTTGGCATGAACACTTGGTGAGGTTTATGTCACCGAGATCTCTCACGCGATTGCAGGGCGGAGGTACGTCAGCTAGATTGTTCTTCACTTGCAGCATAGAGCGCTGTCTAACCATTCGGATATGGACTCCCTCCACAATGGCAAGAAACTGATTGATGTTTTGGCGGTAGGGGAGTCGCCTGCAGTCGTATATCAGGCAGCTGAGGTGGACATTCTTGTCGTCCATTCCAGCATGGAATCTGCGGGGCCGACGCGCCAGGAAGCTGCCGTACAAGGGTCAGGTCTATACCTTGTGCCGCTCGGCTGGACGGCATCAGCCTGACCCTGACTCCCCCCGGTCACGACGCCGGAATCATCGGTCACGATCAAGGGAGTACGCGACATTGCGCGTGACGCCGCACGATGGCCGTGGTAGCGTATCGGCAGGCGCCGGGAGGCGCCGTCGCAACAGCAAGGACCTGACGAAAATGAACATTGCTTTCCTGACCAATGAATATCCGCCAAACGTCTACGGGGGCGCTGGGGTCCACGTCGAATACCTGACCCGCGAGCTGGCAGCACTGTCCGGTGGTGCTCACCACGTGAAGGTGCTGTGTTTTGGTGACCAGCAGGTGCGCTCACCGCAACTGTCAGTTCAAGGCGTTCAGGTGCTGGCCGACCTGCCGTCACAGGATCCGCGCCACGAGAAGTTTTTCTCGACCCTGCTGCAGGGGCTGGCAATGAGCGGCACGCTGG
>JBBKVW010000391.1:0-4716 GCA_037968655.1 Burkholderiaceae bacterium
CCGCACATCTTGGACAGCGTCACCGCGCCCGTGCCCATCGGCAGACCGCCCTTGAGCGCCGCCTGGCGCGCCGGCGCCTGGCCCTGGCCGGCCATCCGGCAATTGCCGAACAGCAACCCGCCGACCAGTGCGGGCGCGGTGACGCTGTCCAAGATGTGCGGCTCGGGCATGCGCGCTGCTATGTTCGCGCACGACATGCTGCTGGCCGGCAGCCAGGACGTCATGGTCGCCGGCGGCATGGAAAGCATGACCAATGCACCCTATCTGCTGCTCAAGGGGCGCGGCGGCATGCGCATCGGACATGACCGGGTGTTCGACCACATGATGCTCGACGGCCTGGAAGATGCCTACGAACCGGGCCGCGCCATGGGCACCTTTGGTGAGGACTGCGCCGCCAGGTACCAGTTCAGCCGCCAGGCGCAGGACGCGTTCGCCACCACGTCGGTGCAGCGTGCCAAGGCAGCCACCGAATCGGGCGCCTTCGCGGCCGAGATCACGCCCGTCACGGTCAAGGGCCGTGCTGGCGAGACGGTGATTTCGATTGACGAGGCGCCGGGCCGCGTCAAGCTGGACAAGATCGCCACGCTCAAGCCGGCGTTCAAGAAGGACGGCACCATCACAGCGGCCTCGAGTTCGTCCATCAGCGATGGCGCCGCGGCACTGGTCATGATGCGCGCCGCGACCGCCGGCAAATTGGGCGCCAAGCCGCTGGCGCGCATCGTTGCCCATGCCATGCACGCGCAGGAACCCAACTGGTTCACCACGGCTCCGATCGGTGCCACGCAGAAGGCATTGGCCAAGGCCGGCTGGAAGGTCGAGGACGTGGACTTGTGGGAAGTCAACGAAGCCTTTGCCGTCGTGCCGATGGCCTTGATGACCGAACTCAAGCTGGCGCACGACATCGTCAACGTCAACGGCGGCGCCTGTGCGCTGGGCCACCCGATCGGCGCCAGCGGCGCGCGCATCATGGTCACGCTGATCCACGCGCTGCAGGCGCGCGGCAAGAAGCGCGGCCTGGCCACGCTGTGCATCGGCGGCGGCGAAGCGACGGCCGTGGCATTGGAACTGCTCTGAAGGCAGTAGGCGCGCCGATCAAACCCGGGAATAGGAGAGCAGCATGTTGTTGACCCAGGACCAGGAGATGGTGCGCGATGCGGTGCGCGCCTATGCCCGCGAGCAGCTCTGGCCCAACGCGCCGCGCTGGGACAAGGAGCACTATTTTCCGAAAGAAGCGCACCAGGGCCTCGCCGAGCTCGGTGCCTATGGCATCTGCGTGCCGGAGGAGTTGGGCGGCGCCAATCTGGACTATCTGACGCTGGCCCTGGTGCTGGAAGAAATTGCCGCCGGTGACGGCGGCACGAGCACCGCCATCAGCGTCACCAATTGCCCGGTCAACGCGATCCTGATGGCCCATGGCAATGCGCAGCAGAAAAAGCAATGGTTGACGCCGCTCGCACAGGGCAAGCTGCTGGGCGCCTTCGCGCTCACCGAGCCGCATGTCGGCTCCGACGCCTCGGCCTTGCGAACCACGGCGGTTCGCGACAAGGACGCCTATGTGCTGAACGGCGTCAAGCAGTTCATCACCAGCGGCAAGAACGGCCAGGTCGTGATCGTGATCGCAGTGACAGACAAGGGGGCAGGCAAAAAAGGCATGAGTGCCTTCCTGGTGCCCACCGATGCACCGGGCTACCAGGTCGCGCGGCTGGAGGACAAGCTGGGGCAGCACAGCAGCGACACCGCGCAGATCAACCTGGACAACTGCCGCATTCCGGTCGACAACCTGATTGGCGCCGAAGGCGAGGGCTACCGCATCGCGCTGGGCGGCCTGGAAGGCGGGCGCATCGGCATCGCGTCCCAAAGCGTCGGCATGGCGCGCAGCGCGTTCGAGGTCGCGCTGGACTACGCCAAGCAGCGCGAGAGTTTTGGCCAGCCGATCTTCAACCACCAGTCGGTCGGCTTCCGGCTCGCCGACTGCGCCACCCGGATCGAGGCGGCCCGGCAATTGATCTGGCATGCCGCCAGCCTGCGCGACGCCGGCAAGCCCTGCCTCAAGGAAGCGGCGATGGCCAAGCTGTTTGCCAGCGAAATGGCCGAACAGGTCTGCTCGGCGGCGATCCAGACGCTGGGCGGCTATGGCTACGTGGGCGACTTTCCGTTGGAGCGGATCTACCGCGATGTGCGGGTCTGCCAGATCTATGAAGGCACCAGCGACGTGCAGAAGATATTGATTCAGCGCGCGCTGGCGTCATGAGGGCATTGCCGTGAACTGCCAACACAGACCGAAGCAGCGACCACTACAGCGCCCATTGCCGCGCCATCGGGCGCGAACAGCAAGCTATCAGGAGCACACCCCATGCCGATAACCAAGGGATATCGCCAGCTGGTCGACGAAGCCATGGCCGAAGTCACCACCTACAGCGTCGAGCAGATACGCCAGCGCCTGGATGACCCTGCTGTGCAGATCGTCGACATACGCGATGTGCGCGAACTCGGCGATGGCACCATCGTCGGCGCCCTGCATGCGCCGCGCGGCATGCTGGAGTTCTGGGTCGATCCAGCCTCGCCTTACTTCAAGCCGGTGTTCGCCGACGAAGCGCGCCAGTTCGTGCTGTTCTGCGGCGCCGGCTGGCGCAGCGCGCTGGCGGCCAAGACGCTGCAGGACATGGGCATGCGCAACGTGGCCCATATCGATGGCGGCTGGGGCGATTGGCTCAAGGCCGGTGCGCCAACTGAAACGCTGGAGCAAAACAAGGCCCGGCGCAAGGCGCAAGCATGAAGTTGTCAAGTTGCCCCAATGGGAACTACCGCAATGCGCAGCACGAGGCGTTGCCAATGAATTTGCAAGGCAGCGCCAGGGGCTTGTTTCGTGGCAGGCCGGTGCACACCGTCGGCTGGCGTCCCCGCGGGAGGCAAAGCGATGCAGTTTGAAGCCGTGCTGTTCGACTGCGACGGCGTGCTGGTCGATTCCGAGCCGATCACAGCCCGGGTGCTGCGCGACATGCTGCAGGATATGGGCTGGCAGCTGACGCTGGACGAATGCATGCGCCAGTTCGTCGGCAAGGCGCTCAAGGAAGAGCTGGCCATCATCGCCGCCCACACCGGGCGAACCGTGGACGCCGAGTGGCTGGCGCAGTTCCAACTGCGCCGCAATGCGGCCCTGATGCAGGAACTGGCTCCGATACCGAATATCCACGACGCGGTGCATCGCATCCACGCCGACCATGACGCCCGCATCGCCTGCGCCTCGGGCGCCGACCGCATCAAGGTCGAGCTGCAATTGCGCAAGGTCGGCCTGATGGACTATTTCGACGGCCGCATCTTCAGCGGCTACGAGACACCGCGCTCAAAGCCCTTTCCCGACGTCTATCTGGCCGCGGCGCTGGCCTTGCAGGTCGATCCGCGGCGCTGTGCCGTGGTCGAAGACACCGTGACCGGCATCACCGCCGGCGTGGCGGCGGGTGCCGTGGTGTTTGCCTACCTGGCGCAGGGCGACGCGGCGCCGCTGCGCGCTGCCGGTGCGTCCGAGGTGTTCACCGATATGGCCGACCTGCCAGCCTTGATGCGATAGCGCAGGCGACAAGGCAGACAAAGAAAGTAGCAGGAATCCACATGCCGATACTCGAATCGAAACTCAACCCGCGTGCGGGCGACTTTCAGACCAATGCCAGCGCGATGCGCGGCCTGGTCAGTGATCTCAACCTGCAGATTGCCAACGCGCAACTGGGCGGCGGCGAGGCCGCGCGGGCCAAGCACACGGCGCGCGGCAAACTGCTGCCGCGCGATCGGGTGCAGATGCTGCTCGACCCGGGCACCCCATTTCTCGAACTCAGCCCGCTGGCGGCGCTGGGCATGTACCCGGACCGTGACGGCAGCGACAGCGCGCCCTGCGCCGGACTGATCACCGGCATCGGCCGCGTCAGCGGCGTCGACTGCATGATTGTGTGCAACGACGCGACCGTCAAGGGCGGCACCTACTATCCGCTGACGGTCAAAAAGCACCTGCGGGCGCAGGAAGTCGCGCAGCAGAACCGCCTGCCCTGCATCTACCTGGTCGACTCTGGCGGCGCCAACCTGCCGAACCAGGACGAGGTGTTTCCCGATCGCGACCACTTTGGCCGCATCTTCTTCAACCAGGCCAACCTGAGCGCGGCGGGCCTGGCCCAGGTCGCCGTCGTGATGGGCAGCTGCACCGCAGGCGGTGCCTATGTGCCGGCCATG
The DNA here is from genome assembly GCA_037968655.1 of Burkholderiaceae bacterium. Taxonomy (GTDB): domain Bacteria; phylum Pseudomonadota; class Gammaproteobacteria; order Burkholderiales; family Burkholderiaceae_C; genus CAISIP01. The sequence goes on from JBBKVW010000391.1 coordinate 4,219, forward strand.
AGCGACGAGAGCATCATCGTGCGCAACCAGGGCACGATTTTTCTGGGCGGCCCGCCGCTGGTCAAGGCGGCGACCGGTGAGGTGGTCACTGCCGAAGACCTGGGTGGCGGCGATGTGCATACCCGCCTGTCCGGCGTGGTTGACCATCTGGCCGAAAACGACATGCATGCGCTGGCGATCGCGCGCAATGCCATTCGCAACCTCAATACAGCCAAGCGCAAGACCGTGGTGCAGGTCACGCCAGTGGCGCCGCGCTTCGACGCGCAGGAACTGTATGGCGTGATTCCGGTCGACACCCGCAAGCCGTTCGATGTGCGCGAGATCATCGCGCGCATCGTCGATGGTTCCGAGTTCGACGAGTTCAAGGCGCGCTATGGCACCACGCTGGTCTGTGGTTTTGCGCATGTCGAGGGCATGCCGGTGGGCATCATCGCCAACAACGGCATCCTGTTCAGCGAGTCAGCGCTCAAGGCCACCCACTTCATCGAACTGTGCTGC
>JBBKVW010000392.1:0-5751 GCA_037968655.1 Burkholderiaceae bacterium
CAGGTGTACCGCCTGAAGAATGTGGCGGTCTTCCTCGAACGCGGCCTTGGCACCGGCTGCGACCCTGTGCGTGATCTCTTCGTCATGCGGATCGGTATTGCGCTGCTGCAACCAGAAATACATGGTGTTGTCGTCGTCGATCGGCGTGAGGAAATGGTAGGAGACCATGCGGTAGGTGTCGGCGTCGTCGACCATGTCCGGCCCCCCCTTGCCGGCAGGCGTGTAGATGCCCATGTTGACCGCCAGCGCCGGATAGCGCACCTCGTAGTGCTGCAAGCGATCGGCATTGCCCTCGAACTTCACCAGCGGCGCATAGAACGGCGGCGGCGGCTGGTCCAGCATCCAGCGGCTGTTTACGACACCGTGTTCGTCGGCGCTGATCTGCAACGGCGTCCTGTCGGTTCCCGCGCCAGCGAACGAACTGCGATGCACCCACGCCACATGCGAGGGGTCGAGCAGGTTGTCGACCATCCACAGATAGTGGCAGGCGATCTGCATGCTGTCGCCCTTGCTCAGGCTCCACAGCGGGTTGTCGTGGTTCGGAATCTCGAAGATGTCCTGCTCCGACGCGCGCCCCGGTTCGCCCATCCAGACCCACAGCAGGCCGTAGCGGTCGCATACCGGGTAGCTGCGCACCTTGGCAAATGGCGGAATGCGGTCCTGCGTCGCCGCGTCGATGCACTGGCCCGAGCGGTCAAAGGTCAGCCCGTGGTAGCCACATTCCACCGCATCGCCCTTGATGCGGCCCATCGACAGCGGCAGTTTGCGATGCGGGCAGGCATCTTCGAGCGCTGCCGGCTGGCCGTCTTCGGTGCGAAACAGAACCACCGCCTCGCCCAGCATGCGAACCGGTTTGAGCGCGCGCGCGACATCGGCGGAAAGGGCCGCGACATACCAGGCGTTGCGAAGATAGTTGGACATGCGATTGACCTGTCAACGAAGAATTACGCGCGCAGCAGATGCGCCAACGAATGCCGCCGTGGCCGGCGAACGGCACTGTCCGCCTCGGCGGTGCGTGTCTGTACCGGGGTTCAAATCATTGTAGGCAGGTGAACGCGTATGCGCCCCTGCAAATCCAATTACAGACTACTCACACCACTGCGGCGCAGCAGCCATTTCTCGCCCTCGACTGCCAGGAACTTGGCCATGCCAAGCGCGACGATCAGCGACCAGGAAGCGCCGTCCAGTGGCGTGGTCTGAAAGACCTGTTGCATCGGTGGCGCATAGGTGAACAGAAGTTGCAGCGCGATCAATATCAGGGCCATGGCGCTTGCCACCCGGTTGCCCGAGAAAATCTCTTTCGTGAAGGCCGTTGCGGTGAAAAAACGCACGTTGAACAGGTAGACCAGTTCGCCCACCACCAGCATGTTGACGGCAGCGGTGCGCGCGGTTTCGATGCTGTTGCCACGCGCCAGTTCCCATTCGAACACGGCAAAGGTGACCAGCACCATCAGCAGGCTGACAAAGACGATGCGCCGGCCCAGCAGGGGCGTGATCAGCGCCTCGGTCGGCTTGCGGGGCGGGCGGCGCATGACGCCCGGCTCCGCAGGCTCGAAGGCCAGCGCCAGCGCCAGCGTGATCGAGGTCACCATATTGATCCACAGGATCTGCGCAGCGGTCACCGGCATCGCCAGCCCGGCGAACACCGCCAGCAGGATCACACCGGCCTCGCCGCCGTTGGTGGGCAGAACGAACAGCAGCGACTTCTTGATGTTGTCGAACACCACCCGGCCCTCGCGCACCGCGGCGGCTATGGTGGCGAAATTGTCGTCGGTCAGCACCAGGTCGGCCGCCTCGCGCGCCGCATCCGTTCCCTTGTGGCCCATGGCAATGCCGATGTTCGCTGCCTTGAGTGCCGGCGCATCGTTGACGCCGTCGCCGGTCATCGCCACCAGTTCGCCCTCGGCCTGCAGGGCTGCGACCAGGCGCAGCTTGTGCTCCGGGCTGGCGCGGGCGATGACGTCGGTCTCGAGCACCGCGTTGCGCAGCTGCGCCTCGTCCAGTTTCTGCACCGCGTCGCCGGTCAGCACCCGTGCCGTGGCCAGGCCGAGTTGCGCACCGATGGCGGTCGCCGTTACCGCATGGTCGCCGGTGATCATCTTGACGCGCAGGCCGGCGGCGCGGCAAGCGGCCACCGCGGTGATGGCCTCCTCGCGGGGCGGGTCGATCAGGCCCAGCATGCCAAGCAGCTGAAACTGCGGGCCGATATCGTCCATCGACAGTTCGGTCGAGCCCGCGGGCATCTCGCGCCGCGCCAGCGCCAGCAACCGCTGGCCGGCGCCGGCCGCTGTATGAATACGCTGCTGCCAATCGTCTGCATCGAGCGCGGCGCCATTGGCATCGTGGGTGCACAGGGCCAGTACCTGCTCCGGCGCACCCTTGAGCAGGACGAAGCGCTGGTCGGATTGGTCGTGGTGCAGCGTTGCCATGAACCGGTGCTCGGATTCGAACGGGATCACGTCGATGCGCGGTGTGTGCGCCACGGCAGCGACCGGATCCAGACCAGCCTTGCGCGCCAGCGTCAGCAGCGCGCCCTCGGTCGGATCGCCGACCAGGCACCAGCCGTCCTGGGCATCGTGCGTGAGTTGCGCGTCGTTGCACAGCAAGGCGCACATGGCCAGCGCCTGCAGCGGCGCCTCGCCCGACGGATCGACCAATGCCTCGTTGCGCCGGAATTCGCCCTCGGGCGCGTAACCGCTGCCACTGACGCTGTAGCTGGCGCCTGGCACCATCACCACCACCGCGGTCATCTCGTTACGCGTCAGCGTGCCGGTCTTGTCCGAGCAGATGACGGTCACCGAACCCAGGGTCTCGACTGCAGGCAGGCGCCGCACGATGGCGTTATTGCGCGCCATGGACCGGGTGCCGATGGCCAGCACGATGGTGACAACGGCCGGCAGCCCTTCGGGAATCGCGGCCACCGCCAGGCCGACCACGGCCAGGAAGATGTCGAGCATCGGCAGGCCACGGCCGAAATACCCGAACAGAAAGGCCAGCGCGCCCACGACCAGGATCAGCACGGTGATCTGGCGCGCGAACTGGTCCAGCCGGCGCGTCAGTGGTGTGGCCAGCGTCGGCACCTGACCGACCAGGGTTCCGATGCGGCCAATTTCGGTGTGGCGGCCGGTGGCCACCACCAAACCCTGGGCCTGGCCAAAGCTGACGGTGGTGCCGCTATAGGCCATGTTGCGGCGATCGGCCAGACTTGCCGCGGCATCAAGGCCGGTGGCGATCTTGTCGACCGGCACCGATTCGCCCGTCAGCGCGGCCTCGTTGACGCGCAGGTTGCGCATGCGCAGCAGGCGCAGGTCTGCCGGCACCCGCGTGCCGGATTCGACCAGCACGATGTCGCCGGGCACCAGATCGCGCGCGTCCACCGCGTGCAGTTCACCACCGCGCAATACGGTTGCGCGGCTCGCCAGCATGGCCTGCACCGCTTCCAGCGCCTTTTCTGCCTTGCCTTCCTGTACGTAGCCGATCAGAGCGTTGATCACCACGACAACGAATATGACCGCGGCGTCGACGTAGTCCTGCAGTGCGATCGTCATCGCACCGGCCAGCAGCAACACGTAGATCAGCGGATTGTGGAACTGCAAGGCCATGCGCAGCCAGCCACTGCGCCGGCTCGCCGCAGGCAGCGCATTGGGGCCATATGTCTGCAGCCGCCCGGCCGCCTCAGCCGGGCTCAGCCCGCTGGCACGGTTGCTGGCCAACGCCGACACTGCATCGTCGGCGTCGCGCGCATGCCAGGCGCAGGTCTGCTGCGACTGCATGGTCATCGGATCACGCCGACTCGGTACCAGGCTGCAGTTCCAGCGCGAAGGATCGTGACCCGTCGGCATCTCCATGCGACGTCTCCACGAAACCGAGCGCGCGCTGCAAGGCCAGCATGCGCCGGTTGTCGCTCAGCACCGTGGCCACCAGCCGCTGCGTGCCTTGCGCACGCACGGTGCGGATCAGCTTGTCCATCATCAGCCGGCCCAGCCCCTGGCCCTTGAGGTCCGAGCGCACGACGATGCCGAACTCGGCGCTGGTGTTGTCCGGGTCGCTCAGCGCACGCGCCGCCGCCAGCGTCTGCAGTGCGCCATCCGGGCCGGTACGCACTGCCACAAATGCGATTTCGCGCTCGTAGTCGATCTGCGTCAACCGGGCCAGCTCGGTGGGCTCGATGCTGCGCCGGCTGTAGAACACGCGCATGCGCACGTCCTCGGGATCGAGCTGCTTCAAAAACGCCAGGTGCTGGGCTTCGTCGCCCGGGCGGATCGGCCGCACCAGAAGGCTGCGGCCTTGCCATTCGATCTGCTCGGCCAGATGGGCGGGATAGGGCTTGATCGCAAAGTGCTCGGCGCCGCCAGCGCACCGCTGGTCGACCCGGATCCGCGCGTCCAGCGCGATCACGCCGTCCGGACTCACGATCAGCGGGTTGATGTCGAGTTCGGCGATCTGCGCATGGTCGGCCATCAGCTGCGACACGGCCACCAATACTTCGTCGAGCGCGTCCAGATCAGCCGCCGGCGTATCGCGAAAACCCTCCAGCACGCGCGCCACACGGGTGCTGCGCACCAATGCGCGCGCCAGCCGGTTGTTCAACGGCGGCAGTGCGATGGCGCTATCAGCGACCACCTCGACCGAGGTGCCGCCCGAACCGAACAGGATCACCGGGCCGAAGACCTTGTCGACACTGGCCCCGACGATCAGTTCGCGCGCATGGGCCCGGCGCACCATGGCCTGGACCGTGAAGCCGTCGACAAGCGCCTGGGGCAACTGCGACGCGACCCGCGCCAGCATGGCGCGCGCTGCATCCTGCACTGCAGCCGCATCGGCCAGATTCAGCGCCACGCCGCCGACGTCGGACTTGTGCGAGATGTCGTTCGACAGGATCTTGAGCACCACCGGAAACCCGATCGCCTGCGCGGCGCTCGCCGCTTCATCCGGGCTGGCCGGCACGACGCGGGTGGCCACCACGGGAATGCGGTAGGCGTCGAGCACCGCCTTGGCCTGTGGCTCGGTCAGCATCTCCTGGCCCTGCGCCAGGACCTCTTCCAGCAGGGTCTGCACGACGGCGCGATCGGGTGCGGGCCGCGTGGCGCCGCCTGGATGGATGGCAGGTGCCTCGAGCAACTGGGCCTGGTTGCGCCGGTAGCGCACCAGCATGGCAAACGCGCTGACGGCCTCCTCTGGCGTTCCGTAGCTGGCAATGCCGGCATCCTGGAAGGTCTTGCGAGCCTGGGCCACGGCCGCCTCACCGAGCCAGCACGACAGCAGGCGGGGATGCTGGAGGTCCACCAGCGGCACCAGCGCCTGGGCGATGTCCTGGCTCGGCACGATGGCTGTGGGCGAGTGGATGAACAGGATGGCGCCGGCCTTCGGATCCTGGTTCAGTGCCCGCAAGGTGTCTACGTAGCGCGCCACCGGCGCATCGCCGATGATGTCCACCGGGTTGGCGTGTGACCAGTTGGCGGGAAGCACCGCGTCCAGCGCGGCCAGCGTATCCGCACCCAGCGCAGCCAGTTCGATGCCGGAGTGTTCAGCCGCGTCGGCCGCCATCACGCCGGCGCCGCCGCCGTTGGTCAGGATGGTCAACTGCTCAGACTGGTTGGCGCGAAACCGGGTCAGCGTTTCGGCCGCCAGGAACAACTGCTGCAGGCTGTCGACGCGCAGCATGCCGGCGCGCGCAATGGCAGCGTCGTAGACCAGGTCGGAGCCGGCCAGCGCGCCGGTGTGCGATGCCGCGGCGCGTTGCCCCTGCGC
>JBBKVW010000393.1:0-3616 GCA_037968655.1 Burkholderiaceae bacterium
TATAACACTGTCGGGGAGCAATGCCCGATACGATGATGGCTTACCTGCATCAGCGCACACATACTACGGCCTGCAGACGATGGAACGCCATGATCGCTGGTTGCGTCTAGGTGGCTCACTGTCTCCGGGCGGTAGTGGGCATCCAGAAACGCAAGGCTGGACTGCTTCAACGCCGCCGGGGAAAAACGGCTGGGACGCTGCTGGTGTGTTCGCCAACTTTATCCAGAATAGCGGCATCGAAGTCGCGACCTGTAAAGACCCAACGACGGAGATTCTCTACACGTTCGCCAGCAGCACGCTGTACAGGAGTAGGCCGACCACGGGCGGACCCAACGGTACTGCTGAGAGTGGTATGACGCGGGACTACTACCTAGGCAGTCTGGACAGTGCCCCGCTTGGCCTGAACAGCGGCCACGAAGGCGCAACGGCTGTCGATTTCACGCGGAACAAGCTGTTCTGGACGCACGGTTTTGCATACGAGTCGAAGATCGCCAAGGTTTTCACGCTAGAGCCGACAACGCCTACCTATGTAGTGTGCAACGCCTATGCTGGTCCAGCCGGAGCCAGCCTGACCGCAGAAGGCCAGGGCGGGGCAGGGTGCATCTTTGAGCCACGCCTTGACGCTTATCTGCTGCGCTTCCGTGCTGCAGGAGACACGATTTACGCTGTTGACGCTGGTTCAGCGGCGGCAGGGCGCCCAAGGGTAACAAAACTGGCTACAACTGGCGGATCCTCAATCGGGGCGCAATACGGCAGTGGCTACAACGGGGTTTTCAACAAGTTTGCCCGAGTGCCTGGGCTTCGCGGTGCGATGTATATCAGTCGGGCCTCAGACCAAATATGGTTCTTGAGGCTCTATTGATGACCGCTGTCAATTGCAACGGATGCACCGCTTGCTGCAAGCATGACAAGATTATTCTTGGTGCTGAAGATGACCGGAGCGCCTACAAGTATCACAACGAATGGGCGAACGCCAAGCAGTATGACGTTCTTGATCGCAAGTCAAACGGCGACTGCGTGTATCTCAGCGAGTCAGGTTGCTCCATTCATGAAAATGCACCGGGCATATGCAAAAGGATGGATTGCCGGCAGTTGTATCGAGGCACCACTCCTGAACAGCGCGAACGCCGAGTGCGGCAGAACCCGCAGATGATTCACGTTTACACGGCTGGCGCAGAACGCTTGCATACATTGGTCTTGGCCAAGCCTCTGGCTAAAGAATCCTGACCAGCCAGAAATTGGACAATCGTCAATGGCACCAAGGCCTTGGCCGGATCTTTGCTGATCTGCGTGCGCCGCATGCAGATGAATTCGGTCACTCCGCAATACCCGCCTCGATAACCCTGGGCCTGTATCTGCTTGAATAACGCCCGCCTGTTATGCCGGGCGTGCTTGGGACGGTGCGAGTCCGTCTTCAAGCACTGCTCCAGCGAGGGCATGTATGCGGTGAGCTTGCCCGGCCAGCTGCTCTTTCGATACTTCGGCTCAAAGTCGCCGGGCACCTTGAGCCACTTCTTGATCGTGTTGCGCGAAAGCCTTGTCGTCTTCGCAATCTCGCTGATCGAGAGTTTGTCGCGCATCCCCATGCGCCTGACCTTGCCTATCATGTCCACGGTGATCATTAGTTTCTCCCCTGCTGAATCTTTCAGCAGGGCAGTGGAACATCCTGGTCAATTTTAAATCGGCACTTCTCGCTTTAGCTGGTCATTTTTCGTACATGGACGCCCCCAAATATGCCAGGCTTTCAATTCATGACGGCTCGAAGGTAAAGATTGCACCCGTACATTCGGACTTTGGATGCGGCTTGCGCCGCTGTCCCTGATGGGATTCGCTGGTTGACGCCTCTATCGGTCGGACGCACTTTGTGTGCTTCGAAAACTGCGGGCTTTGCCAACCACGGTCTGACCTGTCTTGCCATCACTTCATGATCGCCTGAGCAATCGGTTGTTTGTTCTCCCTGTCTCGTCTTTGACGTGGTGTGTTCTGATGCAGGTCAGGCTATCTCGACCGCCCGTGTGTAGCCTGTCTCGTAGCGTCGGTCGTGGGCCAGCAGCGCCCAGACGATGCGCGCATTCTTGTTGGCCAAGGCTACTGCCGCCACATTCTTGTTGCGACGGCTCACCACTGCGCTGACCCAACTGCATGATTCGGGTCTCTTTGCGGCGTGGTAGATCACTGATCGAGCACCGTGTATCAGAAGCGTTCGAAGATAGGTATCCCCGCGCTTGCTGATGCTCAGCAGATTGGACTTGCCGCCGGTGGAGTGCTGCTTGGGCACAAGGCCCAGCCACGCGGCAAGTTGGCGGCCATTGTCAAAGTTCTTCGCATCTCCGATAGCGGCGACCAGCGCGCTGGCGCTGATTGGCCCGATGCCGGGCACCTGGGCGATTTTGGTACTTAGATCACTGTTGCGATGCCAGGCTTGAATCTGCGCCTCCAGCTCATCGACTTGGACGTCGAGTTCTTTGAGATGATCCAGCAAGCGCTGCACAAGCACGCGAAATGCGCCAGGCAGCTCGTTGCTGGCATCCTCGATCAGTTCCGGAGCGCGCGAAGCAATGTTGCTGATGCCTTGCGGGATGATGATTCCGAATTCAGCGAGAAGGCCACGGATCTGATTGCCTTGCGCCGTGCGTGCCTTCACGAACCCCTGCCTCACCCGGTGAAGTGCGAGAACAGCCTGTTGTTCAACATTCTTGATCGGCACGAAGCGCATGTTCGATCGCCCGACGGCTTCGCAAATCGCCTCGGCATCGGCCGCGTCGTTCTTGTTTGTCTTGACGTAAGGCTTGACGAATTGCGGAGCCATCAAGCGCACAGTGTGACCCATTGCCTGCAGCTTGCGCGCCCAGTGATGTGCACTGCCGCATGCCTCCATACCGACGAGGCAAGGCGGCAGGTTAATGAAGAACGGCGCCATCTGGGCTCGCTTGAGTTGCTTCTTCAGTAAGACCTTGCCGTGCTGGTCAATGCCGTGGACCTGGAACACGTTCTTTGCCAAGTCGATGCCGACTGTTGTAATCTTCATGGTGGACGCCCCTCTCAGTTCAAGTGGTTGATTGACGCTTCCACTTTGGCACATCGATGCCGCTACGGGTGGGGGCGTCCATCCCATTGGTCGGCGTCGCCAGCAAAAGCTTCCTTGAATCTTGTGATCCGGTTCTCCTGCACCTCTAGCGGGTCCGGCGCATGGGGGCGTATGGCATCGCTCTCCACAAACCGTACAGATCACTTGCTACGGTCCGAACAACCTATTTACTCCTGAAATTTGTCGGGGGTAATCAGATTGTCCTGTTCATGGCAAGTGATCTGTCCGGTCTGGCGAGGGCGATGCCATATTCCCTCATGCTTCGAGCCTGGCGCTCAGGCGCTGTTCCCGGCAATTGCAGCGCCGCATAATCAACGGCGGCACCGCGATCGGGGTGTCGCTGCCAAGTGCGAACCGCTAATCGTCAAATGTCGACTGCCGGGCTCCGCCAGTTCCGGCGCCAAGACGGCAATCCCTTCCTGCCCAACCGAGTACAGATCCCCATGCAATTTGACTGGACAAACCCCTACCGGACCGTGCGCAGCCCGGTGATGGCGCGCAACCTCGTCTCGACCTCGCAGCCGCTGG
>JBBKVW010000394.1:0-9664 GCA_037968655.1 Burkholderiaceae bacterium
CTGGCGCGCCGGGCCGGGCAACCGCGACGCTGCCCGACGGCGCCGCCGGGTCGCACGGTTGATCGGGCGGGCCAGAGGCTGCCGTCATGCAATCTCCTCGGCACGGATGCAGGCCACCATGCGCTGGCTCCCGACGCTGCGCAAGGCGGGCACGGCGGCGCGGCAGGCTTCCTGCGCCAGGCTGCAACGCGGCGCGAACACGCAGCCCACCGACACCGCCACCGGATCGGGCACCTCACCGGGAATCGACACCAGTCGCGTGCCCTGGTCATGGCTCTCGATCTCGCAGGCCAGCAGCGCGCGGGTGTAGGGGTGGCGTGGCTGCGCCAAAACCTCGGCCACCGGCCCGCTCTCGACCACCGTGCCGCCGTACATCACGCAGATGTCGTCGCACAGCTGCGCGACCAGTCCCAGATGGTGCGAGATGAACACGATGGAGCCAGAGAAACGGCGCCGCAACTGGTCCAGCAGGTCGACGATCTGCGCCTCGACCGTGGCGTCCAGCGCGGTGGTCGGCTCGTCGGCCAACAGCAGATCGGGTTCGACCAGCAGCGCCATCGCGATCATCACCCGCTGGCGCATGCCGCCCGAGAGCTGATGCGGATAGGCCGCCAGGCGCAGCCCGGCGTCGGCAATGCCGACGCTGACCAGGGCCTCGCGCGCACGCTGCAGCGCCTGCTGGCGCGACAGGCCCGGCTGGCGATTGCGCAATACGTCGACCAGATGGGTGGCAACCGTGAACAGCGGATTGAGCGCTGTCATCGGGTCCTGGAAGATCATCGCGATGCGCCGGCCGCGCCACTGCGCCATCTGTGCTTCGTCAAGCGCCAGCAGCTCGGTGCCGTCAAAACGGATCGTGCCGCCAATGCGCGTCAGATTGGCCGGCAGCAGCCGCATCAGGCAGCTGGCCAGGCTGGACTTGCCCGAGCCCGATTCGCCAACCACGCCCAGGATGCGGCCGCGCCCGATATCCAGGCTGACGCCGCGCAGGATATGGGCCGTGCCGCGTGGTGTCGACGCCTCCAGGTGCAGGGCGCGGATCTGGACCAGGGCCTCGGTTAGTGGCGCTGGCGTGATGCCTGTTTCGGCACGCGTTGACGTGATCATGCGTGCTCCCGGCCAATGCGCGGATCGACCGCATCGCGCAGCGCCTCGCCAAACAGCGTGAAGCCCAGCGTCGCGACCGCCAGAGCGGAGCTGGCAATCACCACCGGCACCCAGGTCTGCGACAGGTACTGGTAGCCGTCCTGGATCAGCGTGCCCCAGCTGGCCAGCGGCGGCCGCACGCCCAGCCCCAGGAAAGACAGGCCGGCCTCGATGGTGATGACAACCGGAATGTCCATCGAGGCCAGGATCACCAGCGGGCCCAGGATATTGGGCAGCACATGGTGGAACACCATGCGCGGCCAGGACGCGCCCAGGATGCGCTCGGCCTCCAGGAATGGCGCGCTGCGCAAGGTCAGCACCTGCGAGCGCGCGACGCGCCCGAAGTGCGGTATCAGTGTGACCGCGACGATGGCCACGACGATGGTCAGCGAGGGGCCGAATACCGCCACCACCGCCAATGCCAGCACGACGCTGGGAAAGGACGAAATCACGTCGAACACGATCAGCACGAAGCGTTCGCTGCGCGCTGGCAGGTAGCCGGCCAGAATGCCCAGCGCGGTTCCGGCGCTCAGCGCCAGCGCGATCGCCGAGATCGCGGTGACCATCGCCACCGACGACCCATGCACCAGGCGCGAGAACAGGTCGCGCCCGAGATGGTCGGTGCCGAACCAGTGCGCACCCGACGGTGCACTGAAGCGGTTCATGACGTCCAGCGCGTTCGGGTTGTGGGTGGCCAGCCAGGGCGCGAACAGCGCGCACAGCAGCACCAGCACGACGATCACCAGGCCGCTGGCACCGGTGAACGTGGCGCAGACCTTGCGCAGCGTCGCCGCGACGGCCCGTGCGGTATTCACCCGCCGGCTCCGCCGCCCTGGCGAATGCGCGGATCGATCGCCGAATAGGACAGGTCGACCAACAGGTTGACCAGTACGAAACCCACCACAACCACCAGCACCGCGCCCTGCACCACCGGATAGTTGCGATCGGAAATGGCGCCATAGATCAGCCGGCCCAGGCCCGGACGGGCAAACACGATCTCGATGAACACGCCCTGGCTGAGCAGCCGGCCGATGCCCATGCCCAGGATCGTGATGGTCGGAATGCAGGCGTTCTTGAGCGCGTACTTGTAGGTGATCAGGCGTTCGGACAATCCATAGGCGCGCGATGTGCGAATGTAGTTCTCGCCCATCACCTCGAGCATCGAGGTGCGCACCAGGCGCGCGATGAACCCGACCCAGCCCAGCGCCAGCGCCACCGTGGGCAGCACCATGCGCCGGAACTCGTCCATCAGGTCGCCGCTCTTGCTGGTGCCCAGCACCGGCAACCAGTCCAGCCAGATCGAGAAGATCAGCAGCAGAAAGATCGCCAGCACGAAGCCGGGCATCGCGATGAAGGCGACCGAGATGAAGGCCAGCACGTTGTCGGCCAGGCTGCCGCGATGGGTGGCGGCAAAGATGCCCAGCGGAATCCCGGTGATCACGGCCAGCACGATGGCCGAGAGGGTCAGCGCGATGGTGTAGGGAATCGCCGCAGCGATCAGGCTGTTGACCGATTTGCCCGACACCACGTCCACGCCCAGGTTGCCGACGGCCAGGTTGCTGAAGAAACGCCACAGGCGGATATGCAAGGGCTGGTCCAGCCCCATCTCGCGGATGAACTGGCGCGACAGTTCGGGCGAGGCCTGCGGGCCGAGCAGCGTCGCCGCCGGATCGCCGGGCACGATCGAGGACAGCGTGAACAGCAACAGCATGGCGCCAAAGACGATCAGCAGCGTCGTCACCAGGCGGCTGCCCAGGTAACGCCAGGTGTCCTGCGCCCGCGTGCCAGCCAGCGCCATCAGTCCGCTGCCTTGCTCACGCTTGACTCGGGGCGCGCCGGATGCCGCGCTGGCTCAGGCGCCGAATTCGGCGTACTGCCAGTCGATCCAGCCCGGCACCGAGGCCGGCTTGATCCAGCTGCGGTGCACCAGGGTATTGGCCTCGTTGGTGAGCCAGACGAAGGCACTGCTCTTGTCCATCAATTGCTGCGCTTCGAGCACCAGCAGGCGGCGCTTGCCGGCGTCCATTTCGGCCGCCGCCTTGTTGTACAGGGTCTCGAACTCCGGGCTGTTCCAGCGCGACCAGTTCCAGTCGCCAATCTGGGCCGGCAGGAACCACTGCAGCACGAAATTGGGATCGTGCTTGCCGGAGAAGCGTGACATGTAGAGCTCCAGGTTCTTGCCGGTATCGCCCTTGCCCGAATTCCAGTACGTGCCACCCTCCTGCGCGTCGACCTGGATCGCGATGCCGACCTCGGCCAGCAGCGCCTGCGCCACCAGCGCCATGTTCTGGTACTGCTGCTGGTTGAGCACCGTCAGGCGCAGCTTGAGGTTGTTCGCGCCAGCGGCGGCCAGCAGCTTCTTGGCCTCGGCGACATTGCGCTTGTAGACCGGCGCGTCTTTCCATGCGCCCATGATCTGCGGCGGAATCACGGTGTTGAGCCGTGGCACCTTGCCGTTGTAGCCAGCCAGCAGCATCTGGTCCACATCCAGCCCCAGGCGGATCGCCTGGCGCACGCGCAGATCGGCCAGCGGGCCTTTCTCGACATTCATGCCCAGCCAGACATAGGCCATGCTGGGCTGGTCATTGACCGTGATGCCGGCCATGCCACGCAGCGGATCGGCGGCGGTGGGCGCCATCACGGCGAAATCGATCTCGCCGGCGCGCAGCGCCAGGTCGGTGGTCTTGGCGTCGGTGATGACGCGCAGGCTGATCTCCTCGAAATGGCGCTTGCGTCCTGCATAGTTGGGGTTGCGCTCGAGCGTCACGCCCTTTTGCCGGTCATAGGACTTGACCAGATAGGGGCCCGATCCGACCGGCTTGGTGCCGTAGTCGGCGCCCAGTTTCTCGACCGCTTTCCTGGACACGATGCAGCCCGACCCATCGGCAATCACGACGTCGAAGATATTGGCGCGCGCATTGGCCAGCGTGATGCGGCCTTCGTACTTGCCCTTGACCTCGACACCGACCAGGCCCAGCCAGTCCTTCTTGTAGGACGACTCCTTGGCGCCGTCCTTGGGTGGCAGTCCGATGCGCTCGAACGAGAACTTGACGTCCTCGGCCGTCATCTCGCCATAGCCGTCGGTGAACATCTGGCCCGGCTTGAGCTTGAAATCGATCACCGTCGGCGAGACCTGCTTGACCTCGGCCGCAGCGTCGGGTTCGAGTTCGCTCGAGTTGGGTTTTTGCGTCATCAGACGCTGGAAAACCGCCCGCATCACGTTACCTTCGGCCGGGCCGCGCCGGTAGGCCGGATCCAGGGAGTCGAACTCGCGGTCGATGCGCACCGTGATGCTGGGCCGCGGCCCGCCACCGGACTGCGCCAGCAGGTCAAAGGGCATCACGATGCTGCCCGCGCCCACCAGGCCGACGCCGGCAAACACGAAGTTGCGCCTGGAAAATTTCTTGGCCATCACATCACTCCTCGTAGGTTCCATATTGATCCCGCCGGCCGGGCTGCCAAGTATGCCCGCTTTGACGGGCCGGTGTAGCCGCCGCGGCGCAAATACGCGCTGGTGCCGGCAGCTCAGGCAAACCGCAGCCGCTGCCCGATGCCCAGCTTCAAGGCCTTTTGCAGCATCGCATGGCCCAGCGCAATGTCACTCAGGGACAAACCCCGATGCCAGAACAGGATGTTTTCTGCGTCGCTTTCGCGGCCTGGCTTGAGACCGGCGACGATCTGGCCCATTTCTGCATGCAGGGTCTGTGCCGACAGCTTGCCCGCGTCCACATGCGCGCGCAATGAACCGAAAGGACCGCCCTTGCACTGGCCCCAGTCATCGACCACCAGCTTGGCCATGATGTCGGTCAGGCTCAATTCCACCGCACTCATGGTGCCGTAAGGCACGACGAAGGCGCCGGGCTTGATCCACTCCGTTTTGAGCAAGGGCGTAGGTTCGCGCAGGCGCGAGGCTTCGACGACGATGTCGGCGCCCGTTACCGTGTCCTGCCAGTTGTCGCACACCCGCACCGGCTTGCCCAGATCGCGCGACAGGCGCTCGCCAAACGCGGCGCGGCTCTCGGGCCGCGCCGAATGAACCCGAATCTCGTCGAAATTGAACAGGCCATCGAGCAGACGCACGTTCCAGTAGGCGGTGCCGCGCGCACCGACATGGCCCAGCACGCGCGAATTCTTGCGCGCCAGGTACTTGGCACCGATGGCCGTCACCGCGCCGGTGCGCATCTCGGTAATGGTGGTGGCGTCGATGATGGCCAGCGGGATACCGGTGCGCGGGTCGAACAGCGTCAGCATGCCGACCTCGGACGGCAGACCCTGCCTGTAGTTGTCGACAAAGTCGCCCACCACCTTGACACCGGCCATGTTGATCGGCGCGCCGATCGCGCCGCGCAGCACATTGAAATGTCCGTCCACGCCGGCCTTGGGCATCAGGTGCATGCGCGGTTCGATTACACATTCACCACGACCCTGCGCGGCCAGGCTGGTCTCGATGGCCTGCAGGATCTCGGCGTCGCTGATGTCCAGCGCCTGGACGTCAGGGCCGTTGATGTAGTGAATATGGACGGCTTGCATGAATGCAGTGCGCCAATGGCGCCGATGTGCAAATCGCAAGCTTAATGCGAATGTTGAACAAGTCCCAGCTGGCGCACGCCTTGCAGATCGTTGCGCGCCGGCCTGGTTCGTGCGTCGGATGCGTAAACTGGTCGGATTCGAACTGGAGCACGACCCATGCAGACAAGTACCAACCCAAGCCATGTCTTTCACCGCCACCTGCACAACACGCCGCCGCTGGCGGTCGGCGGGCAGGGCGTATACCTGACCGACGCCGATGGCAAGACCTATATCGATGCCTCCGGCGGTGCTGCGGTGTCCTGCCTCGGCCATGGCCATCCGGATGTGCTGGCCGCGATGCACGCCCAGATCGATCAGCTGGCCTATGCCCATACCAGCTTTTTCACTACCCGGATTGCCGAAGAGCTGGCCAGCCACTTGATTGCAGGCGCGCCGCCAGGCATGAGCCATGTGTATTTCGTCAGCGGTGGCTCGGAGGCGATGGAGGCCGCCATGAAGATGGCGCGCCAGTATTTCGTCGAGATCGGGCAGCCGCAGCGACGCCATTTCATCGCGCGGCGCCAGAGCTACCACGGCAACACGCTGGGCGCGCTGGCGGTTGGCGGCAACCAGTGGCGGCGCGAGCCGTTTGCGCCAATATTGATCGACGCCACCCATGTGTCGCCGTGCTATCCCTATCGCGAACAGCAGGAGGGGGAGAGCCCCGAACAATACGGCCTGCGCCTGGCACAGGAACTGGACGACACGATCATCAAGCTCGGCGCCGATCAGGTGATCGCTTTTGTCGCCGAAACCATTGGCGGCGCGACGGCCGGCGTGCTGGTTCCGGTGCCGGGCTATTTCAAGGCGGTGCGCGAAGTCTGCGATCGCCACGGCGTGCTGCTGATCCTGGATGAGGTGATGTGCGGCATGGGCCGCAGCGGCACGCTGCATGCGTGCGAGCCGGAAGGCGTGGTGCCGGACCTGATGGCGATTGCCAAGGGCCTGGGCGGCGGCTATCAACCGATTGGTGCGGTACTGGCCCAGCAAAAGGTCGTCGCAGCCATGTCCTCGGGCAGCGGATTTTTCCAGCATGGCCACACCTACCTGGGCCATGCGGTTGCCTGCGCCGCCGCCTTGGCAGTGCAACGCGTGATCGAACGCGACGGCCTGCTGGCGCAGGTGCGGGCCAACGGCAAGGTGCTGGAATCGATGTTGCGCGAGACCTTTGGCGAGCATCCGCATGTCGGCGACATTCGGGGCCGCGGCTTTTTCTGGGGCGTCGAACTGGTGCAGGACAGGGCCAGCAAAAAGCCCTTCGACCCCAAGAAAAAGCTGCATGCGCAGGTCAAAAAGCAGGGGTTTTCCCGCGGTTTGATGGTTTACCCCATGGGGGGAACCGTCGACGGCTGGTATGGTGACCACGTGTTGCTGGCGCCACCATTCATAGCCAGTCAGGTCGAACTGGCCCTGATAGTTGAAAGGTTGCGTGCAGCCATCGATGCTGCCTTAAAAGCACATTGACACACTCAATGATCCATTAGTGGAATGCCCCTGCGGCACATTGATTGCAAATTCATTTTTACGACGAGGAAATATTCGCATGTCCAAATTACCCCTATTGAAAACCCTGGCAGTCGCAGCTGCGTTCTCTGGCGCGCTGATCAGCGCGCCGGCAGTTGCCCAGCAGAAATTCGTGACCATCGGCACCGGTGGCGTAACCGGCGTGTACTACGCAGCCGGCGGCGCGATCTGCCGCCTGATGAACAAGGACCGCGCCAAGCACGGCATCCGCTGCTCGGTCGAATCGACGGGCGGCTCGGTGTTCAACATCAACACCATCAAGGCCGGCGAACTCGACTTCGGCGTCGCCCAGTCGGACTGGCAGTACCACGCATCCAAGGGCACGGCGGTATTCGAAAAAGATGGCCCATTCAAGGAACTGCGTGCAGTGTTCTCGGTGCACCCGGAGCCCTTCACGGTGCTGGCGCGCAAGGAAGCCAACATCACCAAGTTCGAGGACTTCAAGGGCAAGCGCTTCAACGTCGGCAACCCCGGCTCGGGCACCCGCGCCTCGATGGAATCGCTGCTGACGGCGATGGGCATGAAGCTTGGCGACTTCTCGCTCGCCTCCGAGCTCAAGGCCGACGAGCATGGCGCGGCCTTGTGTGACAACAAGATCGACGGCTTCTTCTATGGCGTGGGCCACCCCGCTGCCAACATCCAGGATCCGGTCACCACCTGCGGCGCCAAGCTGGTTCCGCTGACTGGCCCGGCTGTCGACAAGCTGGTCTCCGGCGCGCCCTACTACGCCAAGGTCGAGATCCCCGGCGGCATGTATGCCGGCAATCCCAAGGGCACGCCAACATACGGCGTACTGGCAACCTTCGTGACCTCGTCCAAGGTAGCCGACGCCACCGTGTACGAACTGGTCAAGGCCGTGTTCGAAAACTTCGATGACTTCAAGAAGCTGCACCCTGCCTTTGCGCATTTGGAGCCCAAGGACATGGTCAAGAACGGCAACTCGGCGCCCCTGCATCCAGGCGCGATGAAGTACTACAAGGAAAAGGGCTGGTTGTAATCTGACCGCCTGACATTCCCAGCCCCGGCGCAACGCCGGGGTTCGATCACGGCCGGCCCAGTGCCGGCCGTCCTTCTTTCTGGAGACCGTAGCAATGGCAAAAAAGACCCAAGACGCGGCTGAAGTCGACGTCAATCAACTGGCGGCCGATTCAGACACCGGCGGCCGAAAACCCGGGCCCTCCGTCAAGAAACTGATGCTCGGCGTGACCCTGGCCTGGAGCATGTTCCAGCTCTGGATCGCCTCGCCCCTGCCCTTCATAGTGGGCATCGGTGTCTTCAATGACACCCAGTCGCGCTCGATTCACCTGGCGTTCGCAGTCTTCCTGGCCTATCTGGCCTACCCGGCCTTTGCCAGTTCGCGGCGCGATCGCGTGCCAGTGCTTGACTGGGTATTTGCCGCGGTGGGTGCCTTCTGTGCCGCCTACCTGTTCCTGTTCTACCGTGAGTTGGCCACCCGTCCTGGCCAGCCTACCGATTTCGACCTGGCCGTTGCGGCCACCGGCGTGGTGCTGCTGCTGGAGGCAACGCGGCGCGCGCTCGGCCTGCCGATGGTGATCGTCGCCATCGTTTTCCTGGGCTACACCTTCGGTGGGCCCTACATGCCCGATCTGATTGCGCACAAGGGCGCCTCGTTGTCGCGTGCGATGTCACACCAGTGGCTGACCACCGAGGGGGTGTTTGGCGTTGCACTGGGTGTTTCAAGCGGCTTCATCTTTCTGTTCGTGTTGTTCGGTGCCCTGCTCGACAAGGCCGGAGCCGGCAACTATTTCATCAAATCGGCGTTTGCGCTGCTCGGCCATATGCGCGGCGGCCCGGCCAAGGCGGCCGTGGTGTCGTCGGCGGCCACCGGCATCATCTCGGGCTCGTCGATCGCCAACGTGGTGACGACCGGCACCTTCACGATTCCGCTGATGAAGCGGGTCGGCTACCGGCCCGACCAGGCCGGCGCGGTCGAGGTGTCGAGTTCGGTCAACGGCCAGCTAATGCCACCGGTGATGGGCGCTGCGGCCTTCCTGATGGTCGAGTACGTGGGCATTCCCTACACCGAGGTGATCAAGCACGCCTTTCTGCCGGCCATCATCTCCTATATTGCGCTGTTTTACATCGTGCACCTGGAGGCGCTCAAGGCCGACCTGCAGGGCCTGCCGCGCCGCGGCAACGCAACCCATGGCCAGCGCCTGGTGTCGTTTGTCTCAACTGTGGCCGGCTTCATCGTGCTCTCGGGCATCGTCTATTACGGCATCGGCTGGATCAAGGATGTGGCCGGGGCGGCTGCCATCTACATCATCGGCGTCGGCGTGATGGCAGCGTATCTGGGCCTTTTGTGGATCGGTGCCCAACAGCCCGAACTGGAACTCGACGACCCGAACGCCCCGGTGTTCGAACTGCCCGAAACCCGCCCGACATTGCTCGCCGGCCTGCATTA
>JBBKVW010000395.1:0-6596 GCA_037968655.1 Burkholderiaceae bacterium
CAACAGCTGCGTTTGCAGCAATTCGCTGACGCGCGCGACCCTGCCAGTTTCTCGGCGCACCGGGTCCTGGCCGACTCGAACAACGTGTTGCCGCGGCACGAGATTGCGCGCGTCAGCGAATTGCTGCAATCGCAGCTGTTGCAACCGGTCGGCCTGACGCCGATCCAGCCGCGGCTGTCCGAGAGCAACCTGTTCCTGATCAGTGCAGGCGGCCCGGGCGCCTCGTCGTTCAACGAATACAACCAGTTGTTCACCGGCAACGGGCTCAGCCTGCAGGCCAGTGCACTTGCCGGCAATCGTGATTCGAGCGGCCAGGAGCTCGTCGTCTCCGGCCTGAGCGACTCGCTGTCGTTCAGCCTGGGCGGCTTTCACTACGAAACCGACGGATGGCGCGCCAATGCGGCCCAGAAGGACACCATCGGCAACCTGTTCCTGCAAAAAGACTTCGGCCCGGGCACCGGCTTGCAGTTCGAGTACCGCTCGCGCGACATCGACACCGGAGACCTGCAGCAGTTCTTTTTCAACGACGGCGCGCGCAGCCAGCTGACGACATCGGCCAAGACCGACACCTATCGCCTCGGCTTTCGCCATGCCTTGTCGCCGAACGCGACCATCCTGGTGTCGGTGTTGCGCCAGAACGATGAGCGCCACGCGCGCGACACCACCGATCCGAGCGTGCTGGTGGACATCCGGGAGCCCGGCATCCGCGCGACCGGCGCCGAAATTCAGTATCTGTACCGCACGCCCCGGTTCAGCGCCGTCGGCGGTGTCGGCGGCTACAAGCTCGATCGCAGGCAACTGACCGATTTCGGGATCCCGGGCCTGCTGTTTACCAGCGCCGAGGACTTTGATGCAAGCGTCAGGCACACGAATGCATACCTGTACGGGTATTTCAACGTTCGGCCCAACCTGACGCTGACGCTTGGCGCTAGCGCCGAGCGCTTCAAGTCCGACGGCGCGACCACCACCACCACCACCGACCCCTTCTTCATTTTCGGCGGCGACAGCGTGGCGACGACGAATGCGTCGCGCTCCAAGAGCCGGTTCAGCCCGAAACTCGGCTTGAGCTGGAATCCGGTGCCGGACACCCGATTGCGCGCAGCCTGGTTCCGCACCATGAAGCGCGCGCTGATCGCAAACCAGACCTTGGAGCCGACCCAGGTAGCCGGTTTCAACCAGTTCTACGACGACATCGAGGCGACCCGCTCGACCGTATACGGCGTGGCCGCGGACAGGAAATTCTCTGGCGAAATGTTCGGCGGGTTCGCCGCGACCTGGCGTCGGCTGGAAGTGCCGATCCCATTCCTCGACCCCTTTACCGGCACGAGCCAGATCGTGGACAAGGATTGGAACGAGCGCCTGTTGCGCGCCTACATGTTCTGGGCACCCCGGCCCTGGGTCGCGCTCAGTGCCGAATACCAGCACGAGCGCGTCGAACGAAGCAATGACGGCCTCAATTTCGGGCTGCAAGAGGCCACCACCAGGCGGGTTCCGCTGGGCGCGCGATTCTTTCTCAGCTCCGGCGTGACGCTGGGTTTGAAGGCCACCCACATCAGCCAGGATGGACTGTTCCAGCCCAAGGGTGGCAACTGCGCTCCGTGCCAGCGCGGCGACAGCAGTTTCTGGCTGACCGACCTGGTACTGAGTTACCGTCTGCCGCAGCGCCGCGGATTCCTGTCGGTGGGCGTGACGAATCTGAGCGATCGCCAGTTCCAATACCAGGAAACCGATTTCAACAACCCGACCTACCTGCCCCGCAGGATGGCGTTCGTCCGGCTGACACTGGCCTTGCCTTGACACCAGCCGTGTTTGATTTTCTTTAACCAGTGAGGTACATCATGCGATCAAAGACTTCCTTTAGCGCTATTGCCATTTTCCTGAGTGGCCTGTTTGTGGCCGGCGCGGCCATCTCGTTTCCCCTCGGCGTCCCGGTCTTGAATACCACGCCGTTGTCGTGCACAACGCCAAGCGGGGCCTGGACGGTCTCGCTGGTTTCCAACTCCACCGGCAGTATTCCCTACGCAACGCCGTGCGTTTCGTCGGGCAACTTGGGCAAGATCTGCTCCACCTACAGGTACATGATCACCGGCAGTTCGACCCCTGACCATGTGCTGGTTAACGCATCGGCAGACCAGGATCTGGACTCCTTGAATTCGGGCAGCAGCGTGTCATCGCCCGGAGTCGGCGACTCGAAGACCGCCTATCTGAAATATGCGCAACACGAGTACCCAATCACGTTGAACCCGACGCCGGGCGCCCCGCTCGATGTCGCGTTCGTCGGACCCAGCCAGCCGCGCATGTCGACCGTCGTCGTGTCCAAGGGCAGGACCACCGAATCCTGCCTGATCGCCGGGCCGGGAATTCCGAGAGATCCGTTCCTGCCGCGATTCCTGTCCCAGACCGCCCTGGTTGCCGGCGGCAAATGCGAGGTCAACCTGACGTTTGATACGGCGGGCAACGTGATCGACGTGAATCCGGCAGCCGGTTCGAGTTGCATCAAGTACGAGGGCCCGGTGAACGTCAATGTCAACGGCGGTCCGCTGCGCAACAATACCGGCCCGCACGGAATCACTTTCGGCAATGGCACGACCACCTGCTACGGCCCGCCGGTACCCAGCGTGCCGAAATGCATCTGTACCGCGGCGCCTTGCTTCTAAGCCGATCCGCGTGCAGGCCATCGGCGCTTGATGGCCGGCCCGCTACCGCCTGACGGCAACGGCAATCCCGGTAGCTGGCGTTACGCATGCGGCGATTGTTCGGCCTGCTACCGCTGCAATTCGCCAGCCTGACACGGCTGCTGCTCAATCCGGTCACCGTGACAGCGGCGATGATCGGCGCCGCGGTCGCGTTGTTCACGATTGCCCCTGGCCCGCTGGAGGAGATCGAGCTGAACTGGCTCGATCTGCGCTTTCGGGCGCGGGGCGCGCTCGAGCCAGGATCGGCGGTGGTGCTGGCGGCGATCGACGAGAAGAGCCTGGCCACCGAGGGCCGCTGGCCGTGGCCACGCGCCCGCATCGCCGCGCTGGTGGACGCGCTGTCACGCGACGGCGCCAAGGTGATCGGCTTTGACGTACTGTTCTCCGAGAGCGAAGACGATGGCCGGCTGGCGCTGATTGGCAAACTCGAGCGCGCGCTGGGAGCGGACCATAACGCTGACCCGCATGTGCGCGCAATCCTGCGCGAAGGCCGCAAAACCGCCGACCAGGACCAGCTACTGGCCAATGCGCTGAAGAAGTCCGGCGCGCCGGTGGTGCTGGGATACTTCTTTCACATGAGCGAGGAGGGTGTCGGGTTCCGGATCGAGGCGCAAGACATCGAGCGTCGGCTCGAATCGATCGCGGGCTCCAAGTACCCGCTTGTCTATCTGGATCCGCAGGCGCAGTCGGCCCCGTTCATCAAGGCCTATGCGCCGCAGGCCAATCTGCCGATCTTCACGGAAATGGCTGCCTCGTCGGGTTACTTCAGCGTGACGGCCGACCGTGACGGCGTCGTGCGATGGATGCCCATGGTGATCCAGGGCGGGGAAGACTTCTTTCCACCGCTGTCGCTGCTGACGGTCTGGCATTACCTGGGCAAGCCCTCGCTTGCTGTACGCGCCGGGTCTTACGGAATAGAGGGGGTGCAGATCGGCGAGCGACTGGTCCCCACCGACGAGGCCGGTCGCCTTTTCATCAACTATCGTGGGGAGCGCAAGACTTTCCCCACTTATTCGATCGGCGACATCCTGGGGGGCACGCTGCCGGCGGGAACTTTCAAGGACAAGATCGTGGTGGTGGGCGCGACTGCGATCGGGATCGGTGACATCCGCACCACGCCATTCGGACCCGTTTTCCCTGGCCCTGAAGTCCACGCCAACGCGATCGACAACCTGCTGGCGGGCGATTTCATTGAACGGCCGCGCTGGGCCAAGGTGTTCGATCTGATGGCAATCGTCTCGCTGGGTCTGCTCGTAGGCGTCGCACTGCCGCGTATGAGCGCGCTTTTCGGCCTGCTCTTCACCGGATCCCTGTTTATCTCGTATGTGCTTTTCGCCCAGTGGCTTTTCGTGACACAGCATATCGGCGTGAACCTGGTCTATCCGGTGTTTGCTATGGGTGCGACCTACACCATCCTGACGCTGTACCGCTTCCTGATCGAAGAAGGCGAGCGCAGGCGTATCAAGGGTGCCTTTCAGTACTACGTGGCGCCCGACGTGGTCGACATCATGCTGCGCGACCCTGGCGGCGTGCGTCTGGGGGGTGAAGAGAAGGTCCTGACCGCGCTGCTCAGCGACATGGAGGGCTTCACGAATTTTTCCGAACGCCATTCCCCGAACGAGGTGATCGCGGTATTGAGCGAATATTACGCACGCATGACCGAGGAGGTTTTTGCCGTGCAGGGCACGCTGGTCGAATACGTGGGCGACGAGATGTTTGCGCTCTATGGGGCGCCGGTGACCCAGGCCGACCATGCGGCACGGGCATGCAGCAGTGCCCTGGCGATGCGCGCGGCCCGCGAGTCGCTCAGCGACGAGTGGGAGAAGATCGGCCGCCCCCGCATCAAGGCCAGGACCGGCATCAACACCGGCAACATGCTGGTCGGAAACATCGGCTCGAAATACCGCTTCCACTATGGCGCAATGGGCGACGCCGTCAATCTGGCGTCCCGGCTCGAGGGCTTGAACAAGATCTACGGCACCCAGATCATCATCAGCGGCGATACCGCAGATCTTGTTGCCGACGAATTCTTGATGCGTAAACTCGATCTGGTGCGTGTCAAGGGGCGCGCGCAGGCGCTGCGCATCTACGAGCTCATCGGTGTGGCGGACATTGCCCTGCCCGAGGAACGCCGGCGCCTGCTGCCCCTGTACGACGCGGGCCTGGTTTCCTATCGCCAACGGGACTGGGACGCAGCGCTGGAACTGTTCGGGCAATGTCTGCAACTGTGCCCGGACGACCGGCCCGCGCTGCTGATGCAGACCCGTTGTCAGACCTATCGCGACAAGCCGCCTGGTGAGAACTGGGATGGAACCTTCGTGGATCGACGCGGCCAGCACGCGAAGTGAAGTTTTACGCCGCGCTGCCGGACGGCGCGGGGCCGTTCCGGACCGGCTTCACTCCATTCAAGCTTCACCAAACTATAGGCTTGGCGGTCGGTCGAGACAGCCGGGGAAAATTTCGCGGTTTGCCGCCGGGATTGTTCAGCAACGATCAGGCGTCGATGCCCATCAGGACACCACCTGGTAATACAGGTTCTGCGGATGCTTGGCTTGCGCAAAAAACACCCAGCGCTCGGCGATCAGGCCCGGCGCCTGCACCAGCGCGGCCAGCACCCAGGGCCAGGCGCTGGCAGTAGCGATGCCCAGCAGCATCAATAGCGCCGGCACCGCGAAGGCCAGCAACTGCAGGCCCAGTCGGGCGTTTTTCATCGCCGCCTGGCTGGCGCCATGGAAGAACTCGCGCGTGTTGAATGCGCCGGCCGACATGCCCATGGACTTCTGCACCAGGTTCGGCGACTGGATGCCAGTGGCCGATTGCAGGGTCGACTTGTGGCGGATGCCGGCATTGCGGCGCAGCGACCAGGCGCGGGTTGCCCAGGCGACCAGCGTGACGACCAGCGCCGAACTGCCGGTGGCCACGATCATGTTCGTCACGCCCGACAGCGCGGCCAGCGCGCAGGCCAGCAGGAGCCCGGAGGCCAGGCCGATCAGCGTGAAGTTGATGACGGTCAGCGGATGTGCCCATTCCTCGATGAAGCGCAGGCAGGCATAGATCATCGCGGTGCAGTACCACAGCGCCACGGCGCCTACGATGGCCAGTACCGGCATCAGGCCGCTCAGCGGAGCGCCCAGGCCGGCATATTCGACCAGCCACCACAGCGCCACCAGGCCGATGAAGGCCGGCAGGATGATGACTTCGCGCGACATCCAGGAGGTGCGCCACATCAGCACCGCGCGCCAGGCGCGCATCTTCTTGCCCAGGTGCAGGAATGAGGCGGCCAGGCCGGCCAGCAGCATGAACTCGGCAATCGTCAATGCCCACAGCAGGAAGCCGGGCGCCATGGGGACGCCGCCCAGGCTGGCCAGTGCCAGCGCGACGACCAGTCCCTGGGCCGAGCCGGCCAGGGTGGTGAAGAACAGGATGGAGAAGGCGGGATGCATGTCGGCTCCGGTTCAGTGCGTCGTTGGCGGCGTCTTGCGCCGTGGCAGGTACTGGTTGGCCGGCTGGGTTTCCCACTCGGGCATCAGCTGGTAGCCGCCGCGTTCGCGGATCGCCTTGCTGACGTCCGAATCCGGATCTTTCACGTCGCCAAACAGGCGCGCGCCGGTCGGGCAGGCCTTGACGCAGGCCGGCTTGCGGTCTTCCTTGGGCAGATGCTCGTCGTAGATGCGGTCCACGCACAAGGTGCACTTGGTCATCACCTGGCGTTCTTCGTCCAGTTCGCGCGCGCCGTAGGGGCAGGCCCAGGCGCAGTACTTGCAGCCGATGCACTTGTCGTAGTCGACCAGCACGATGCCGTCTTCCTTGCGCTTGTAGCTGGCACCCGTCGGGCAGACCGGCACGCAGGGCGGGTCTTCGCAGTGCAGGCAGCTTTTGGGGAAGTGGATGGTTTCGGTA
>JBBKVW010000396.1:0-7213 GCA_037968655.1 Burkholderiaceae bacterium
ACTTCGGAAAAGCCGATGATGGCGTTGAGCGGCGTGCGCAGCTCGTGCGACATGTTGGCCAGGAACTCGCTCTTGTGCTGATTGGCGATCTCGAGCTCGTGGCTCTTGTCCTGGATCTCCTTGAACAGGCGCACGTTCTGCACCGCGATCACCGCCTGGTCGGCAAAGGTCTGCAGCAACTTGACCTGTTTGTCGGGAAAGGCGCCGACCTGCTCACGGCACACCACGATCGAGCCGACCACCTGGCCGTCCTGGATCATCGGCACCGCCAGGTTGCTGCGAAAGCCGGCCCGCTGCGCCGCGTCCTTCTGGCCATAGTCGGCATCCTCCAGCACATCGGCAATCTGCACCGGAGCGCGCTCTGCAATGGCGCGCGCCGTGATCGCATCGCGCCCTGGCTTCATCGGAAACGCGGCACGCATCGAGTCGGACGCATCCTGCGTTACGCCGTGGTAGGCCACCAGGTGCAGCAGTTCGCCGTCAAACTGCGTGACGCCGCCAATGCGCGCCTCGCACAGCGTCATCGCGCGTTCGGCGATTGCATCGAACACCGGCTGCACATCGGTCGGCGAACTCGAGATGACCTGCAGCACCTCGGCGGTGGCCGTCTGCTGCTCCAGCGCCTCGCGCGTCTCGTTGACCAGTCGCACGTTCTCGATCGCGATTCCGGCCTGATCGGCAAAGGTCTTGAGCAGTTCGATCTCGTGGCGTGACGTGACGCCAGGCTGGCTCCAGCCCAGTCCGAGGAAGCCGACGACGGATCCCTCGCGCAGCAGCGGTGCGCCCAACATGCGCCGCCACGGACCCGAATGTGCGGTGGTCTGGTCGTATCCGGCGTCCTGGTGGGTGTCGTCGATGGTCTGGACCTCGCCAGAGAGAATCACGCGCCCGCTGAGCATCTGCGGATTGGGTGGCGCCGGATACAGGCGGCGCGCGTCCGCCAGCGCCTCCTCGGTCCAGCCACGGGTGCTGGTCAGGTGCACCAGCTTGCCGTCATAGCGGAAGGTGGCCGCAAGGTCGACGCCCAACAGACGCGTGGCGCTGTCCATGATGGCCTCGAACACCGGCGCCACGTCGGTCGGTGACTCGCTGATCACGCGCAGCACGGCGCTGATCGCAGTCTGCTGCTCCAGCGACTCGCGGGTTTCGTTGACCAGGCGCACGTTCTCGATCGCAATCACCGCCTGGTCGGCGAAGGTCTTGAGCAGATCGATCTCGTGGCGTGGCGTTTCACCAGGCTCGGACCAGGCCATCACCAGCACGCCGACGACGGCGCCCTCGCGCAGCAGCGGCGCACCCATCATGCGTCGCCATAAGCCGACATGGGCTGTTGTCTGGTCGTATCCGGGATCGTCATGGGTGTCGACGATGGTCTGTACCTCGCCGGCGAGGATCACGCGCCCGCTGAGCATTTCCGGATTGGGCGGCGCCGGATACAAGCGGCGCGCGTCCGCCAGCGCCTCGTCGGTCCACCCCCGTGTAGCGATCAGGTGCACCTGCTTGCCATCGAAACGGAACGCCGCCGCGATCTGCACGCCGAACAGATGGGTCGCGCTGTCCATGATGGCCTCGAACACCGGCGCCACGTCGGTGGGTGACTCGCTGATCACACGCAGCACATCGCTGATGGCGGTCTGGTATTCCAGCGACTGCGTCACTTCTGCGGTGCGTTGTTCGACCTTGTGCTCCAGCCCGGCGTAGGACTCACGCAATTGCGAGGTCATGGCATTGAACTGCTCGGCCAGGCCTTGCAATTCGTCGCCGGTACGCACATCGATCTTCTGGTTCAATTCCCCGGCGCCAATGCGCCGCGCACCCTCGTCCAGAATCCGGATCGGCTGCACCATGCTGCGCGCCAGTGCCCAGGCCGCCAATGCAGAGATCACCAGACCGGCCAGGAACAGCAGCACGGTGCGCAGAATCGACGCGTTGAGCCGGGCGTAGACCTCGGATACCGGACGCTCGACAAACACATTCCAGGCCAGTGGCTCAATGCGCGACACCGACGTCAGCACCGCGACGCCGTTCAGATCGACCGACTGCATGGCCGGTTCGTCGGCAGCCTCGATCGCGGCTGCGGCCTTGACATGCGGCAGTGCCGCCATGCTGGTCTTGCGCAGCACCAGGCCGATGTCGGGATCGGCCACCAGCAGGCCGACCCGATCGACCACGTAGACCTTGCCCTTGTCGCCGATCTTGATGCGCGAGACCACGTCCCAGATGAACTTGAGATTGACCTCGGCCACCGTCACCGCGCCCTTGTCGCCGCCGGCACGCAGCGCGACCGTCATGTAGGGCTCGGTCTCCTTGCGGAAGTAGACCGGGCTGTACCAGGTCTGGCCGGGCTTCGCGTTCAGGAAAGCGGGTTCCTGCGATCTATCCTTGTTGGACGCGACCACGTCCATGCCCAGGCGTGAAACAGCGATCTGCTCGTGGCCACTCGCATCGATCTGCGAAACATCGGTCACCGCCGGCGACTGGCGCAGCAGCTTCAGGAACTCGATCCGGCGCAGCTCCACGTCGGCGGCATCGATCTGTGGCAAGGCTGCGTAGGACAGCTGTTGCGTGATCTGGCGCACATACTGGTCGATGCGAGACGATGCACCAATGGCGATCTGGTGCTGCAGGCTGGCCAGCGCCGAGCGGTTTTCCTGGTAGGAGAAATACAGGCCGATGCCGCCGGATGCCAGCAGCGCGATGCTGACCAGCGAGATGATCAGCAACAAGTATTTGCGAAACAGGCGACCGCGCAGGCGGTGGTGCGACGGGGGGGCAGGCGTGGCGTCGGGCGCCGGTTCGGTCATTGGCGCCATTCTGCCCGCTGCGGGGCGCACTGGCTACGTTTCACACCGCCATTGCGCAGATTCACCGAATAACCGCGTCGGCGCGCAACAACATTTCTTGCGGGATGGTGACACCCATCGCCTTTGCCGTCTTGACGTTGACCGCCAGCTCATACTTCAGTTTCAGCTCGATCGGGAGTTCGCCGACGCGTGCGCCTTTGAAAATGCGATCCACAAAAGCAGCACCCCGGCGGGGATGTAAACCAGGTCCGGGCCAGACTCGCCGCCAGGCCCTCGCCGACCGGATCACTGCTGCTGGCCAGCATCACCAGCGGAATCGTTTGCGCCGCGTTGCGCGTGGCCTGCAGCGGCGCCGGATCACTGAATCACCTCGTCGGCACGCAGCAGCAACGACTGCGGGATGATGAGGCCCATCGCGCGCGCAGCTTTCAGGTTGACCACCAGTTCCACCGTCGTCGGCTGCTCCACCGGCAACTCGGCCGGCCGGGCGCCCTTGAGGATGCGGTCGACAAAATACGCAACCCGTGAAAAGGCGATGTTCGCCTTGGGGCCGTAACTGAGCAGGTTGCCGCGCTTGGCAAATTCGGCCCAGCCGGATATGGCCGGAAACGCGTTCTCGAGCGCGAACGCAGCGAACCGCTCGCTGTGGCCCATCATGCCGGCGTCTGGAAACACCACCACGGCCCCACACTGGGCGCGTTTTGCCAAGAGCAGCGCGGCAGCGATCTCTGCCGGACTGCGGATCGGCAGGTATTCCAGGCTCAAGCCTAGTGCCTCGGCCGCCTGGCGTGACACGCGCCACTCGGCTTGCTCGCCGGCGTGCCCGGTATTGGCCAGCACCGCGACCTTGGTCAGCTGCGGCAGCGCCTGGCGCAATACTTCCATGCGCTTGCCGACCAGTTCCAGCGACATCTGCGTCAGGCCGGTCATGTTGCGCCCGGGCCGTGCCAGGCTTTCCACCAACTTGGCCTCCACCGGGTCGCCGCTGAAGACAAACGCGATCGGCAGCGTTGTTCCACTGCGCAGGAACGAAAACACGGCCGGCCCGATCGCGACGATCACATCAGGCTGCGCGGCTGTCAACTCGGCGGCGAGCGCGTCCAGGCGCTCGCGTGAATCGTCGCCCCAGCGCGCATCGATCCGCACGTTGGACCCATCGGTGTATCCCGCGTTCTGCATCCCCGCCATGAACGCGTCGAGCGGGCGCAGCGGGGTGTCCGAGCGGGCGTAGGAAAGCCAGGCGACCCTGGGCAGGGGTCGCGGCTGGGCCAGGACAGAGGCAGATGCAGCAGCGGCGCAACCTGCAAGCAACAGGCAGGATCGGCGTCCCGGATCGATTGGTTTTGTCATTGAATCACCTCGTCAGCCCGCAGCAACAGCGCTTGCGGGATCGTGATGCCCAGTGCCGCCGCCGTCTTGCTGTTCAGCGACAGCTTGTAGACCGTCGGGCGCTCGACCGGCAGGTCGGCCGGCCGGGCCCCGCCCAGGATGCGGTGCACATAGAACGCGGCGCGCTTGACCAGCGCCGAGTTGTCGGTGCCCAGGGACACCAGCCCACCGTCGGGTGCGACCCGTGCGCTGGACGATGCCAGCGGCAGGCGCTGCTCCAGCGCCCACCGGATGATCTGCTGGCGCACCGCCGGGGTTCCCGCCAGCGCCTGGTCTTCGCCGATGAGAATCGCATCCGCAGAACGGGACCGGATCATCGCGAACGCCTGCGGCAGATCGGCTGCGTTGCGCGCGTCGACCCGAATCAAGGTGATGCCCAACCGCTTTGCCGCCGGGCCCAACAAGTCCAAATAAACGGCGAAATTTGGGTTGTCCGGGTTAGCCATGACCGCCACGCTGGCCATACGGGGCGCCAACTCCTTGAGCAGCTGCAGGCACTTTTCATCCTGTTCCGGGCCCGCGAGCGTCAGCCCGGTCACGTTGCCGATCGGCCGTGCGAAGTTTCCGGCCAGACGCTCCATCGTCCGCTCCCCCGCCGGACCGACAACGACGGGGATGCCGCTGGTAGCCTTCGCTGCGGCTTGCGCTCCGGCGGTGGTGTAGGTGTAGATGACATCCGGCTGCAAGGCCACCAGTTCGGCCGCAAGCGCGGGCAGTCGCGTTGCGTCGCCGTCGGCGAAGCGCGATATGAACGTGATGTTGCGCCCCGCGTCGTAGCCCAGTGCGCGCAGCCCCTCCAGCAGACAAGCGGAGCCGCCGCCCTGGTTGCCGGGCAGGCACACCATTTCCGTGGCCTGCCGGCCCGGCGACAGGATGCCGACCTTGGGCAGTCGGGCGCTTGACTGGCTCCACGTGGCCGATGCTGCGCAGGCCATGACGACGCCGAGCAGCAATGACAGGAAACGGCGCTGGATCATTGGATTACCTCATCGGCACGCAGCAGCACGGACTGCGGAATGCTTATGCCCAGCGCCCTGGCGGCCTTCAGGTTGATCACAAACTCGAACTTGGTCGGTTGTTCCACCGGCATGTCGGCCGGCTTGGCACCTTTGAGAATCTGGTCAACCAACTGGGCCGCGCGGCGGTTGCGATCGTCCAGCGAAGCGCCATAGGTGAACAGAGCACCGCCCTGGGCTACTGGCGACAAATGGCCGATGACCGGCACGCGCCTATGGCTTGCCAGTTCGATCAACTTCGCACGCATATTGAAGAAGTTGATCCCCGTCCCGACCGGCAAAATTGCGTCGACCCGCTCCGTCACCAGTCTGGCAAGCGCAGCCTCAAACTCAGCCGGGTTCGCGGCTTCGGCAACGATGATCGTCAGGCCAAGCGAGGCGGCGATCGGCGCAAGAACCTGCTGGTCGAGTTTTGCGAGCCGATCGTTGGTGTCGCCCAGAAACCCAAGGCGCGTCGCGCCGGGCAGAATCTCGCGCAGAAGTTCAACCCGCTTGAGCACGAGCGAGCCGAACACACCACTGATCCCTGTCACGTTGCCACCCGGCCGCACAAGGCTTGCCACCAGGCCGCTGCCCACCGGGTCTGCCACGGCCTGAAAGACGACCGGAATGGTCTGCGTGGCCTGCTTCGCGGCCACGGCGGCCGGCGTCGGCGGAGCAAAAATCGCGTCCGGCTTGCGCGCTACCAACTCGAGCGCAAGCCGGGACAGGGATGCCATCTGATCGGCGGCATAGACTCGATCGAAGATGATGTTCTGCCCCTCGATCCAGCCGAGCCGGCGCATCTCGTCGAAGAACGGTTTGAGCGTGACCTCCTCTTTCTCAAGCGTGCTGGGCGCCAGCACGCCGACGCGGCGCGGGCCGGCGGCGAGGGGTGTCTGCGCCCACAACAGCGAGGCGCGTATCCCCGCGCCGGCAACGATCGCGAAATGCAAAACGTGGCGTCGGTTCATTGAATCACCTCGTCGGCGCGCAGCCCATGAGGATGCAAGCACGAAAGCCCTGGACGCGGACCAGTCGTGGATGCATGAAAAACTGCGATTCGAGCGAACCCGCATGCCCGCGCCGCCGCCACGTGCTACAGTGTCTTACACACCTACCAAACCAACTGAACATGGCTGCC
Organism: Burkholderiaceae bacterium; assembly: GCA_037968655.1. GTDB lineage: Bacteria > Pseudomonadota > Gammaproteobacteria > Burkholderiales > Burkholderiaceae_C > CAISIP01. Next base: position 6,333 of record JBBKVW010000396.1, read on the forward strand.
ACCGTCACCATCCGGCTCGAAGACGCACTGCAAACGCGGCTCGCGCGCGTGGCCGACGCTACCGGCCGGACCCGCAGCGACCTGGTGCGCGAGGCGCTTGAGCGCCAGCTGGTGCTGATCGAGTTCTCGGATGCACGGCGCAAGACGCGGCCTTTCGCAGAGCGCGCCGGCTGGTTGACTGACGAAGACGTGTTCGACGCCGTATCTTGAGGGTCTTTCTCGACACCAACGTGTTGATCGCGGCCTTTGCGTCGCGCGGCTTGTGTGCCGATGTCTTCCGGCTGGTCGCCACCGATCACGAATTGCTGATCGGCGCACCCGTGCTGGTCGAAACGCGTCGGATCCTCGAAACCAAGCTGCGCATGGCCGCACCTGAGAGGGAGATTGTGCTGAACGTGTTGCACCGATTCGTGCAAGTGCCCGCTGCCAAGGCGCCCATTGCGTTGGACATCGGTGACCCCGACGACGTGTGGGTCGTGGCTTGCGCCATCGAGGCGGCGGCCGATATCTTCGTCACTGGGGACAAAGCCCTGCTCGGATTGAACCGGTTGGGCAAGCTGCCGATCGTATCGCCACGCGAATTCTGGACACGCCTGACCGCCGAGTGAACGGGTTGGGCGCTCGCAGGCCTGACAGAACGATTTCATTGAATCACCTCGTCGGCGCGCAGCAGCAGCGATTGCGGGATGGTGATGCCCAGCGCCTTGGCGGCTTTCAGGTTGATCACCAGTTCGAACGTGGTGGGCTGTTCGATCGGCAGGTCGGCTGGCTTGGCGCCTTTGAGGATCTTGTCGACCAGATAGGCGGAGCGGCGCAGTTGATCGGCCAGCGACGCGCCGTAGGCAAACAGTGCGCCGGCGTCGGCAAGCTGGGCGCGATGC
>JBBKVW010000397.1:0-3239 GCA_037968655.1 Burkholderiaceae bacterium
TGCCACGCTGACGGTGCAGACGCCGGCCGGCAGCTACCAGATCGAAGCCGAACACGTCATCGACGCCAGCGGCTCCCATACACCGTTCCACCGCTGGTGCAAGGCCAGCCTGCAGGCGCGCCGCGGCGACGACCGCTGGTGCATCGCCGACGTGCGCTTCAAAAACCTGCCGCCGACCGAGCGCCATACCTGGATCGAGGCGCCTTTCAACGACAACCGCGCGGTCTGGCAGCACCTGATGGCCGACGAGGTCTGGCGCATCGACTACCAGATGGAACCCGACGCCGACCCGGCCGCTGTCAGCAGCGAGGCCGAAGTGCGCAAGCGCCTGCAACGGCAGTTCGGCGACGACGTGGATTGCGAGATCGTCTGGGTCGGTCCGTATGCCTATCGCAGCCAGTGCCTGGACGCCTTGCGCATCGGCAGCGTGTTCTTCATGGGCGACACCGCCAAGATCGTCAGTCCGTTCGGCGCCCGGGGCGGCAATACCGGCGTGGCCGATGCCGACAACCTGGCCTGGAAGCTGGGCGCCGTGCAGCGCGGCCGCGCCAGCGCCCGATTGCTGGAGAGCTACAACCAGGAACGGCTGGAGGCGGCGCAGCAGAACGTGCTGGTGACCAACCGCACCGCCCGCTTCCTGCGCCCGGCCGACGGCATCGAACGGGTGTTTCGCAGCGCCGTGATCGGCCTGGCGCGACAGTTTCCGTTCGCGCGCCAGCTGGTCAATACCGGCCGCATGGCAGTGGCCAACCCCTACAGCCATTCGGATGTATGCGAGAGCAAGTCGGGTGGGCTGTCGGTGCAGAACGTGTTTTTCAACTGGCAGGACGGCAGCCAGGGCTGCGTCAACGATCTTGTTCAGTGGGCCGACGGGCAACTGCTGTTGCTGGTGTTCGGCGACCAGTCCTTGCAGGCACGCCAGCGACTGGCCAGCCTGACCCGCCAGTCGCCCGTGCGGTGCGTGCAGGTGCTCGGACTGGACGCCAGCACCCAGTCGCGCGAAACCTTACGCGACCCCAAGGGCCATCTGCAGGGGGCCTGCCATGTGTTCGGCCATGCCTGGGCACTGGTGCGGCCCGACGCGTACCTGGCGGCCACCGGCGAAGCGATAGACGGCGCGCTGGTGCAGGCGATCGAGCACGCATTGGCCATTGCGTGAACCCATGACAAGGCAAGACACAGCATGAAAACCAGTTTGAACCTGCAGGACGCAGACACTTTTTACGAACAGCTGCTCGATGCCCACCAGGGCCTGAGCGCCGAGCAGTCCGAACTGTTCAACGCACGCCTGATCCTGCTGCTGGCCAATCAGGTCGGCGACGGCCGGGTGCTTCAGGAATGCCTGGCTGCGGCGCGCCTGGTGCCGGCTTGACGTTGGCAGCTGAGCCAGCCGGGCGTCACGCTGGCCACGGCCTCACCTAAAATCCATTGATCCCGGGCCAAGGCCAGGATGCGGCAGCCGCCGGGTTGCCGCCCAAGCCGCCCCATTGCCGATGCGCCCACCACGGCGCGGCACGACTTCATCGCCACACCATGACCGACGTATTGCAACAGCCCGGGCTCGACAGCCTGTCCAAATCCTTCGAACCCGCAGCGCTGGAAGCATTCTGGGGCCCGGAATGGGAGCGCCGGGGCTATGGCGTAGCCGGCAGCCGGGGCACGCAAAAACCCGATCTGCAAGCGGGTGCATTTGCGATCCAGCTGCCGCCACCCAACGTGACCGGCACCCTGCACATGGGACACGCCTTCAACCAGACCATCATGGACTCGCTCACGCGCTACCACCGCATGCGCGGCCTGAACACGGCCTGGGTGCCCGGCACCGACCACGCCGGCATTGCGACCCAGATCGTGGTCGAGCGCCAGCTGCGCGACCAGGGCATCAGCCGCCACGACATGGGCCCCACACCAGCCGAAGCGCGCAAGAACTTCGTCGCCCGGGTCTGGGAATGGAAGCAGAAATCAGGCAACACCATCACCACCCAGATGCGCCGCCTGGGCGACAGCGTGGACTGGAGCCGCGAATATTTCACGATGGACGAGAAGCTCTCCACCGTGGTCACCGAGACCTTCGTGCGCCTGTACGAACAGGGTCTGATCTACCGTGGCAAGCGCCTGGTCAACTGGGACCCGGTGCTCAAGACCGCGGTCAGCGATCTGGAGGTCGAAAGCGAAGAGGAAGACGGGCACCTCTGGCATATCCGCTACCCATTTGCCGATGGCCCGCAGCTGGTCGACGGCCAGCTGCAGGACGGCCTGGTTGTCGCGACCACGCGGCCCGAGACCATGCTGGGCGACGTAGCGGTGATGGTGCACCCCGACGACGCCCGCTACCGGCATCTGGTGGGCAAGTTGGTGCAGCTGCCGCTGTGCGACCGGTCCATCCCGGTGATCGCCGACGACTATGTCGACCCGGCATTCGGCACCGGGGTGGTCAAGGTGACGCCGGCGCATGACGTCAACGACTATGCGGTGGGCCAGCGTCACAAGCTGGACATCATCGGTGTTCTGACGCTGGATGCGACGCTCAATGACGCAGCCCCGGCCGCCTATCGTGGGCTGGACCGCTTCGTCGCGCGCAAGAAGGTCGTCGCCGACCTGGACGCGCTGGGCGTGCTGGTCGAGGCGAAAAAGCACCGGCTGATGGTGCCGCGCTGCACCCGCACCGGCCAGGTGATCGAGCCGATGCTGACCGACCAGTGGTTCGTCGCCATGAGCAAGGTCAGCCCGCAGGACCCCAGCGGCAAGTCGATCACGCAAAAGGCGATCGACGCGGTCGAGAGCGGCGCGGTGCGCTTCGTGCCCGAGAACTGGGTCAATACCTACAACCAGTGGATGAACAATATCCAGGACTGGTGCATCAGCCGTCAGCTCTGGTGGGGCCACCAGATTCCGGCCTGGTATGGCGAGGGCGGCGAACTGTTCGTCGCGCGCAACGCCGACGACGCCCGCGCAGCCGCCGACAAGGCCGGCTACCAGGGCGCCTTACGGCGCGACGAGGACGTGCTCGACACCTGGTACTCCTCGGCCCTGGTGCCGTTCTCGACCATGGGATGGCCGGATATGGCCCCCACGCTCGGCACTGGCGTGTCCTCGCTGCCCCCCGAGGGGGCTGCTGCGCCTAAGGGCGGCCTGGCGGCGCAGCGGGCCCCCACGCTCGGCACTGACGTGTCCTCGCTGCCCCCCGAGGGGGCTCAATTGCCGAGGGGCGGCCCGTCGAAGATTGGGCGCACCCGCGA
>JBBKVW010000398.1:0-15425 GCA_037968655.1 Burkholderiaceae bacterium
CGCGGCATCTACGAGGCGCCCGGCCTGGCGCTTTTGTTCATCGCCTATGAGCGCCTGGTGACCGGCATCCACAACGAAGACACGATAGAGCAATACCGCGACCATGGCCGCAAGCTGGGCCGCCTGCTTTACCAGGGCCGCTGGTTCGACCCGCAGGCCATCATGCTGCGCGAAACCGCCCAGCGCTGGGTGGCGAGTGCCATCACCGGCGAGGTCACGATCGAACTGCGCCGCGGCAACGACTATTCGCTGCTCAACACCGAGTCGCCCAACCTGACCTATCACCCGGACCGGCTCACGATGGAAAAAGGTGCGTCGGTGTTCTCGCCACAGGACCGCATCGGCCAGCTGACGATGCGCAACCTGGACATCGTGGATACCCGCGCCAAGCTGGGCATCTACGCCAAGACCGGCCTGCTCAGCCTGGGTGACGGTGTGGGTGTGCCCAACCTGGGGCACGACGAGCGCAAATAACGCGGCGTGCGCCGCGCGTCATACGCAGTCCCAAGCCCACCGTGCGTGTCACACCACTACCGGCTCGGGTTCGAGCCGGATGCCAAAGCGCTCGTAAACGCTGGTCTGGATTGCACGGGCCAGGGTCATGACCTCGCCGCCGGTGGCCTGCCCACGGTTCACCAGCACCAGCGCCTGGCGCTCGTAGACCGCGGCATTGCCGACCGACTTGCCCTTCCAGCCGCAGGCGTCGATCAACCAGCCGGCCGCCAGCTTGACGCCGCCATTCGCCATCGGGTAGTGAACGATGCGCGGCTCGCGCGCGATGATGTCGTCGCACTGCTCCTGGCTGACCGTGGGGTTCTTGAAGAAGCTGCCGGCATTGCCCAGCACCGCCGGGTCGGGCAGCTTGGCGCTTCGGATGGCGCAGACCCAGTCGAAAATCTGCCGCGCGTCGGGCGCATGATTGCCGGTCTCCTGCATCTTGCGTTCCAGATCGGCATAGCCCAGCACCGGCTTCCAGGGCTTGGGCAAAAACAGGCGTACATGCGTGATGACGGCACGATCGCGCAGGCCAAATCCGGCGGCCGGTGCGCCGTCGGGGCCGGCAGCCGCAGCGCCGGACTCGGGCGTCGGGTGCTTGAACACCGAATCGCGGTAACCGAATCCGCATTGGGCAGCGTCCAAGGTGTAACGGGCACCGCTTGACAGGTCGACTGCGTCGAGCGATTCAAAGCGGTCCTGCATTTCCAGACCGTAGGCACCGATGTTCTGCACCGGCGCCGCACCGACAGTGCCGGGAATCATGGCCAGGTTCTCCAGGCCCGGATAGCCCTGCTGCAGCGTCCAGGCCACCAGCGCATGCCAGTTTTCGCCGGCGCCGACTTCGAGCGTGAAACCCTTGTCGGTTTCGCGGATAAGGCGTTTTCCCATGACTTCGATCTTGAGCACCAAGGGTTTGACGTCACCGGTCAGCACGATGTTGCTGCCACCGCCCAGGATGAACTTGGCTTGCGCTGCCAGGTGCGGGTCGGCAATCAGCTGGAGCAGGTCGTCCGCGCCCGTCACCCGTACCAGCGCATGCGCCTTCGCCACAATGTGAAAGGTGTTGTAGGGTTGAAGGGGGACGTTTTTCTCGACTAACATGAAGGGATTGTCGCATCGGCCCCCGCTGCGCCCCGTCATCCTACTGGTAACGATATGCCCTCTTTCGACACGGTTTGCGAGGCCGATCTCGTGGAAGTTCGCAACGCGGTGGACAACACCACCAAGGAAATCGGCACGCGCTTTGACTTCAAGGGCACGGCCGCTGCGATCGAATTCAAGGACAAGGACATCACGCTGATCGGCGACGCCGATTTTCAGCTCGCCCAGATCGAGGATGTGCTGCGCAACAAGCTGACCAAGCGCAGCGTCGATGTGCGCTTCCTGGACCGTGGTGACGTGCAGAAGATCGGCGGCGACAAGGTCAAGCAGGTCATCAAGGTGCGCAATGGCATCGAAACCGAGGTGTCCAAGAAAATCCAGCGCATGATCAAGGACAGCAAGCTCAAGTTGCAGGCGTCGATTCAGGGCGATGCGGTGCGCATCAGCGGCGCCAAGCGCGACGATCTGCAATCTGCCATGGCCTTGATCCGCAAGGACATACCCGATCTGCCTTTGAGCTTCAACAACTTTCGGGACTGATCGATGGCGCCAGCACAGCCCTGCACGCGCACTGCAGTCGCTGCGCTGGCGACAGCTTTGCTTGCCGGGTGCTTTGCGGCGCAGGCGCAGTCTCCGTCCGTCAACCTGTCGGGCATGCTGGGCAGCAAGGCGCTGTTGGTTGTGGGTGGCGCCGAACCCAAGGTGGTTGCGCCTGGCGAAAGCCACCGCGGCGTGCGGGTCCTGTCGACCCAGGGCGATTCGGCCGTGCTGGAAATCGCCGGCCAGCGCCATACGCTGCGCGTCGGCGACTCGCCGGTCAGCGTGGGCAAACCCATCAATCCCGGCAGCGGCGGCCGGATCGTGCTGTCGGCCGACTCCGGTGGGCATTTTGTGACGCAGGGCCTGCTCAATTCCAAACCGGCCCAGTTCATGATCGACACCGGTGCCTCCACCATCGGTATCAGCGCAGCCGACGCCGAACGGGTCGGGATCAAGTACAAGGAAGGCCAGCAGATCCAGGTCTCGACTGCCAATGGCGTTGTCGCCGGCTGGCGGGTCCGGCTGGTTTCGGTGCGTCTGAACGATGTCGAGATCAGGGACATCGACGCGGTCGTCACGCCAGTCACCATGCCCTTTGTTTTGCTGGGCAACAGTTTTCTGACCCGCTTCCAGATGACGCGCAACAACGAACAGATGGTGCTCGAGCGGCGCTACTGATGCATCACGCGCAGCTTCCCAACATGTGCATCAGCCCGTGACCACCACTGTGAACGTGCAAAGCGAAACCGAGTACGAAGACCTGCTGGGTTTGTGGTCGGATCTGGAAGCCGGTCTTGGCATCCTGCTGGGCAGCTCGGCCAGCGTGCAGGAGTTTGAACTGCGCGTCTGGCAATACGACCGCTGGATGCAGATCCTGCTGGGCCGCGATGCCGATGTCGGCCTGTATCTGCTGTTCCAGCTGGCCACCCATTCGCCGGTGGGCTACAGCGCCTCGCATGCACTGGTCTGCGCTGTGCTATCGCACCTGATCGGCGTGGAACTGAAGCTGCCCCAGGACGAGCGTGACAGCATGGTGCATGCGGCGCTGACCATGAACATTGCGATGACGGCCCTGCAGGACGAACTGGCCAGCCAGCTCGACAAACCCTCGGACACCCAGCAGCAGGCGATTCGCGAGCACGCACGCTGGAGTTGCGAGATGCTGCGCAGTCTGGGCATCAGCAATGCGTTGTGGCTTGATATCGTGGCCCACCACCACGACGAGATTCACGACACCAGGGAGCTGGCCTCACTGACGCCGGTCGAGCGCCTGTCGCGCATTGTGCGCACGGTGGACCGCTATGGCGCAATGATCAGCCCGCGCAAGTCACGCGCCGGGCGCAGTGCCACCGATTCGGTGCGCTCCATCATCCATGACGCTGGCGAGCACTCGGACGAGATCGGCAATGCACTGGTGCGCGCCGTCGGGCTGTGTCCACCGGGAACCTTCGTGCGACTGGACAACGAGGAAGTGGCCGTGGTGATGCGCCGATCCAGCAAACCCAACCACCCCCATGTGGCGATCGTGCTCAACGAAGCCGGGCTGATGGTCGGCCAGCCACGCTTGCACCGCACCGCGCATGGCAGTCCGCAAATTCACTCGGCGCTGGCGGCGGCGCTGGTGCGGGTGCGGCTGAACCACCACCTGATACTGCGCCTGGGCGCCTACGCGGGGCAGCAGTCCTGACGCCTGGCCGGCTCGGCTCCCGCGCGTCAGTTCAAGTACATCGCGCCATTCGCTATTGATTGCACTGGGTTGGACGCGCCCTGCACAACCCGGGCCAGACTCAACTGGCCTTCTTGGCCCCGATCCGCGACTCGGTACCCTTGATCAGGCGATTGATGTTGGCCGCGTGGCGCCAGGCCAGCAACAGGCCCATCACGACCATGGCCATCAGCACGCTCTTGTCCATGTACCAGGCCACGCCGTCGCCAAAGATGTAGTAGACCGGTGCAAATACCGCCGCCACCAACGAGGCCAGCGAGGAGTAGCGGAAAAAGTAGGCAACGATCAGCCAACTGGCCGCCGCCGCCAGGCCGATGCTCCAGCCAAATCCGAGCAGTACGCCCAACGCCGTTGCGACGCCCTTGCCGCCCTGGAAGCGGAAGAACACCGGAAACAGATGGCCCAGAAACGCCGCCAAACCAGCCATGGCCATGGTGCCCTCGAACAGTCCGTAGGGCTTGCCGTACCAGGCCACCAGCGCCACCGGCAGCCAGCCCTTGGCCGCGTCGAGCACTAGCGTCACGACTGCCGCCAGCTTGCTGCCCGAGCGCAGCACATTGGTGGCGCCCGGGTTCTTGCTGCCATAGGTGCGCGGGTCATGCAGGCCCAACACGCGGCTGACGATGACGGCAAACGACAGCGAGCCCAGCAGGTAGGCGGCCAGCACCGCCAGCAGCGGCAACAGGGGGTTGGAAGGGTCCATCAGGCTAGTCTCCGGCGCGCCTGGGCGGCGCTGTCATCGCCCTATTCTGCCAGCGCACAGGACACCGGCTGCGCGTCGAGCAGTTGCACGCAGACCTGCGGCGCCAGTCCGACCAGATAACCGCGCCGACCACCGTTGATCAGGATCAGCGGCAGATCGAGGATGCTCTGTTCCACATACACCGGCATCGGCTTGCGCGTCGCAAACGGCGAGGTGCCGCCCACCAGATAGCCACTGTGCTTGTTGGCCACCTCGGGCTGGCAGGGCTGCACCGACTTGCAGCCGATGGCGCGCGCCAGGTTGCGGGTGCTGACCTTGCGGTTGCCGTGCATCAGCACCAGCAGCGGGCGCGCGTGCTCGTCCTGCATCACCAGGGTCTTGACGACGGCATAGGGGTCGACGCCCAACACTTCGGCACTGTGCTCGGCGCCGCCGTGCTCGACGTATGCATAGACATGCTCGGTGAACGCCACCTTGTTCGACCGCAGCAGGCGCGTCGCCGGTGTTTCGGACACATGTTCGCGCCGCGTCATGGTCTTGGTGCGTCAGCCGCCCACCTACTGCGCCGGGTCGCGCATCTCCCAGCGCACGGCATCGATGGCCTCCAGCACCTCGGGCTTGAGCACCAGTTCGGCGCTGTCCAGGCATTCGGCCAATTGGGCCACCGAGGTGGCGCCAACGATGGTGCTGGCAATGCAGGCCTTGTTCAGGCAAAACGCGATTGCCAGCTGGGTCGGTGTCATGCCATAGGCACGCGCGATCTGCATGTAGCGGCGGGTGGCCAGGATCGTTTCGGGACGCCCATAGCGCGGACTCCAGTTTGGCGGGAAATGGGTCAATCGCCCCAGCGGCTTGCCGGCCTTGTCGAAGCCGCCCTTGTCGTACTTGCCGGTCAGTCGGCCAAAGCCCAATGGAGAGTAGGCCAATACGCCCACCTGCTCGCGGAAACTCACCTCGTCCAGCCCGTTCTCGACATGGCGGTTCAGCAGGCTGTAGGCGTTCTGCACGCTGGTGACGCGCGGCAGGCCGTGCTGCTGCGCCAGGCGGCTGAACTCCAGCACACCCCAGGGCGTCTCGTTGGAAAGGCCCAGGTAGCGGATCTTGCCTGCCTTGACCAGCTCGCCCATGCCTTCGAGCACTTCATGGATGGAAGGCACCTCGCGCTCGGCGGCCCGGTCGAAATAGATGGTGCCAAACAGCGGGATGTTGCGACTCGGCCAGTGGATCTGGTAGAGGTCAATGCAATCGGTCTGCAGGCGCTTGAGCGATGCATCGCAGGCCGCGACCACGCTCTTGCGATCGGGCGCTCCACCGCCGCGTATCCACTCCCAGCCCCGGGCCGGTCCGGCCACCTTGCTGGCCAGCACGATGTTCTGGCGCTGCGCCGGGTTCTTCGCCAGCCAGCTGCCGATGATGCGTTCGGTGCTGCCGTAGGTTTCGGCGCGCGCCATCACCGGATACAACTCCGCGGTATCGATGAAGTTGACACCGCGCGCGACGGCCAGGTCGAGCTGGGCATGGCCCTCGGCTTCGGTGTTCTGTTCGCCAAAGGTCATGGTCCCCAGGCAGACCGGGGTGACTTGCAGGTCGCTGTGACCGAGCTGGATTTTTTTCATGGGGGTCCGATCTTCAGGCTGGTGGCAAGTCCGGTTTCATCGCCGATTGCGCGCGCTGCTCTTCCTGCAGCCGCAACACGCGGCGCTGCACCTTGCCGGTGGTGGTCATCGGTAATTCGCCGACAAACTCGATTTCCTTGGGGTATTCATAAGGTGCCAATTTGCCGCGTACATGGGCCTGCAATTGCGCCGTGAGTTCGGCATCAAAAGCAGCGCCATCCGCAGCCTGCGCGCTACGCCGGACCGCGTAGTCGGTCGACAGCACCACATAGGCCTTGACCACCGCCCCGCGCTCCGGGTCGGGTTTGGGCACCACGGCTGCATTGAGCACGGCCGGATGCTTGACCAGGCAGTTCTCGATCTCGCCCGGCCCGATCCGGTAGCCGGCCGCCTTGAACACATCGTCGGCCCGGCCCTGGTACCAGAGATAGCCATCGGCATCGCGCCTGGCCAGGTCGCCGGTGCGGCACCAGTCGCCGGTGAAGCGCGCGGCAGTCGCTTGCGGATTTTTCCAGTAGCCCAGGAAGAAGGCCGGATCGGGCTGCCCATGCACATCGAAGCGGTTCACCGCCACGTCGCCCGGCACGCCGACCGCGCATTCATTGCCCGCATCGTCGATCACCATGACCCGGTGACCCGGATAGCCCTTGCCCATGCTGCCGGGCCGCGCCGGCCAGCCAGTGCCCTGGCCCCGATCTCCGTTCATCGCGCAGTTGCCCACGATGTAGTTGATCTCGGTCTGCCCGAACATCTCGTTGACCGTCACGCCCAGCTCTTGCTGGCAATAGTCGAACACCGCGTCGCCCACCGCCTCGCCGGCGCTCATGATGGCCTGCAGCTCCAGCCGGAACTGCTGGCGCGGCTGCGGATGCGCCTTCATCATGGCCTTGAGCGCGGTCGGGAAGATAAAGCTGTGCGTGACGGCGTATTTTTCCATCAGCTCGAACGCCGTCTGCGGACTGAAGCGTCCATTCCAGGCCACGATGGGCCGGCCGAAATACAGGGTCGGCAACAGGGCATCCATCAGGCCGCCGGTCCAGGCCCAGTCGGCCGGCGACCAGAACACCGCGCCGGATTCGGAGTCATCGCGTGCAGGATCAAATCCGAACCAGTTCTGGCTGCAGACAAAGCCGCTCAGATTGCCGATCAGGCCGCGGTGGGCGATCAGCGCGCCCTTGGGCTGGCCGGTGGTGCCGCTGGTGTAGATCAGCACTGCGGGTTCGTCGGCCAAGGTGTCGATGGGCGTGAACTGGTCCGAGGCCGAGGCCAGCACGGCGTCATAGCCAGGATTGCGGTTTTTGAGCTTCACACCCACCCGAATCACGGTGCGCAGCAAGGGGCAGTGCGCGCGCACCGATTGCATTGCGTCAATCACGGTCGCGTCGCAGATGGCGACCACCGCCTCGCTGTCGTGCAATCGGTATTCCAGCGCCTCTGGCCCGAACAGAACAGAAAGCGGCATCGCCACCGCGCCGAGCTGCAACACCGCCACGTATGCCACTGCGGTCTCAAAGCGTTGCGGCAGCACGATGGCGACCCGGTCGCCGCGCTGCACACCCAGGTCTGCCAAGGCATTGGACAGGCGGTTGCTGGCAGCCTGCAACTGCGCGTACGACCAACACGCCGGCGCCAGGCCGCTTCCGTCGGCCAGCACTGCAACGCGGCTGGCCGCATCGGGCCGCTGCGCCCAGCGCCGGCAGCAGACCTGCGCCATGTTGAAGTGCTCTGGCACATTCCAGCCAAAATGGCTGTGCATGGCGCCATAGTGGTCGTCTTCGCGCCGCGCCACTTTCATGTCCTCGACTTGACTGCCTGCCACGGCCTGCCTCCTTATGATCGACCTAATGTACCAAGTCAAAAGACCATCGCGCAGCGTCCACGTGCCCGTCCGCGGCCTGCAATACCACGTCCGTTGCTGGGGCGAGCCGAGCCCCGGCGTCCCACCCCTGGTGATGGTGCACGGCTGGATGGACGTCGCAGCGTCCTACCAGTTCATGGTCGATGCGCTCTCCGACGCCTTCATGCAAGACCGCTTCGTCATCGCCCCCGACTGGCGCGGCTACGGCGGCACTGCCGGCGGCGGGGTCGACAACTACTGGTTCCCCGACTACATCGCCGACCTGGATTTTCTGGTCGACCATTTCTCACCCGAGTCGCCGATCGACCTGGTCGGCCACAGCCTGGGCGGAAATGTGGTGATGTTCTATGCCGGCATCCGGCCGCACCGGGTGCGCCGCCTGGTCAACCTGGAGGGCTTCGGCGGCCCGGCCACCGTGCCGGCCCAGGCTCCCGGCCGCTACGCCAAATGGCTCGACCAGCTCAAGAAACATCAGGCTGGCGAACTCGGCCTGCGCCCTTACGACGCCGTGGATGGGGTGGCGCGGCGCCTGGCCAAAACCAATCCGCGTCTGGCGCGCGATCAGGTCGGACTCGACAAGGCCGACTGGCTGGCGCGCCACTGGTCTGAGCAAAACGCCGATGGGCGATGGCAGATCCTGGGTGACCCGGCACACAAGATCGTCAACGCCCAATTGCTGCGGGTCGACGAGATGCTGGAGGTCTACAAGCGCATTACGATGCCGGTGTTGGCCATTGAAGCGCAGGACGACTCGATGTGGCAATGGTGGAAAGGCAGCTTCACCCGGGAGCTCTACCATGAGCGCCTTCAGTCGGTGCCCGATTGCCGCATTGAAGTGGTGCAGGACGCCGGCCACATGCTGCACCACGACCAGCCCGAGGCGCTGGCTGCGTTAATGGAGCCCTTTCTGGGCAGCTGATGGGCCGCTGATGGGCCATGAGAAAATGTCCGGTTGATCGACAGCAACCCAACAAGGACAACACCATGGACGCAGTACATTCCAACCAGATCGGCAGCCAACTTCTGGACCTGAGCGCGCGGACCCAGGAGTTACGGGGGTATCTTTGACTACGATGCCAAAGCCGAACGCCTGAGGACGGTCAACGCCTCACTGGAAGACCCGACGGTCTGGAACGACCCCAAGAAGGCCCAGGAGCTCGGGCGCGAGAAGAAATCGCTCGAAAACGTGGTGGTCTCGCTGACCCGGCTCAGCACGGAGCTGGCCGACAACTCCGAGTTGTTCGAGATGAGCAAGGACGAGGGCGACGAGGACAGCCTGCTGCAGATCGAAAGCGACACGGCCAAGCTGGCCAAGGAGATCGAGAAGCTCGAATTCCTGCGCATGTTCAACAACCCGGCTGATCCGCTGAACTGCTTCATCGACATCCAGTCCGGCGCCGGCGGAACCGAAGCCTGCGACTGGGCCAGCATGCTGCTGCGCCAGTATCTGCGCTATGCCGAGCGCAAGGGCTTCACGACCACGATCGAAGACGAGTCAGCCGGCGACACTGCCGGCATCAAGGGCGCGACGATCAAGGTCGAGGGTGAATATGCGTTCGGCCTGCTGCGCACCGAGACCGGCGTGCACCGGCTGGTGCGCAAGTCGCCGTTCGACTCTTCGGGTGGCCGCCATACCAGCTTTGCCAGCGTGTTCGTCTACCCGGAAATCGATGACTCGATCGAGATCGACATCAATCCGTCCGACGTGCGTACCGACACCTACCGCGCCAGTGGCGCCGGCGGCCAGCACATCAACAAGACCGACTCCGCAGTGCGGCTGACGCACATCCCGACCGGCATCGTCGTGCAGTGCCAGGACGGGCGCAGCCAGCACAGCAACCGCGACGTGGCCTGGAAGCGGCTGCGCTCCAAGCTGTACGACCATGAGTTGCGCAAGCAGCAGGAAGAGCAGCAAAAACTCGAGGACACCAAGACCGACGTCGGCTGGGGGCATCAGATCCGCAGCTATGTGCTGGACAACAGCCGCATCAAGGACCTGCGCACCAATGTCGAGGTCTCGGCCACGCAAAAGGTACTCGACGGCGACCTGGACGTGTTCATCGAAGCCTCGCTGAAACAGGGCGTCTGATGCGGGTCGAAGGTCTTATCTTCGACATGGACGGCACCATGATCGACTCCATGCCCTACCACGCCAAAAGCTGGGTGGCATTTACGCAAAACCACGGCATCGACATCGACGTGGACGAACTGTTGCGCCGCACCACCGGGCGCACTGGCGCCGAGTGCATGGAGCTGCTGTTCCAGCGCAGCATGGACCCCAAGGAAAGCTGGGATCTGATCGCGCAGAAGGAGCAGATCTACCGCGATCTGTATGCACCAGTGTTTGCCGAGGTGCCCGGCTTCAAGGCGTTCAGCGCCAAGGCCTTTGCACAGGGCCTGCGCATCGGCGTCGGCACGGCCGGTGACAAGCACAATATCGCCTTTGCGTTTTCCAATCTGGGCATGGACCCGATGCCGCACGCGGTGGTCGGTGGCGACGAAGGATTCCCCGGCAAGCCAGAACCGGCCATCTTTCTCGAAGCGGCGCGGCGCATCGGCGTCGACCCCAAGGCCTGCATCGTGTTCGAAGATGCACCCTTTGGCATCGAGGCAGCCGGTCGCGCCGGCATGCGCGCGGTGGCGGTATGCACCAGCCACAGCGCCGACCAGTTGGCCGGCCCGCATGTGATCGCACAGGTTGCCAACTACCACGAACTAATAAAAACCAATTTTCTGGAGACACTTCATGCTCGCACCCCGTGACGGCCAAGGGCCAGCAGTCAGCATTCAGCGCGCGGACTACAGCGCACCGCCGTTTTGGATCGACAGCGTCGAGCTGAGCTTTGACCTGGACCCGGCCAAGACGCGCGTCCTGAACAAGATGCGGCTGCGCCGCAACCCGGACGTTGCGGTACAGCCGCTGCGCCTGGACGGCGATGAACTCAACCTGTCGCGGGTGCTGGTCAACGGCGCCAGCGCCTCGTTCAAGATCGATGGCGGCAAGCTGGTGCTGGACAACCTGCCCACGGCCGAGGCCGGCAGTTTCGATCTGGAAATATTCACCACCTGCACGCCCGCCAAGAACACCAAGCTGATGGGCCTGTATGTCAGCAATGGCTCCTTCTTCACCCAGTGCGAGGCCGAGGGTTTCCGGCGCATCACCTATTTCCTGGATCGCCCGGATGTGATGTCCACCTACAGCGTGCTGCTGCGCGCCAACAAGGCGGCCTATCCGGTGCTGCTGTCCAACGGCAACCTGGTCGACAGCGGAGACATGACGGGCGCAGGCAACGAGGGCCGGCATTTCGCGCGCTGGGTCGATCCGCACCGCAAACCGTCCTATCTGTTTGCGCTGGTTGCCGGCCAGTTCGAATCGCGCCAGCAACGCGTCACCTCGCGCGCCGGCAAGGAGCATCTGCTGGAGATCTACGTGCGTCGTGGCGACATGGGCAAGACCGAGCATGCGATGCGTTCGCTGATGGCGTCAATCGTCTGGGACGAGGCGCGCTTTGGCCTCTCGCTGGATCTGGAGCGCTTCATGATCGTGGCCACCAGCGACTTCAACATGGGTGCGATGGAGAACAAGGGCCTGAACATCTTCAACACCAAGTATGTGCTGGCCACCCAGGCGACCGCCACCGACACCGATTTTTCGGGCATTGAATCGGTGGTGGGCCATGAATACTTTCACAACTGGACCGGCAACCGCGTGACCTGCCGCGACTGGTTCCAGCTCAGCCTCAAGGAAGGCCTGACGGTGTTCCGCGACCAGGAGTTCTCGATGGACCTGTGCGCCGACGCGTCGGCGCGCGCCGTCAAGCGCATCGACGACGTGCGGGTGCTGCGCGCCGCGCAGTTTCCAGAAGACGCCGGCCCGATGGCGCACCCGGTGCGGCCCGACAGCTATGTAGAGATCAACAACTTCTATACCGTCACCGTCTACGAAAAGGGCGCCGAGGTGGTGCGCATGATGCAGACCCTGGTCGGCCGCGCCGGCTTTGCCAAGGGCATGCAGTTGTATTTCGAACGCCACGACGGCCAGGCCGTGACCTGCGACGACTTCGCGCAGGCCCAGGCCGACGCCAATCCCGACTCCGACCTGGCACGACTGTTGCCGCAGTTCAAGCACTGGTACAGCCAGGCCGGCACGCCCCACGTGCAAGCAGTCGGCCATTACGATGCTGCCGCAGCCAGCTACACGCTGACACTGTCGCAAAGCTGCAAGCCGACGTCAGGCCAGTCCAGCAAACTGCCGTTCGTGATTCCGATCGCGCTGGGCCTGCTGGGCCCGGACGGCCAGGACCTGCCGCTACAGCTCTCGGGCGAGCCAACACCCACACTGGCGCCGCGCAACTTTGTGTTGAGCGAGCCACAGATGACGCTCACTTTCGTCCATGTGGCGGTTGAACCGGTGCCGTCCATCCTGCGCGGCTTCAGTGCGCCGGTGATGCTCGATTACGACTTCAGCGACACGCAACTGCTGCACCTGCTGGCGCACGACAGCGATGCATTCAATCGTTGGGAGGCCGGTCAACGGCTGGCCATGCGCTGCGCACTGGCGGCCCTGAAAAAGCCCGCTGGCGAGCCGATCGGCGCCGTCCTCGGCCCGCAGTTTCTCGATGCGATGCGCGGCATCCTGAACCACACCTCGCTGGACGCAGCATTCAAAGAACTGGCACTGACGCTGCCATCGGAGTCCTATATTGCCGAACAACTGGAGATAGTGGACCCGCAACGCATCCACGCCGTGCGCGACGCCATGCGGATGCAACTGGCCACTGCGCTGGCGGACGATTGGCAACAGGCCTATGACGCCAACCGCAATACCGGTGCCTACCAGCCTGACCCGATGTCCAGCGGCAAGCGCGCGCTGGCCGGCATGGCCTTGACCATGCTGTGCCTGGGCACGGAGCACGACCCATGGCCGGTCCGGGCCTTCGAGCGTTTCAAACAGGCTGGCAACATGACCGACCGCATGCACGCGATGGCTGCCCTGGTGGCCTGCGCCCATCCGCTGGCGGGCGAGGCCCTGGCCCGCTTTCACGCCATGTTCAAGGGCGACGAGCTGGTGCTGGACAAATGGTTTGCGTTGCAGGCTGGCGCCAGCGATCGCGAGGGCCACATACTGCCGCTGGTGCGCAAACTGATGTCGCACCCGGACTTTCATCTGAAGAACCCGAACCGTGCCCGCAGCCTGCTGTTTGCCTACTGCAATGCCAACCCGGCGGCATTTCACCGCACCGACGCGGCCGGCTACCAGTTCTGGAGCCTGCGCGTACTGGAGATCGACGCCTTCAATCCGCAACTGGCCGCGCGCCTGGCGCGCGCGCTGGACCGCTGGAGTCGCCTGGCCGAACCCTACCGCAGCGCCGCGCGCGAGGCCATTGCGCGCGTTGCTGCCAAACCCGACCTGAGCAACGACGTGCGCGAAGTGGTCGACCGGGCACTGGCGGACTGACCCATCCACTGCAACGCATCAAGGCAGCACATCATGGCATCGAGCATCTCCCTCACCCGCTACCTGGTCGAACACCAGCGCGTGCACAACCTGATTCCGTCCGACCTGCGCCTGCTGCTCGAAGTGGTGGCACGCGCCTGCAAGAGCATCAGCCAGGCCGTCAACAAGGGCGCCCTGGGCGGTGTGCTGGGTGCGGCGCAGAGCGAGAACATCCAGGGCGAGATCCAGAAAAAACTCGACATCATCGCCAACGAGGTATTAATCGAGGCCAATGAATGGGGCGGCCATCTCGCGGCCATGGCGAGCGAGGAAATGGAGGGCATCTATGTGGTGCCGCACCGCTATCCCCAGGGCGAATACCTGCTGCTGTTTGACCCATTGGATGGCTCCAGTAATGTCGACGTGAATGTCAGCATCGGCACCATCTTCAGCGTGCTGCGCAAGAGCGAGAACAGCGCGGGGGTTGCCGAAAGCGATTTTCTGCAGGCCGGCAGCCAACAGGTCGCAGCCGGCTACTGCATCTACGGCCCGCAGACCACGCTGGTGCTGACGGTGGGCGACGGCGTGGCGATCTTCACGCTGGACCGCGAGCAAGGCTCCTTCGTATTGACGCAAGAGCATGTGACGATACCGGCTGAAACCCAGGAGTTCGCAGTCAACATGAGCAATATGCGGCACTGGGACGCACCGATCACGCAGTACATCTGCGAGAACCTGCAGGGCACCGATGGCCCGCGCGGCAAGGACTTCAACATGCGCTGGATCGCCAGCATGGTGGCCGACGTGCACCGCATCCTGACGCGCGGCGGCATCTTCCTCTACCCCTGGGACAAGCGCGAACCCGGCAAGCCCGGCAAGCTGCGTCTGCTGTATGAAGCCAACCCGATGGGCTGGATCATCGAGCAGGCCGGCGGCGCCGCCAGCACCGGACGCGAACGCATCCTGGACATCGTGCCAACGCAATTGCACCAACGCGTCAGCGTGGTGCTGGGCAGTCGCAACGAAGTCGAACATGTTGTTGCGCTGTATGCCGCTGCAGGATCCACAAGCATTACCGCCTGAGGCCGGCCCCCCGATGGTGGCGGTCGCGCCGACCGTCACCACCGACCGCACGAGCGCACTGGCGCACCACATACTCGGCCTGTTTGGCTGGACTGTTCCCTACCACGGTACACCACCTGGCTGCGGAATCATCGTCGCCTATCCGCACACCTCGAACTGGGATTTCGTGATCGCCATCCTGACCAAATGGGCGATCGGAATCCCGGTCGCGTTTCTGGGCAAGGAGAGCCTGTTTCGCGTTCCGCTGTTTGGCGCGTTCATACGCTGGTGCGGCGGCATACCGGTGCGCCGCGGCAACGCCAACGGCATGATCAGCGATATGGCCGAGCGCATTCGCGCCGCCGAGCAGCAAGGCACCCGCTGGTGGCTGGCGATCGCACCCGAAGGCACGCGCAAGGCCTCGGACGGCTGGCGCTCGGGTTTCTATCACATCGCCCTGGCCGCCAAGGTACCGATTGGCCTGGCCTTCTTCAATTTCGAGCGCAAGGAGTTTGGCGTCACCACCTTCCTGATGCCCAGCGGCGACGTCGATGCCGACATGCGCCAGATCGCCCGCTGGTATGCCGATCACGCGCTGGGCCGCTACCCGCAATGGGCCGCGCCGGTATTGATCAAGCGCCCGCGTTGAAGGGTCGTTCTAGGGCTTTGCTTACCATCCGTTGGCCGCTGCCAGGCGAGCATTTGGCAAAAAGTGCCGGGCTATAATCGCGCCTTCGCCGGTGTAGCTCAGTCGGTAGAGCAGCTCATTCGTAATGAGAAGGTCGGGTGTTCGATTCATCTCTCCGGCACCATGTCAGTAAAGGAAAGTCCGCTATCAATTAGATAGTGGGCTTTTTCTTTTTCACGCCGATGTAAGTGCGGAT
>JBBKVW010000399.1:0-10480 GCA_037968655.1 Burkholderiaceae bacterium
AACGCATCAGGATCGATCGGCTTGCTGATATGCCCGTTCATGCCCAATACCATGCACCGTTGGCGTTCGTCGGCCATCGCATGCGCTGTCATTGCAATGATCGGCAGATCGACGTAGCGTTCGTCCAGGCGTAGCAGCCGGGTTGCCTCGTATCCGTCCATGACGGGCATCTGCAGGTCCATGAGAATCACTCGGTAATGGCCCGCCTGCTTTGCGTTGATCTTGTCGATTCCCTCCTGGCCATTGGCTGCGACATCGACCTGGACGCCGCGCGCCTGCAAGAGTTCGACGGCCAATTGCTGGTTGATCGGGTTGTCCTCGACCAGAAGAATCCGCAGGCCTGCAAGGTTGGCAACTTCTGATACGGATGGCAGCAGCGGCAAGGGGGCGCTGTCGCTGCCGACCAGGCGTTTGATCAAGTCACGCAGGGACTCTGGCAACACCGGCTTGGGCAGAAAATGTTGTACACCCAGCGCGCTGGCAGTGTTGTGCAACTGGTCTGAGTCATAGGCGGAGACAACGACGGGCAGTGGCGCTGGAGTGTCACTGCGTCGTAGCTGCAACGCGGCCAGCACGCCAGCGCCATCGAGCCGTGGCATTACCCAATCGATCAACAGCAGGTCATATGGGCGTTGGTCTACGTCAGCCTGGTCAAGCATGGCCAGCGCGGTGTCCCCGTCATCGGCGCTGTCGATGCCACCTGGCATGGTGGTTCCAACTCCCAGGGCACTTAGCAGATCCGTCAAGGCAAGGCAGGCGTCCGGCTGATCGTCAACCACCAGAACCCGCATCGTGCCAGCGTACGGCAGCGGGGTGGCCAGTGGCGCAGGCGGTTTTGTCAACGGGAAATGGGCCGTGAAATTGAAGCTTGAGCCGCGCTCGGGCACGCTGTCGACCCAGATTCTTCCTCCCATCAACTCGACGATGCGCTTGGAGATGGTCAGCCCCAGCCCGGTGCCACCGTATCTGCGGGTGGTCGAACCGTCGGCCTGAGTGAACTCCTGGAACAGGCGCGCGATCTGCTCTGGTGTCATGCCGATACCGGTATCCCGCACAGTGAACTGCAGCGTCACGCCCTGTGCATTGGCTTCGTTGACCTGAATCATCAGTTTCACATAGCCATGGTGGGTGAACTTGACAGCGTTGGACAAGAGGTTGGTCAGCACCTGGCCAAGGCGCAGTGCATCGCCCATCAAGGCGCCGCTTTCGCCAAGCAGTTGCGCCTCGGTCACGTCAAACAGCAGCTCGATATCCTTCTCATGCGCGCGCTGGCGCAGCAAGGACAAGGAGTGGCCGGCCACGTCCTCGACCCGGAAACGACCCTCTTCCAGTTCCAGCTTGCCCGCTTCGACCTTGGAGAAATCCAGGATGTCGTTGATGATGCCCAGCAGCGAACGTGCTGCCTCGTGGATCTTGTTGACGTAGTCGTGTTGTCGGGCGTCAAGCCGGGTTTTCAGGGCCAGATAGGCCATGCCCAGGATGGCGTTCATCGGGGTCCGGATCTCATGGCTCATGTTGGCCAGGAACATCGACTTGGCATGCGTTGCATCTTCGGCTTGCCGGCGCGCCGCCTCCAGTTCCTGCTGCACCACGCGCTTGTGTGCCAGGTCGTCTTCGATCGATTGCGCCATGGCGTCGACGGTGCGGCCCAGAGCGGTCAATTCGTCAAAACCATGCAGAGTGCCTGTGCGCGTGGCGTAGTCACCGATCGCCAGCCGATCGGCGCTTTCGCCCAGGCGGTTAATCGGCACCAGCACGTTGTGCCGGATCACGCGCAATGCCAGCAAAGTTATGACGATGGTGGCGCCCATGCACACCAGCGACAGCAGTATCCAGCGCTCCAGTGCCTTGCCCGATCGTGTCACGTCGGCGCTGGTGCGCTGGTCCGTCATCGTGACCAAGGCGCTGACGGCCTGCGACAGGTTCGCCTTGAGGCTGTTGTATTGCGCGCTGTGAACCAGATTGCTGGCGAAATCCAGGCGCGGCTGCCCGTCGGACACGAACTCCCTGGTTTCCGGGTTGTACAAGCCCTGCGTTGCGGCAAAGGCCTGTTGCTCCACCGTGTTCATCGCAGCGCTTGCAGCCAGCACGGCGTCAAGGGCGCGCAGTTCTGACTCACTGAAGCCCTGGGCTTGCATCAGTGCGACAACCGAGCGCTTGGCACCATCGTTGGGCAACGCATGCTTGATGCGCCCGGCAATCACTGCATCCCAGTAGGACGCCGTATCGGCCTGGACTGGCGGCGCCTTGTTGCCATCGCGCACTGCCAGTATGTCGTAGTAATACAGCAGGTAGCGCGCCTCGCCTGTATTGGTAAACGCCCGAACGAGGCGCGCCAGTTGCTCGGTCTCCTGCTGCAGCTCATTGGCCAACCGCAGCGCATTTTGGCGATGATCCTGCGCCGCCACTACTGTGTCGTACGACCGTTTGATCAGGACCAGGAACATCGCATTGGCGGCCAGCGCAATCAACACCACCGCAAAGAACCAGCTTGATACCCGACGCAGTTTCATAGGCCTTGGGCGTCAAGTGCTTGATTTGCCAACAGTTGCCATGCGTCCTTGCACCGAGTGCGCTGCAACCGGTTTGTGAAAGCCTTTGAGCTGCAACTCGCCAACGGGCTCGGTACGGACAAAGTCGGCCACGAATCCATGCACCCGATGCGAGATCAGTATCTGTCCGCCCTTTGCCTCGCCACACAGTCGCGCGGCCATATTGGTCACATTGCCGATCACGCCGTAGTCGCGCCGTCCCTCAAAGCCGATCGCGCCGATGGTGGCAAAGCCAAGTGCAACGCCGATACCGAGCGAAACATCAAATCCGCGCTTCGCCCAGTCTTTCGCCAGACCTGAAAATCGGGCCTGCATACCTATGGCCATGTCCACCGCCACCAACGCAGGATTCTCGATCTCGATCGGGTCGTTGAAATAGATCATCATTCCGTCGCCAGCGAAATGCTCGAGCGTGCCACCATGCGACATCACCAGCGCGCCCATGGCTTCATGGTACTGATTGAGTACCAGCATCACGTCCTCCGGGTCGGAGGTCTCGGTGAACGCCGTAAACCCGCGCAGGTCGACAAAGGCCGCAGCCACTTCGCGTCGATGGCTTTTGAGCGGGTCGTCGGTGCCGCCTGACAACATCAGCTCCACCACCGACGGTGAAAAATAGCGCTTGAGCCGGCCCAGCCGCTCTAACTGGGCCACTCCGTCGGTGACGCGTTGCTCCAGCGTGCGATTGAGCTCGGACAGCTGCGCGACCAGCCCCTCAAGTTCACGTCCCTGGCGCGCGACCGCCAGATGGGTGCGGATACGTGCCAGGACGATGGGCGGGCTGATCGGCTAGGTCACATAGTCGACACCGCCCAGGTCCAGGCCTCGGGTCTCGTCCTCGATCTCACCCATCGCCGACACGAAGATGATGGGAATGTTGCGGGCGTGGGATGTTGCCTTGATGCGCCGGCAGACGTCATAGCCATTGAGCCCGGGCATCATGATGTCGAGCAGTATCAGGTCTGGTGGATTGGCACTTGTTGCCAGCTCCAATGCACGCTCGCCGTTGATCGCCACCTTGGTGCGGTATTCCGGCTTGAGTACCTCGACCATCAGCGCCAGATTGGTCGGCGTGTCGTCAACGATCAGGATCGTTGCTATCTCGTTCGAGGCCGGCACGAAACTCCCCTTTGACGCGGATACTTTTAGCCAACCGGGTCGGTAATTTGCCGCTACCCGGATCGGAAATCGTTGTTGCGCTTGCTGCTGTCAAGCCGATTCATTATGACGTTTTCGCGGCGCGCCCTACGCCTGCGAATGGGCCGGATCCAGCGCTTGGCAATTGGCCTGCGAAGTCCGGCGCGGCTGGCACATGCGCGCGATGCCTCAGGGCGTTGCTTTGCTTTGCGCCTCCCATCGCACCGGGTCTCACGCGCTTCTTGCTTCTTGACTCCCATTTCAACGCAGCAGGCCAACGGTTCCGCGCATGTCCGAGGCCATCGGCGTCAATGGTCCTGCATTGTGAAAGCGGCCCGGAGTCAAGGCAACACGTGCGGGCGCTCGTCTTCGCACAACGGCTCTATCCACTGCAGCTGTTTGTCTAGCACCTCGAGAGTGGCCTCGGAAGCGTCGCTGCCGCCGGCCTGGCGGGCGGTGATGCGACGGCGCAGTTCGTCGGTGTCCGCTTGCGGCGCCAGAATGGCGAAGCCGGCGCCGCAGTCATCGGCCAGGGCGTGGAAATCGTCGCGCTCGTCACGGCGCAGGAAAGCTGCGTCCACGATCACTGACCAGCCGGCGCGCAGCAACATGCGGGAGGTGTCCTGCAGGTGCTTGTAGGTGCGTTGATGCGCGCTGGCATCGTAGATGCCGGAGTTGATGGAGGCCCCGCTGCGCTGGTTGCGCTGCATGCCGTACAGGCGTCGTCGCTCCACGTCGGAACGCAGACGCACGATGCGGGCGCCAGTCTGGTGGTCGGCGTCGGAGTCGGTATTGCTGCTGTCTTGCAGTAGCTGATTGGACGCATATGTCTTGCCGCAACCGGCCAGGCCATGGGTGATGATCAGGCGCGACGTCTGTGGCGCGGTCAGGCGTTCGGCCTGGGCCACGCAGACCAGTGCCTCGTCGTACGATGCGGTCCGCCCCTGCTGCGGCCGTTGTTGCCCCGCGCGAATGGCCGCCACCTTGGCGCGCACCATGGCCCGGTACACCGCGTAGAACGGCAACAGCCGCGCAGCCTCGTAATCACCGCTGCGGCTGAGTACCTCGTCGACGAACCAGTTGGCCAATCCAGCCTGGCGGTGGTCGAGCAGGTCGACATAGGTGAACGCGATCTCGTTGGCCACGTCGATCCAGCGCAGCTCGGTGTTGAACTCCAGGCAATCGAACATGCGCACCCGGCCGTCGATCAGCACCATGTTGGCCAGATGCAGGTCACCATGGCACTCGCGCACCTGGCCGGCTTGCTGGCGCGCCTGCATCAGTGCAGCCAGCGACTGGTGTTGTGCCACGGTCCAGTTGCGCAACGCATACAGCCGACCATGGATGTCGGAGCTTGGCGGCAACAGTTGCGCCAGTTCGTGAAAATTGTCGATCGCCGGTGCCAGCACCTGGGCTGGCGAGCCGAAGCCTTCTTTGTTTATTGCGGCGCGCTCGTGGAATGCCGCCACGGACTCGGCCAGGTCGCTGATGTGAGCGGCGGTCAACGCGCCTCGCGCGGCAACCCGGTCCAGCCGGCCTGTTTCATCGAAGCGGCGCATGTGCACCGCCACCTCCACCACCGGACCGTCGCTGTCTGACCCACCCCATTGCAAGCCGCGCTTCGGCGTATCACGCACCGGCAGCACGTCCAGGTAGATGTCCGGGGCGAAACGCTGATTCAGCCGCAACTCGTCATCGCAGTACCGCTGGCGCAATGCCAGCGTGCTGAAGTCCAGAAACGGCAGTTGGAGCGGCTTCTTGATCTTGTAGGCGTCGGCACCTGCAAGCAGTACCCAGGAGATGTGCGTCTCGATCACCTCGACTGGCTGGTGCACATTGCCGGGGTAGCGATGGGATTGCAGCAGCGGCTGCAGTGCGGCGGGCAGCGAGTTTGGTGGTTCCATAGCGGGCATCGTGCCAGATGCAAGCGGCGGCATCCTTGACCAAACCCGGGTCGGGTGCTGCTTCTTCCGCGTGTGGTGAAGGAACAATGGCTTTTTTGCCATCATGGGTCCTTCTTCCATGGCAGACGCTGGCGCGGCTGGGCGTCGGCAACTTCGCGATCTCGGAGTTCGACGAGTTCGACCTGAACCGGTTCCTCGAAGGCGTGAAACCGGACGGCGACGGATTTCTGGACGGCGTTGACCTGTACCTCCGACGGCCTGGATTGCTTTGCGTTGCCGGCCCGCAGTATGGCTCTTGCCAAGTACCGCAAGCAGGCAATGCCGGTAATCAAGTTGGCAATTTAACTTATCAAGTGTCGGCAGCGCTTTGCCAGACTAGAGGAAATGCAGTCGGCCGTTCAGCGCGGAATTACACCCAGCACAAACGCGCGCACACACTTGGCAGGATCATAGGGTCGCGCCATTAGCGGGCACGGCGGTCGGGATCCGCGCACCGGCGCGGGCAAATAGTGGCAGCGTATCCCATGGCGCATCAATCGCATGCAGCTGGCCGCTCTGCAGCAGCCTGCCGTTGTGAAAATCGAACCACTCCTTGGGCCCCGTCGGCAGATACACACTGCGAGTCGTCCCCCCCTGCTCCACCACCGGCGCCACCAGCAGATCCGGGCCGAGCATGAAGTCGTCGCAGTCGTCAAAGCAGCGCTCATCATCCGGAAAGTCGTAGAAGGTCGGACGGATGATGGGTTCGTGGTGGCTGCTCGCACGTTCGAACAGAGACCACAGATACGGCATCAGCGTGTAGCGCAGTTTGATCGCCGCAGCCACGTGTTCGGTCACCTCGGGGTGCAGCCAGGGCACGTTGTTGGTACCGTCGGCCTTCCATGAATTCATCACCATGCGCGGGTTCAGGCAGCAGGCCTGCACCCAGCGCACAAACAGTTCCGGGTCGGGGGAAGGCCCCGCAAAACCGCCCACGTCGTGGCCGACGTTGAACAGGCCCGACAGCGACATCTGCAGCCCGGTGCGGATGTTCCAGCGCAGACTTTCCCAACTGGTGGTGTTGTCGCCGCTCCAGGTCTGCGCATAGCGCTGGATGCCCGGCGGGCCGGCGCGGCTGACGCTGAACACCGGCTCGCCCGGCTTGTGGCGTGCCTGCGCCTCGAAGCTGGCGCGGGTCATCAACAGGCCGTGCAGCGGGCGTGCGCGGTGCATCGGTATCGGCGTGCCGAAGCCGGCGCATTGCGCGTCGTCGTCCAATATGGCGTATTCGTTGTTGTCGTTCCAGCCCACGTCGATGCCGTAGTCCAGCACCTGCTGTTGCAGGTTGTTCTGCCACCAGGCGATGGTCTCGAGATTGGTGAAATCGAGGTGCGCGCCCATGCCGTCCCAGAACGGTTCAAGCACCGGCTGGCGTGTCTGTGCGTCGTGGATGAAGCCGCTCTGCGCCGCCACCTGCGCATAGGCCGGGTGGTCGTCCAGCAGGCAGGGCTTGATATTGGCCACCACCTGCATGCCGCTGGCGTGAAAACGCGCGTTCAGCGTCTTCGGGTCCGGAAACTTGTCGTCGTTCCAGGTGAACACATAGCGCCGCTTGCCGCGCGACGAATAGCCCGAACCATAGTGGAAGGCCGAGCAGGGAATGCCTTCGTGCTCCATGCGGCTGATGAAGCCGTCCAGCTGCTGCTGCGCGTCGGGCGCGTCGGCCAGGCCCATGGCGGTTTGTGCAAAACCGAGCGACCAGCGCGGCGGCAGCTGCGTGCCGCCGATCAGGCGCACGAAGCGCGCGATCACCGCGGCCGGCGTTGCGCCGGCAATGACGTAGTAATCGAGGTCGCCGTCGTCGATCTCCACATGGCGGTACAGGCCGTGGTAGTTGTCGTGTTCGCAGCCCAGGTCAAACGTGCACGGCGCCAGTGTGTCGTAGTAGATGCCGCACCAGGCGCCGCTGGTCGACCGGCTGAGCACGAAGGGCCAGTGCTTGTACAGCGGGTCGCCGCTGCGCGGGTCGTAGCCCAGCGCGTCCATGGCCAGCGTGCGCAGGCGCCGGCCGTGCAGGTTCAGCGGGCCGGTCTTGTCGCCCAGGCCGTAATAGCGCTCGTCGGGTTCGCGCTGCAGGTAGTGGCGCAGCGCGCCTGTGCGGCTGCTGGCCATATAGGCGGCGCTGGCGCGGTCTTGCACCAGCACGCGGCCATGGGCGTCGGTCCAGCGCAGGGTCAGCGGCTCAGGCGACAGGCTGACGGTAAGCGCCTCAGTCTGTAGTGTGACTTCGCCTGCCGCGCCTCGCGTCAGCTGCGCGTCGGGCCAGGAAAACCCGACACGGTCGTCGCGCGCGCGGCCCTGCCAGGCCACATCCTGTCCGGCAACCGGCGCTATGGCCCAGGTACGCGGCTCGCGGTAGCCCCCGGCGGGTTGCAGGCGCACGCGGGCCATGTCGGGCTCCAGCAGTTCGAGCACCAGCCGGGCGCCGCCTTCCAGCGCCAGGGTGATGCCATGGGCATCCGCCTGTGCGGAGCCTGTTGCACGCAGCGCCTTCACGCGCGTGCTCCGCCCTCAGCCGACAGGCGCAGGCCATGCGCGTCGAACCAGTGCAGATGTTCGGCGGGCAGGCCGATGCGCACGCTGTCGCCGCCCCGGATCGAGGTCTGCCCGCTGCACACCACCTCAAATGGCGTATCGGTGCCCACGCTGCCGTGCAGCAAGCTGGTGGAGCCCAACTGCTCGACCTGCGCCACTTGCATCGTGACCGGGCCGTGGTCGCTGATGACGGCGTGTTCGGGGCGCAGGCCGATGGTGTGGGTGCCTGGCGGTACACGCGCAGAGCCCAGCGGCTGGTCGGCATGGGCAATCAGCGCGGCCGGCAGAAAATTCATGCGCGGGCTGCCGATGAAACCGGCCACGAAGGTATTGACCGGGTGGTTGTACAGCTCCAGCGGCGCACCCACCTGTTCCACCTTGCCGGCGCGCAGCACGACGATCTTGTCGGCCATGGTCATGGCCTCGACCTGGTCGTGCGTCACATAGACCATGGTCGCCTTGAGCCGCGCATGCAGGTCGCGGATCTCGGCGCGCATCGACACGCGCAGTTCGGCATCCAGATTCGACAGCGGCTCGTCGAACAGGAACAGCTTGGGCTCGCGCACGATGGCGCGCCCGATCGCCACCCGCTGGCGCTGGCCGCCCGAGAGCTGGGTCGGCTTGCGCTGCAGCAGCTCGTCCAGCCGCAGCAGCGTGGCAGCGGCCTGTACCTTGCTCTGGATCTGTGCGTGCGGCTCGCCGGCGTTCTCCAGCCCGAAGGCCATGTTGTCGTACACGCTCATGTGCGGGTACAGGGCGTAGGACTGGAACACCATGGCGCAGCCGCGGTGCGCGGCCGACACGTCGTTGACCACCTGCCCGTCAATGCGCACCTCGCCGGTGCTGGGCGATTCGAGCCCGGCGATGACGCGCAGCAAAGTCGACTTGCCGCAGCCAGAGGGGCCGACGAAGACGACGAACTGGCCGTCGTCGACCTGCAGGTCGATGCCGTGCAGCACGGTGGTCTGGTCAAAGGTCTTGACGATGCGGGCGAGTTCGAGTGTGGCCAAGGCAGTTCCTGAGACGGTTTGCACGAGCGGGCTCGGCGGCGTTATTTGACGCCGGCGCTGGCGATGCCGGTGGTGATGTATTTCTGCAGGAAGGCAAACACCAGCGTGATCGGAATCAGGGTGATCACCGTCATCGCCAGCAGGTAATGCCACTGCGTATTGAGTTCGCCCTGGAAGGCATTGAGCGCCAGCTGCAGCGTGAAGAATTCCGAGCGCGACAGCACGATCAGCGGCAGCAGAAAATCGTTCCAGCGCCACATCACCGAGAAGATCGCCAGCACCGCCAAAGCCGGCGCGGCCAGCGGCAGGACGATCCGCCAGTAGATGCGCCATTCGCTGGCATGGTCCATGCGCGCGGCCTCGAGCAGTTCGTCCGGAATCGTCAGCATGTACTGGCGCAGCAGGAACACGCCGGTGGGCGTGGCAATCGCCGGCAATATCACGCCCCACAGGCTGTTGAGCAGGCCCACGCTGTTGATGACCAGGAACACCGGCACCAGGATGATGGTGGGCGGAATCATCAAGGTGGCGATGATCAAAAGGAACACCGCCTTCTGGCCGCGGAACTTGTACTTGGAGAGCGCAAACGCCGCCATCGAGTTGATCAGCAAGGTGAGCAGCGTGGCCACGACGGTGATGAACACGCTGTTCCACAAATACAACCCGAAGCTGAACTTGCCGAATATCTCGGTGTAATTGGTCAGCGCGAACTGCAACTCGTTGACCGGCGTGCGGTCATTGATATTGACGCGTACCTGCTGCTCCGGGTTGGCCGGGTCGACCATGGTGGCCATGATGCCGATTCGCCGCACCTGGGCCATCGGCTTGACTTCGCCCTTGTCGTCGCGCGTCATGTACAGGGGCAGCGGTTTGTCATGGCCGGCCACCTGTACCGACTTCTGCGTATAGGGCAGGAAGGTCGGCGGAAACTGGCTGATCGCAGCCTCTGACTTGAACGACGACATCACCAGCCAGAGCACCGGCGCGAACATCGTGAACAGGCCGATCATCAGGTAGGTGTAGCTGAGCCAGTCGGTCCAGTCCATGCGGCCGCGGCCATGGGTGCGGGTCAGGAAACCCATCATTTCGCCCTCTGCCCGGAGTCGGATGCCCGCGTCAGGCGCAACTGGATCAAGGTCAGCAGAACCAGCCCGAACGCCAGCACCAGCGACGCCGCCGCGGCCAGCCCATACAAGTGGATCTGCTCGGCAAACCCGGTCTGGTAGATGAACTGCACGATGAAGGTGGTGGCCGAACCGGGGCCGCCGCCGGTGAGCACGAACACTTCATCGAATATCTGCAC
>JBBKVW010000400.1:0-3189 GCA_037968655.1 Burkholderiaceae bacterium
TGCACCGTCTTGAGCTTGATCGTGACCTGGTCAGCGCCGCTGGCGCTGACACTGTCGATGGCGCCGATCAGGCTGGCCGACGCGCCGCCTTTGCGGTAGCGTTCGATCGACGCGACCACGTCGGCGGGCCCCATCACCTTGCCGTTGTGGAACTTGACGCCGCTGCGCAGCGTGAAGACATAGCTCAGGCCGTCGGCCGACACGGCGACCGACTTCGCCAGATCCGGCACCGGCTTGGCGCCTTCGTCGCGTGCGTACAGCGTCTCGAACATGTGCAGGTTGACGTGGCGCGCCGCCTGCGCCGAAGTCGAATGCGGATCAAGCGACGGCGGCGCATTGGTGATTGCGATGACTACGTCACCGCCCTTCTTCTGCGCCATTGCCGGCGCCACGGACCCGATCGCCATTGCAGCGGCCAGTGCCAGATGCAGGAATTTCAGTTTCATGAAGATGTCTCCTTGAGTTGGGCCCGTCGTGCGGGTCGATTGGCGTAATCCGTCGATCCTGACTTGTTGTTATTGAACAGCTGCGTCATGCCGGTTCGGCGTAGTCCTGCATCGTCACCGCCACGCAGTCGCCGCGCTGAACCCGGCCCGGTCCCGCGGCCATCCACAACACGCCGCCGGCCGCATAGAAAAGTTCGGTTGGCGCCCGGTCCAGGTCTTCGATGAAATGCAGGAAGCCGGCGCTTTGGCCGGCCTGGACCACCGCGCCGGCCAGATGGCGCGGTTCGAACAGCCCGGCCGCCGGCGCAAAGCTGTAGCAGTTGGCATCACGCACCATCATGTGGCGCGTGCCCTTGGCGCCGTCGCGCTGCACGGTATCGGTCTTGCCTGCCAGCATGCCCAGATGCTTGAGCATGTTGCGCACGCCGCGTTCGCCGATGCGCACGCCCTCGACGCTGACCCGGCCCCAGCCACCGATCTCGGTACCAAGCGACAGGATGCCCCGGCGCTCGACCGACGAGGTCAGCGTGGCGCCTTCGTCGACACCCCAGAACACGACGTTGTAGGGCGCGCCGAACGCCGCAGCGGCGTCCATTGTCTTTTGGCGCAGCGCCGCATCGGGCAGGTAGTGCATGTTGGTGCTGGGCACGCATTCGGCCGAATGGCCGGCGGTATGCAGGTCGACCGATGCATCGACGTGCGGCAGCACCTTGCTGTCGATGAAATGCGCCAGCATCTCGGAGAACGTGCCCCTCGGATTGCCGGGGAAACACCGGTTCATGTCGCGTCCGTCGATCGGCGACAGGCGCGTGCCATTCAGCGCAGCGGGCATGTTGACGGCCGGGATCAGGATCAGCCGGCCCGCGATCTGCTCCGGCTTGAGTGCCTGCGCCAGCCGCGAGATCGCGATCTGGCCTTCGTATTCGTCGCCATGCACACCCCCGGTGAGCAGCAGCGTGGGCCCCTTGCCATGGTTGAACACATAGACCGGAATCTCGACCACGCCCCAGCCCGACGTGTTGCGCGATTGCGGCGCTCTCAGATAGGAAGCCTGGCGCCCCGGGCGGTCAAAGTCGATATCGCAGCGGATCCGGCTGGGCGCGTCGTCAACGGCCGGCATGCTGGCGGCAATGGACGGGCTCTTGGCTTTGGGCATGGGATTGGCGGCGGCTGGCTGCGAAAATTCAGAATAGCATATTTTATAAATGTATACAATCTTCAAATGGCGAAAAAACCCATCAACGGCTTGCACCTGGTGGATCCGGCGACACCCATTGCGCCGCAAACCTTCATCAAGCTGCAGCCGCGCACGCTGGTACACCAGGTGATCGACGCGCTGGTGGCCGGCGCGTCCGAGGGCCTGATCCTGCCGGGCGACCGCATCATCGAGGCCGATCTGGCCGAACAACTCGGCGTGAGCCGGGTGCCGGTACGCGAGGCGCTGCGCGTGCTGGAGAGCCAGGGCAACGTCATCAACGAGCCCTACAAGGGCATCCGGCTCACGCCCGTCACGCACGAACGCATCGACCAGCTGATCGAGGTGCGCGTGGCGCTGGAGACGACCGCCGCGACCCGGGCCATCCGCCTCAAGCGCAACGACGCAGCGCATCTGCAGGAGCTCGAATCGATCGTGCACGACATGCAGACCATGGCCGCTCGCAACGAGGTATTCGGCTTTGCGACCGCCGACACCGCGTTTCACCGCACCCTGTGCAGCTACGCCGGCAATGCGGTGCTCAGCGACATGTGGGAGATGCTGGCGCGCCAGATGACCATCATCTTCGGCCTGTCGGCGCTGGGCAAGCCCATGAACGCCATCGTCGAGGAGCACAGCGCGCTGATCCGGGTTTTCCGCTCCGGCAAGGTGGCCGACATGGCACGCGCGATCAGCGACCACATCGATGTCGAGATACACAAGGTCGACCTGGAAAAAATCATCGCCGAGCGCCGTGCCGTCGCACAGCGTAGCGCCACCACCACCTGAAACACCGCCATGCCATTGCCCCATGCGCACACCGCCTGCCTGCCACCGGTCCGGATCCGCGCCATCACCAGCGCCGCCCTGACCGGCGAAAGCCCCAAGGGCGGCTGGTCGGCTGAGATCAAGCCCGAGGACTCGATCCATGCCCTGGTGGCGGTGCACACCGATGCCGGCATCACCGGGTATGGCAGCGTGTTCACCGACGGCAGGCTGGTCCAGGCCGCGCTGCAGGTGCTCGAGCCGCTGTTTCGCGGCGAGAACGCGCTCGAGCCCGAACGCGTCAGCGAGAAACTGCACCAGAACAGCTTCTGGATGGGCCGCGGCGGCAGCCTGACGCACACCATCAGCGGCATCGACATCGCGCTGTGGGACATCCTGGGCAAAGCCACCGGCATGCCGGTAGGCCGGCTGCTGGGCGGTTGCTATCGCCAGCGGGTGCAGCCGTATTGCTCGCTGCTGATGGAGCAGCCCAAGCAGATGTTCGCGCTCATCACGCGCTACCGCGAACAGGGCTTTCGGGCCTTCAAGATCGGCTGGGGGCCGTTCGGGCGCGCGATGGACCACAAGCTCGATGCCGCCATCGTGCGCGCCGCCCGCGATGCCGCCGGGCCCGACGCCAGGTTGCTGGTCGACGCCGGCGCCAGCGACGCGCATTGGCCGCATGGCCTCAAATGGGCGATGCGTACCGCCCAGATGCTGGCAGAACACGAGGTCGGCTGGTTCGAGGAGGCGCTCAAGCCCGACGCACTGGACGACTACTGC
>JBBKVW010000401.1:0-5734 GCA_037968655.1 Burkholderiaceae bacterium
ATGGCGACTGGGATCGGGGAAACGGAATGACGCGGCAGCTAATGGCGACTGGGCTCGGGGCAGCGCCATCGTGCGCCAACCATTGGCGATTGAGCGGGGGGCTGGCGGCATGATGCGGCGGCTATTGGCGATCGGCCTGCTGGGCCTGACGTTTTCTGCCTTCGCGCAACTGCGTGCGTCAGTCGGCGACCCGGCCGCGATGGCCGCCACGGCCTTGGGCATGGAGACCGGCTGGGCCAGCGTCGCGCTGTGGCGTGACGGCAAGCTGGCCGTGGCCGGAGCGCAGCGCGTGCCGGCCCCCGACCCTGGGCCATTGCAAGCCATCGCAGCGACAGGGCCGGCGCCGTTGTATGAAATCGGCTCGCTCAGCAAGGTCTTCACCGGCCTGCTGCTGGCGCAGGCCGTCGAGCGTGGCGATCTGGCGCTGGATGACACGCTGGAAAAACTGCTGCGCGGCAAGCTGCAGTTCGCGTCAAGGCAGGTTGCTGCGATCACCTTGCGCCAGCTGATCACGCACACCGCTTGCCTGCCGCGCCAGTTCGGCGCGCCGCGTGATCTTCCCGCCATCATTGCGCAGCTGCGCAAGGCCGATCGGGTCGACCTGATGGCGGCGCTGGAGCAGCAGCAGTTAACTTCTGGTGCGCCGTGCCCGACGCTGTACAGCAATTACGGCATTGCGCTGGTGGGTGAGCTGCTGTCCGAGCACTATGGCAAATCCTGGGATGCGCTGGTGCATGAACGTATCACCGAGCCGCTGGGCATGCGCGATACGCTGCAACACCTGGGTGAGCAGTCGGCGCGGCTGGTGCCGGGTTATTCCGGCGCCGCCCCTGCCAGCCCCTGGCTGATGGATGCGTACGCCGGCGCTGGCGGCCTGCGCTCCAGCGTGCAGGATCTGGTCACCTTCGGGCGCGCCATCCTGGCCGGCAGCAAGGGGCCGCTGGGCCCGGCCGCCGAACGCATGGTGACGCCGCTGGCCGACTACCGGGGCATGGAGATCGGCTATGCCATCTTCATCCATGGGCCGCCCGGGCGGCGCACATATTCGCATGACGGGCTGACCGGCGGCTACCGCGCACAGCTGGCGCTGGCGCCCGACAGCGGCGAGGTGTTGGCCGCGCTGGTCAGCAATACGCAGGCGCCTTTGCAGCAGATGGCGCAGGACTGGTGGGCGCAGCGCTACCCGGTCAGCGACAAGGCCATTGCCGTCGATGCGCAGGCGCTGGAGTCACTGGTGGGCGTGTACCGGGTCGATCCGGAGTTGTCGTTCATCGCAACCGTGCACGACCAGCAGCTGTATGTGCGCGCGCGCGGCAATGTGTTTCGCGCCTACCTACCGGTGGCTGCCGACAGCTTCACCCGGCCGGCCGGTGGCGCGCGCATTGTTTTCGAGCGCAGCGGCGGCGCCGTCACCGGGCTGACGCTGGAGCAGGCCGGCATCCGCAGGGTGGCACGGCGTAGCGACGAGCCCGTTGCACCTGGCGAAATCCTGCCCCAGGGCAAGGCGCAGGACTATGTCGGGCGCTATGCGGTCACCTTGTCTTCGGGGTCGGTCGTGGAATTCACGATCCGTTCGGATGCCGGCCAGTTGATGGTGCGCTCCAACCGATTTCCGTGGGAGCCGGTATTGCCGCTCGATGGCAAGGCAGACCGATTTCGCTACGACGTTCCCAACGCGCAACTGCAGTTCGAACGCGATGCGACTGGCCGCGTCAATGCGCTGGTACTGCACCAACGCGGCGAGTTGCGCGCGCCGCGGGTGTATCCGGGTTCCTGAGACCAGCTCGCCTGCAAAACCACCTGCAAGCGCCGTGATGCGATGCCAGGATTGATCTGTGTCGCTTGAACGCGGTAGTCGCCGTATGCGGGCCACTGGAAGGACGGCGTCGGCCGCAGCTTTACGCCCTGCGTTGATGTCGTGTGACGTACGCTCGCAGCACGCCATCCATGCGGGATTGCCATCCCTCGCCTGTTGATTTGAAGTAATCCAGGACTTCCGGGCTGTAACGCACTGACACCAGTTGTTTGGCATTCGCCAGCTTTGGACGTCCCCGCAGCGCCCGAATAGGAACCATGGCTCTCAACTGCTTGGGAGTGAGCGGCAGTGCATCTGGATCGGATTTCGCTGCGGCCGTGATGGCGCGATCTTCAGCCACAGTCGGCAACACGACGGATGGATGTTTAGAGACTTTGGACATAGCGCTTGACCTCTCGACGATTGGCGCGGCGCAGGCTGATTGGCCTTATCACCGCCCCACGTTCAACAAATGCCACGTAGTAAGGATCGCTGTCTTTGGTGCGAGCGCAATCATGCGCAATTCTTCGTACGCGACGCGATCATCAACCCAAACCAACGCGGCTTCCCAATCGAGCTCAGCCGCCAATGCCAAGGAAACCCCGTGCTTTTCAAGGTTCGATTTGTCATTGGCCGGATCAAACTCGATTCGCATGTATTTACTGTAGCTACACTAAAGACGCAAGTCAATCTGCATTCGGAGATGGGTCGTCGGTGCGGCCGACCAAACCGATCCACGGCTTACAAACGACAGCACTTGAAACCACGCGCATGGACTGCAAATAGTTTCAGGACGACGCCGGGTGGCGACGCCCATGAACGATATGCAAGGAGAGCAACCATGAATTCCCTGATGACACGTGGCAATCTGTTCGACGAACTCTTTCGTGACATCGCGCCTGGCTTTTACGTTCGGCCGCTGCATGGCGATGGCCTGCCGACGCCGGCGCAGATCAAGGTCGATGTCAAGGAGTCGGACAAGTCCTATACCGTGCAGGCCGAAGTGCCGGGCGTGGCCAAGGACGATATCCATGTATCGCTGGACGGCAACATCGTGACGCTGAGCGCCGAGGTCAAGCAGCAGGACAGCGAAACCCGCGACGAGAAACTGTTGCGCACCGAGCGCTATTTCGGCGCGGTGTCGCGCAGCTTCCAGTTGCCGCAGGAAGTCGACCAGGCCAACGCCAAGGCGCGCTACGACAGCGGCGTGCTGACGCTGACGCTGCCCAAGAAGCAGGGCAGCGGCTCGCAGCGGCTGGCGATCGAGTAGGCGCGGCAAGGCGCTCGCCTACAATCCGGCCTTCACCGGGGGTGTCAGCGCGGCCACACGGCCGCCCGACTGAGAAATACCCCACTCACCTGATCTGGGTAATGCCAGCGTAGGGAGCGTGATGAGATGGGTCTTTCGCTCTGCCGGTGATCCCTCTTTTCAAGGCTCCTGAACTGGCGCATTGAAAGGATGGACGACATGCTGCGAAAGACCTTTTCTTTTTGGGCCACTGCCCTGGTGGCAGGCGCAACGCTGGCAAGCTTGCCGGCTGCGGCGCAGGAACTGCGCGTGCTGGTGCACGGCTCGTTCTCGCTGCCCAAGCCGCTGCTGGCGCAGTTCGAAAGCCAGTCGGGCGTCAAGCTGGGCATCATCAAAGGCGGCGACGCTGGCGAGATGCTCAACAAGCTCATATTGACGCGCGCCCAGCCGATCGCCGATGTGGTGTTCGGAATCGACAACGCGCTGATTGCCAAGGCCCAGGCGGCCGATGTGCTGGAACCCTATGCCGGCGCGGCCGCGACGCGCGAGGCGACCGTTGCGCTCAAGGGTCCGGCGGTCGCGGTCGACTACGGTTATGTGAATCTGAACTACGACAAGGCCTGGTTTGCCAAGAGCGGCCTGGCGCTGCCGCGCACACTGGACGATCTGGCCCAGCCGGCCTATCGCAACTTGCTGGTGGTGCAGAATCCGGCCACCTCCAGCCCCGGCCATGCATTCATGCTGGCCACCGTCGCCGGCCTGGGCGAAGAGGCCGCGTTCGACTGGTGGGGCCGCATGCGCGCCAATGGTGTCAAGGTGGTCAAGGGCTGGAGCGAGGCCTACTACACCGAGTTCAGCCGCAACGGCGGTAGCCGCCCGCTGGTGGTGAGCTATGCCAGCAGCCCGGCCGCCGAGGTGTTCTACAGCAAGGAAAAGATCTCAGAGCCACCAACGGCCAGCCTGTTCCTCAAGGGTGGGGTGTTCCGCCAGGTCGAGGGCGTGGCGCTGGTCAAGGGCGGGCAGCAGCGCGAGGCGGCCGGCCGCTTCATCGAGTACCTGCGTTCGGCGCCGGTGCAGGAGGCGCTGCAGACCACGATGTGGATGTATGCCGCCGAGCCGCGCACGCCGCGCCCCGATGTGTTGCGCCATGCGCCCGAGCCCACGGCCTTCGAGGATCCGGCGCCGGAACTGATCGCCCAGAAAGCCGGCGATTGGGTCAGCCGCTGGACCAAGGTGGTGCTCAAGTAAGACCGGCTCGCCATGCCGGCGACGCGCGCCCTTGCGGCAAACCGGGTCGTCTGGCTCGGCGCGCTGCCACTGCTGTTTCTGCTGCTGGTGATGCTGGCGCCCGTGTGGCGCCTGGCGCAGGAGGCGCGCTCTGGCGCCAGTTGGGATCTGGTGGCCGAGATCTGGCGCGACGACTATCTGCGCTGGCGCGTGCTGTGGTCGTTCCTGCAGGCGGCTCTGACCTGCGTTGCCGCATTGGCGCTGGCGCTGCCGGTGTCGTGGGTGCTGGCGCGTTTCAGTTTTCCCGGCCGCAGCCTGGTGCTGCGCCTGCTGATGCTGCCCTTCGTTGTGCCCACGCTGGTGGCCGCGATGGGCGTGCTGGCGCTGTGGGGTCCGCGCGGCTGGATCAGCGGCTGGTTGGGCCTTGATCTGCAGGACACGCCATGGCTGCTGCTGTACGGCAATCTGTTCTTCAATCTGTGCCTGGTGGTGCGCGCCGGCGTCGACGCGCTGGGCCAGGTCAGCGCGGCGCGGGTTGCCGCTGCGCGTACTTTGGGCGCGACGCCCTGGCGCGTGTTCTGGCGCGTCGAATGGCCGTCGATCCGACCCTGGCTGGCCTCTGCGCTGTGCCTGGTATTCCTGTTCTGTTTTTCCGGCTTTGGTCTGGCCCTGGTGCTGGGTGGCCAGCGATATGCGACGGTGGAAGTGGAGATCTACACCCTGGTCGCGCATGAGCTCAAGCTGGCACAGGCTGGCGTGCTGGCGCTATGCATGGCCGTGCTGACGGGGCTGGTGGCGCTGGCCTATGCCTGGATCGAGCAGCACCTGTCCGCGCCCGGCCGGTCCGATGTGATTGCGCTGCGCCGGCCTGCCAATGCGCGCCAGTGGGGCGCCATCGGCCTGGCGCTGCTGGTGCTCGGCGCTTTTTGCGCCGCGCCACTGCTGGCCATCCTGGCACGCGCCGCCACCGCAGGCGCGCAGGCATGGGGCACGCTGCTGGACGAGGACAGCCTGCGTGCGATCTTCAATACCCTGCGCTTCACGGCAGCGGCCCTGCTATTGGCCACGGTGCTGGGCGTGTTCCATGCGCTGGCGGCGCGCCGTTCGGTCTGGATGCGTGGCAGCGCCTTCCTGCCCTTCATCGTGTCGCCGGTCACCGTTGCGTTCGGCCTGCTATTGCTGTATCCGCGCTACAGCGCCAGCATGCTGATGCTGGTGGCGGCCTACGCGCTGCTGGCCTACCCATTTGTTGCCAAGTCGCTCGGCGCCGCGCTGGACAATCTGCCGGCGCATCTGAGCCAGGCCGCGCGCACGCTGGGCGCATCGCCGTGGCGGCTGTTCTGGCGCGTCACGCTGCCGCTGGTGATGCCCTCGCTGCGTCGGGGCATGGCGTTTGCCGCCGCAACGGCGCTGGGCGAATTCGCCGTCACCCTGTTCCTGTCGCGCCCCGAGTGGGCCACCTT
>JBBKVW010000402.1:0-7260 GCA_037968655.1 Burkholderiaceae bacterium
GCGGTGTCGCTGGTGGTGGTGTTTTTCACCTTCCTCAAGGACAACCTGCCGCGCCAGGAAGACGCCGCCTGGCTGTCCAAGGCCGGGGGCATGTTGGGCGGCCAGGAAGTGCCGTCGCACCGTTTCAATGCCGGTGAAAAAATCGTCTTCTGGGGCGGCGTCATGCTGCTCGGTGCCATCGTCGTGGGTTCGGGCCTGGTGCTCGACAAACTGCTGCCGGGCCTGTTCTACGAACGCGGCACGATGCAGGTCGCGCACATGGTCCATGCGGTGGCCGCGACGCTGATGATGGCCATGTTCCTGGGTCATATCTATATCGGCACGATCGGCATGCGCGGCGCGTACACCGCCATGAAAACCGGTTATGTCGGCGACGACTGGGCCCGCGAGCACCACGAACTGTGGTACGCCGACATACAGTCCGGCAAAATTGCGGCGCAGCGCTCGCAAGCGCAACCACAGGCGCCCGGCACAATCGTACAAGCGTAAGGCAGCACCCATGACAAAACACCGGATCATTCTGTCGGTTATTACGCTCGCGGCCGTGTGCGCGGCGCCACTGGCCTGGGCCAAGCTGGCGGCGCCTGGTGATGACGCCAAGGCGGCGGCTGCGGCGGCAGCCGACAAGGCGGCCTGGGCCAACAAGGTGGGTGCCTTCCAGTTGTGCAAGGCGCAGGACCGGGTAGCCGCGCAGGTGCTGGCGCAGGCCCGCTCGGCCGGCAAACCGGCGCAGCCCACCAGCACGCCCCCATGCGCGGACCCGGGCTCGTACGTGGCACCAGAGGCCAAACCCATCGAAGCCGCGGGTGCGCATTCGCCATCCGCGACCGCCACCAGCCCACCGAGCACAAAACAGCCCGACGCCGTTGTCAATCCCGCGACAAAGCCCTGAGTGCACGCGCTTCCAAAGGGTGCAGGCACGCGATGGCGGCCAGATTTGCTGTAATCTCGCCGCATGACGACACCCTTGTCCACGCCGTTGCCCCGGCTGACCGCCGCTAGTGCGCCATTGACGCGCAGCATCGACACGGTCAGCGAGACCGGCGAGCACCTGACGGTGTCGATACCGGCCGAACGTGCATTGACGGTCTACGTCGACAAACGCGAACTCGTCACGCTGATGACGCTGGGTGCACATCCGGAGTTGCTGGTGCTTGGTTATCTGCGCAACCAGCGCCTGGTGTATTCGCCCCATGAGGTCGAATCGATCACAGTCGACTGGGATGTTGGTGTGGCGGCCGTGCGTACGCGCGACGGCATCAGCGATATCGAGGCGCGCACCTCCAGCCGGGTCGTCACCACCGGCTGTGGCCAGGGCAGCATGTTCGGCGGCCTGATGGACGATGTGGCACAGCTGGTGTTGCCGCAGGCCACACTGCAGCAGTCGCAGCTGTATGGCATCGTCGACGCGATCCGTTTGCAGGAAAGTGTCTACAAGACAGCCGGTTCGGTGCATGGGTGTGCCTTGTTCCGCGGCGCGCAGATGCTGGTGTTTATCGAGGACGTCGGGCGCCACAACGCGATCGACACCATCGCCGGCTGGATGTGGATGCAGGCGGGCGAGGACATGCGGGGCGACGACAAGGTGTTCTATACCACCGGCCGGCTGACCAGCGAGATGGTGATCAAGTCGGCGCAGATGGGGGTACCCATCCTGGTCTCGCGCAGCGGCATCACCGAGATGGGCCACGCGGTGGCGCAGGATCTGGGCCTGTGCACGATAGGCCGCGCCATGCACAAGCGTTTCCTGTGTTTCAGTGGCGCCGAGCGGCTGCAGCTCGAAACCGGCCTCGTCGGACCACGCCTGCGCGTGGCCTGAGCCCCTGCCGCAGCGCCAGCCACCATCCGGTGCTGGGGCGGCCCCGGGCACACGGGGCAATTTCGAATCGGCTAAGGTAGCACCATGAATCCTTCTTTCTGGCAGATGGGCTTGCGCTCCTTGTGGCGCGACCTGCGCTCGGGCGAACTGCGGCTGTTGATGGTGGCGGTGACGCTGGCCGTCGCTGCACTGACGGCGGTCGGCTTTTTCGCCGATCGCTTGCAAGGTGGCCTGCAGCGCGATGCGCGCCAGCTGCTTGGCGGCGACGTGGTGCTGTCGACCGACAAGCCCACGCCGCAGGCGATAGTCGACAAAGCCGCTTCACTTGGCCTGCGCAGCACGACCACGATCAGCTTTCCGACCATGGCACGCGCACCGGACGACCGGGGCGGCGCCAGTAAGCTGGTAGCGCTCAAGGCCGTCCCGCAGGGATATCCGTTGCGTGGCAGCCTGACCGTGGGCGATACCGTCGAAGCACCCGGACAGCAGACCCGCGATGTGCCGGCGCCTGGCGAGACCTGGGTCGACGCGGCCCTGCTGGATTCCCTGGGTCTGCACATCGGCGACGCATTGCTGCTCGGCGACAAGCGATTCACGGTCCGGCGCGTCATCGTGATCGAGCCCGACCGCGGTGGCGGTTTCGCCAATTTCTCACCACGGGTCATGTTCAACCAGGCTGATCTGGCCGCCACCGGCCTGGTGCAACCGGCCAGCCGCCTCAACTACCGCTTTGCCGTGGCTGGCGAGGATGGTCCGGTCAAGCAGTTTGGCGATTGGGCCAGCCAGGTTGTGGACAAGGGCGAAATGCGCGGTACCCGGCTCGAAACACTGGAAGGCGGGCGCTCCGATGTGCGCCAGACCCTGGACCGGGCCGAGAAGTTCCTGAACCTGGTGGCTTTGCTTGCCGCCATGCTGAGCGCAGTGGCAGTGGCGCTGGCATCACGCGGTTTCGCCGCCAGCCACCTGGATGATTGCGCCATGTTGCGTGTCCTGGGCTTGAGCCAGCGCACGATTGCCATGGCCTATGTCGTCGAGTTCGGACTGGTTGGCCTGGCCGCCAGCGCGCTGGGTGTGTGCATCGGTTTTGCGGTGCACTTCGTGTTCGTGCTGCTGCTGGCCGGCCTGGTCGCGGTGGGTCTGCCGGCGCCCAGCATCTGGCCGGTGCTGTTCGGACTGGGCATGGGCCTGACCTTGCTGATGGCCTTCGGCCTGCCGCCGGTGTTGCAACTGGCCCAGGTTCCGCCACTGCGGGTGATCCGGCGTGACGTCGGCAATCTCAAGCCGGCATCGATGGCGGTGCTGGGCATCGGCGTGGCCGGCTTTGCCGCGTTGCTGCTGGCGGCCAGCCGCGACGTCAAGCTGGGCCTGATTGCGGTGGGCGGATTT
This sequence comes from Burkholderiaceae bacterium, assembly GCA_037968655.1. Classification (GTDB taxonomy): domain Bacteria; phylum Pseudomonadota; class Gammaproteobacteria; order Burkholderiales; family Burkholderiaceae_C; genus CAISIP01. The sequence continues at coordinate 3,206 of JBBKVW010000402.1, forward strand.
GCCGGCGCGGTGCTGGTGTTTGCCGGCCTGTCCTGGCTGGCGGTGAAACTCCTGCGCCGCAGCGTCAATGAATCGACCGCCCCGCGCTGGATGGTGCTGGCCACGCGCCAGGTGTCGGCCCGGCCGGCCTACGCCGTGGTGCAGGTCAGCGCGCTGGCGGTCGGACTGCTGGCCTTGATCCTGCTGGTGCTGCTGCGCACCGACCTGATCAGCAGCTGGCGCCAGGCCACGCCGGCCAATGCGCCGGACCGCTTTGTCATCAACGTGATGCCCGACCAGGGCCCAAACTTTCAGAAGCGGCTGCGCGACGCCGGCGTGCGCGACTATGACTGGTACCCGATGATCCGCGGCCGCCTGGTGGCGATCAACGGGCGCCCCATCGTGCCCGAGCAGTTGGAGGACGACCGCGCCCGGCGGCTGGCCGATCGCGAGTTCAATCTGTCGCACAGCGCTACCCAGCCGCCGCACAACGCCATCGTGGCCGGCAAGTGGGTCGATGAGGAGGCTGGCGCCATCAGTGTGGAGGAGGGCATCGCCGAAACGCTCAAGCTCAAGCTCGGCGACAGCATGCGTTTTGACATTGCCGGTGTGCTGGTCGACGCGCGCATCACCTCCGTGCGCAAGGTCGACTGGGGATCGATGCGGGCTAATTTCTTCGCGATGTATCCGGTCAGCCATCTGCCCGACGTGCCGGTGACCTACATGAGTGCCTTCAAGTCGCCGCAGGTGCGCGGCTTTGACAATGCCCTGGTGCGCGAGTTTCCGAACATCACCAATGTCGATGTCAGTGCCGCGTTGGCCCAGGTGCAGCGCATCCTGGACCAGGTGGTGCGCGCGGTCGAGTTCCTGTTTGGATTCACACTGGCGGCCGGGCTGGTGGTCTTGTTTGCCGCCATCACAGCCACACGCGAAGAGCGCGCGCGCGAGTTTGCCATCATGCGGGCGGTGGGGGCGCAGGCCAAGCTGTTGCGCCAGGTACAACGCGCCGAGCTGGCCGGCGTCGGTTTGCTGGCCGGTCTGCTGGCGGCACTGGTCGCCACTGTGGTTGGCTGGTCGCTGGCACGCTTCGTGTTCAATTTCGCCTGGACCGCCTCGCCCTGGGTTCCGCTGCAAGGTGCGTTGGCCGGTGCAGTGCTGGCCATGATGGCGGGCTGGTGGGGCTTGCGCGATGTGTTGCGCCGCCCGGTGATCGAAACGCTGCGCCGCGCACCGCAATGACACGTGACGCACCCAACTTCACGCGATCAATCGATGCAGATCCAGAACAAGCCGCGTTTCGAGACTCCGTTCATCTGGATCGGCGGCGAGCCCGCGGTGCAGGCCCTGACAGAGCGTTTCTATGACCTGATGGACTTGGAGCCGGCCTACGCCGTCCTGCGGGCCGTCCATGGCACGGACCTGGGCAACGCGCGCCAGCGTCTGTTCTGGTTCCTGTGCGGCTGGCTCGGCGGTCCGCAGCACTACACCGAGCGCTTCGGCCATCCACGCCTGCGGGGGCGCCACATGCCGTTTGCCATCGGCATCACCGAGCGTGACCAGTGGCTGGCCTGTATGGACCAGGCGATGCGGGAAACCGGCGTTGACGAAGACTTGCGCAAGCGGCTTGCGCAGAGTTTTTTTCAGGCCGCCGACTGGATGCGCAACCAGGGCGTCTGACGCAGGAGCGCAGCTGTATCAACGCGTCAAGGGCCGCTTGCGCACGTCGTCGCACAGGCGTGAAAAGCCACGCCATGCAATCACGCCCAGCAGTGCCGACAACAGGAACAGCCAGGCGCTCAGGCCGGTCGAGCCCGGTACATAGCCCTGCGCATCCCAGCCCAGGTACAGCGCCATGCCCAGAAAGGGCGCGAACGCGCCACGCACGCCGGTCAACGTGACATGGATGCCCATATAGGTTGAAATCTGGTCGCGCGGCGCGAAGTCGTTGTGGCCGAGCTGCCAGGCCAGGCTGCCGCCGCCGTTGACGATGCCAGTGATGACCCGGCCCAGCGCCAGCCACCAGAGCGAGAAGGTCCAGGCGCCCCAGAACATGATCAACACGCCGACCACCCAGCCGGCGTTTTGCTTCGCGCGAAACTCCGACACATGCACCCGGTCCAGGTAGCGGGCCCATAGCGGCATCGTCGTCAGGTTCAGCGTGAACGGAATCAACAACACGATGCCGATGCTCACGACATAGCTGGCACCGAGCTGCTTGGACACCAGATACACCAGCGGCGGCTCCAGCATCATGTTGGCGACACCGGAGATGAACTGGTGCAGCTGGTAGCGTGCGTACAGCGTGTCCTTGCGCAGCACCGTGAAGAAGCCGACGCGTTGACTGGCGTCCTGCGCGCCGCGGCGCTCCAGCACCCGGTGGCGCTTCTCGCCCCGCACCAGCACGCCGCGAAACAGCCATACGCCGATGCAGCCAAACAAGGCACCGGCGCCGTAGATATAGCGAAAATTCTCGGGTTGCGCATCGAGGATGAGGCCGGCCACGCTGGTCGTCACCACCACGGTCAGGCTGGTGATGGCCTGCAGCCGGCCGGTGGCCCGGGCCCGTAGCGCGCGGTCGTAGTTCAGGCTCCAGGCTACGCTGCGCACCGTGATGATGCCGGCGATCAAAATGCGGCACAGCACCACGCTGGTAAGCAGTATCCAGGCCCCGTCGTGCGAACGCGGGCTGATCGCAATCGCTGCAACGCACAGCAACACCAGGCTCTGCAGAGCGACCACCATCGGAATCTTGGATCGGCCGGTGGCAATGCGGGTCCACACGAAGCTGGACAGGTTGCCGAACATCGGCGCTGCCGAAATGACCGCAATCACCCAGGGCTCGACGTTGAAGGCCTTGGCCGCGACCACGGCGACAAATCCGCCTTCCATCAGGCTCGTGGCCAGGGGCAGGCTCAGTTCACTGAGCTGTTCACGCCTGAAGCTGTCCTGTACCGTCGGATCCAGATCGGGAATCCTGAACAGGCTTTCAAGGGACGGCATGGTTGCGATGACAGCGGGAGGGCTCCGGCGATTCTAGGACCGGAAAGTGGCCGGGGCAGGCCAGTACCAGTGTCCGGCCGCACCTGGGTGTGCGCCAGGTCGAGCGCGCTGGCGTTGGCAAACCCCGCCTATGTCAGGTCTTCGATCACCAGAAAGCGGTATTTCTCGGCAATCGAGAACGGCTGTTTGCGCACGATCTCCATGACCTGCTCGGTGTGCTCGGCCGAGCCTGCCTTGATCATCACGGCGCAATGCCCTTTGAGCGCCAGGTCACGGTACTGGCGTACCACGGCGCTTTCGAAACCGATCGAAGGCATGCTGTCACCGTGGTGCGCTGCCGTCGGCACGACCTGCTCCAGCACCACCTCGCTGGTGAGCAGCAGCACGTCGTCGCCGCCCACCTGGATCGCCTGCAGATCGCGTTCGATCGCTTGCGCGTGCTCGAGCGTGGGGACCATGACGAACATGAAACCGGTCGGATAGAACTCGCCGCGCAACGTGAGCATTCGTGATGCCAGGGTGAAGTCTTTCATGATGCAGGCTCCCGCTTGTGTGTGATTTGATTACAGCAAGTCGATGGGCGCGGGTCAAGGCCCGGGTTGGAGCAGCACCACCAGCGCACCGCCGCCCCCTTCGGCCGGGCGCGCCTGAACAAAGGCCAGCACTTCGTTCTTCTGCGCCAGCCAGGAAAATACCTTGTTTTTCAGGACCGGCGCCTTGCCCGGGGATCCGTGGCCCTTGCCGTGCACCACGCGCACGCAGCGTATGCCCTGCTGGTACGCGCCACGCAGGAAAACGGACAGTTGTTCGCGCGCCGCGTCGCTGCGCAGCCCGTGCAGATCCAGTACGCGCTGGATCGCCCAATGACCCTGGCGCAGCTTGCGCGTCACGTCGGTTCCGATGCCAGGTCGCCGAAAGCTCAACTGGTCATCGGCGTCGAGCAGGGTGCTGACGTCAAAACTGTCGCTGATCGCCTCGGACAGGACTGCCTGCTGGTCGCGCAGGCGCTGGCGCGGAATCGGGTCGGGCCGGGCGGTATCCAGCGTGGCGCGGCCATGTGCGGGCAGCGCCTGGAC
>JBBKVW010000403.1:0-12870 GCA_037968655.1 Burkholderiaceae bacterium
AGGCTGGTGGTCATCAATATCAGCCCGATGCCGGCAACCACCCACATCATCGGCAACCAGACCTTGTATGCCAGGAAGGGCGCAGTCAGCAGGAACGGCAGGCACAGCCACTGGATGAACTGCAAGGGCTTTGCGTACCGGGTCCGGGCCAGGTCTTCTGCGAAGAGCGTGCGGTACAGCGTCAGCGTGAGAAGCGCGTAAAACGACACTGTGATCGCCCGGCCGGTGGACAGCCATTCCGCCGGGACGATGTGTCCCAGCCACTGGATGTCCCATCCGGCCGAGATGGCGCTCATGCGCAGTGTCAACACCAGCCAGACGGCGAAAAGTACATAGAGGACCTGGCGATTGATCCAGGCGGTCATCAGCACGAAAACCGCCAGCACGATCAGGCCGCCATCGAGCAAGCCCGAGTTGCGATGGAACTCATGCACCGACTGGCGCCATTCGTCTGTGGACCAATAGGCGGCGCTCAGGGTTGCCGGCCCTATGAAACTGGCGCGGCAAATAACCGCGGCGTTTGCGCCGTGGTCCAGTTGCAATATGAATCCTGCCTTGGACAAGGAAACCTGGCCCTTGGATGCGCCGCGGCTCGACTCGCCCAGGGGTGCAAGCGATTGGCGATCCCAACATGCCACGCTGGACGCATGGCGCGACGGAAACTCCAGCGTGGCGCTACGATCCTCGGGGTCGGGTGGCGTTGCCAGCGCAAACCAGATCGGTCGTTCCGAGCGCTTGGTCTCAAATCGCGCAACTGCAGGTTGCTGGATGATTTGTTGTCGTGCGAGTTGTACTGTCAGGCTGGACGTTGGGTCCGGCAACACCTGCAGCGACATCGGCTGCGCGCTGCCTCTTGCGTATTGGTCGTCCCAGAGGAAAATCGCGGCAACCGACACCATGCCGATGGCAATCGGCACGAAGTAAATGGACATGGCCCACAACAGCGCATCCATGCCCGCACGCATGCGGGCACCGACGGAGTCAAGTGATAAGCCGATGTGCCTTGTCATGCTTCTTTGTGGACCTTGGAGTGGCTCCAGGAAGCATCGAGTCTACGCGGACTGGGACACAAATAGAAACACTATCAGTATTGACGGCCAATTGCCACCGTCATCTTGGGGGGTGTGTTGCAATAATCAGACGGGGCGGCGCCCCATGGGCGGCGACACCCGTAGCTGAGAGGTTTCTGGAAACAGGCCGCCGAAACTAATCTCACGCTCGACCGATACGTCCACATCGGTGTGCTCGGTGTAGCTGAAAAACTGTAACAGCGGGTGGCGCGCATCGCTCCAGCGCTGGTGACCGGTTTCAATCTCGAAACCCAGCACGCGGTGCGGAATATCGTTGCCATGGCGCATCGGAATGAAGCCTTGCTCCGGGAACAGGTCTTCGAACATCAACTGGTCATATTGCTTGTCCAGTGGAGCCCGCGCTGCCACGATGGCCCAGTCGATGCCGTCTTGCTCGCAAAACTGGAAGGCGGCTTTGATCAGCACAATCTTCACCAGCCGGCCGATAGTCCCACCCACAATGCCCAGGCGGCTGACTTCGGCCAGGGGCTTGTCGCGCAACCAGCGCGGCAGGGTCACTGACTGTTCGACCTTGAGCGGCAGGTGGGCGTTGCTCTGGATCCGCAAGGTGCCCATGGGCGATCCGTCCAGTTTGGATTCGGCCAGCAACACCGTGACACCTGGCTCGCTATCGGTGGCCTCAGCCACGCGCAGTTTCTCGCCAAACTCCGGCATGTGGCGGCCGTACGCGGCGGCGCGAATGCTGACCGCCTTTGAAAGGTCGGACTCATTGCGCACGACGCGCACGGTAAATGGCAGGCGTTCCTGCACTTTCGTCGGCTCGGCCTGATCTGATACAGCCCGCGGCATTTCGGACAACGGAATATGGCGCGGCGGCGGAACGAAGCTGGAAACTGTAGTCATGGTGCTGTCCTTGATCGGTGTTTTGGTGTGACTTTTCTGCTCAGGCTAGGCGCCTTCGTAAGTAAATGTAGGTTCGTCGGCTAATCCTGCTAAGTCGCCGTTTGTCTATGCCGCATGTAGGAATTTGACTTACAGGGGGGTCCGGCTCGTTTGCCGCAACAGGGCACCGGGCGGGCATTCTGTCGCCCCAAGAGTCGGGGCCACCGCCAGGAGGATCGGATGCCGTCCCCGCGCGCGCTGTTCAGGCGCCAGGATGACGCCTGCTCCATGCCTGCCATGGCCTGTGCACTGATCGCGGCTGGCCAGACAGCGCGGCGCGTCCGTCGCCGGCCGCCGTTGCACACCTTCAGCAGGGAGCGGCGAGCGCCTGCACCGTTTTTCCGTTGCGCGGATCAAACACCACCAGGTTGATGGTGCGGGCATGACCGGCAGTGGCAGGAACCGCATGCAATACCAGGGTCTGCGCGGCGCCGGGTTCCGTGCGATAGCTACCCGCGGCCGTGTACTGACGTACCACATGGTCATTGCGCAGGCTCTCACCGGAGTTCTCGCCGGCACGCACAGATGTTTGGTGGGAGCTTTCGGTCACCGTCCAGTAAGCCGCCCAGGCGCCTGGGCCCTGGGCCAGGACGGAAACCCTGGCCTCGAATTGGTCCTTGCCGCGCTCATGCAAGGCGATGCTGGCCAGCGCCGGCTCGCGCACCACACGCAAGTCGGATTCGCCCTGGCGCCAGTTGCGCCAATCCCGTGCATTGAGCACTACCTGGGGGGTATAAATCGTCCGCAGGCTGTTCCAGGACGCAATCTGGCGCTGGCGCGTCGTATGCACCGGCGCTGCAAAGGGATCGACCCAGCCGATGTAGTCCCAGTACGCCACGTGAAAAGCCTGGATGACCGCGTCGCCCGATGCCATGCCATGGGATTTGAGCCCCGATAGCCAACGGTCGGCCGGCGGACAGGAACTGCAGCCCTGCGAGGTGTAGAGCTCGACCACCGGCGTGATCGTCGGACCCGATTGCGCCTGGCAGCTGGCCGCCAGTGCCGTAACGGCGGGCGCCAATCCCAGCAACCCGCAAAGCCATAGTCGGGCCGCCCTGTTCCTGACCACTGGTTCTTGCTGCATGACAATGCTCCTTTGATTGGCCGGCCACGGCACTGCGCCGGGCCCGCCATGGCACATTCGCCGCCTTTACGGCGCTGGCCCAATTGGTCAGCGCCATGCAGCAAAACTTACCTTGATAGAGGAACCAGCCACATGTCCGCCATCGTCCGCAGCATTGCCCAGGAACTTGGCGTGCGCGAAGCCCAGGTCCAAGCCGCAGTCGATCTGCTCGACTCCGGCGCGACCGTGCCCTTCGTCGCCCGTTATCGCAAGGAGGCCACCGGTGGGCTGGACGATATTGCGCTGCGTGCGCTCGATACCCGGCTTGGCTATCTGCGTGAAATGCAGCTGCGCTGCGCAAGCATCCTGGCCGCCATCGACGAGCAAGGGAAACTGACGCCCGCATTGCGCCAGGCTTTGGAGGCAGCGACAAGCAAGCAGGAGCTGGAAGACCTGTACCTGCCCTACAAGCTCAAGCGCCGCGCCAAGGGCGAGATGGCGCGCGGCGCAGGCCTGGAGCCACTGGCGGAGCGGCTGTTGCAGGACCCCACATTGAACCCGCTGGACGAGGCCAAGGCGTTCGTCGTAGCTCCTGCGCCGGTCGTGGACGGCGCAGACAAGCAGTCGGACTTTTGCACCGTGCAGGCGGTGCTCGATGGTGTGCGCGACATCTTGAGCGAGCGCTGGGCCGAGCAGCCGGCACTGGTACAAAGCCTGCGCGAGTGGTTGTGGGACAGCGGCCAGCTGGTCAGCGTCCTGCGCCGCGGGAAGGATGAAAACAATACGGACGTGACCAAGTTTCGGGATTACTTTGACTACCAGGAAGCGATTGCGCGCGTGCCATCGCACCGCGCCCTGGCAGTGTTTCGCGGTCGCGCCCTGGAGGTGCTGGACCTGCAACTGGCATTGCCCCAGCCAGAACAGCTGCAGTCGCCAGGCGCCAAGCCGTCGAGCCTGCTGGCCGAGATCCGCATTGGGCAGCATGTCGGATGGCGACATCAAGGCCGGGCGGCGGACGACTTCCTGTCCAAATGCGTGACCTGGACCTGGCGCGTGAAACTGAGCTTGTCAACCGAGCGCGACCTGTTCAGTCGCCTGCGCGAAGCGGCCGAGGCAACGGCGATCCGGATTTTTGCCGACAACCTGCGCGACCTGTTGCTGGCGGCACCGGCCGGCCCTCGGGTCGTGCTCGGGCTGGATCCGGGCATCCGTACCGGCGTCAAAGTGGCGGTGGTCGATACGACCGGCAAACTGCTGGACACTGCAACGGTCTATCCGCACGAACCGCGCAAGGACTGGGACGGATCCCTGCACCAACTGCGCCAGTTATGCCTGCGCCATGGTGTCAACCTGATCGCCATCGGCAATGGCACCGCCAGCCGCGAGACCGACCAATTGGCTGCGGATCTGATCAACCAGCTGAGCTTGGCAGCCAAAGACGCCGATCCCACCGCCGTCATATCGGTGCCGCAAAAAGTCGTGGTCAGCGAGTCGGGTGCCTCGGTTTATTCGGCCAGTGAGTTCGCCTCGTTGGAAATGCCAGATGTGGACGTCAGCCTGCGCGGTGCGGCCAGCATTGCCCGGCGCCTGCAGGATCCCCTGGCCGAACTGGTCAAGATCGATCCCAAGTCGATCGGCGTGGGCCAGTACCAGCACGACGTCAACCAGGGCGAACTGGCGCGTTGCCTGGACACCGTGGTTGAAGACTGCGTCAATGCCGTTGGCGTGGACCTCAATACCGCCAGCGTTGCGCTGCTCCGGCGGGTATCGGGCCTGTCCGCCAGCGTTGCCGCATCTGTCGTGCGTTGGCGCGATACCAGTGGCGGCTTTCGCAATCGCAAGGATCTGATGCAGGTCACTGGACTTGGCGCCAAGGCATTTGAACAAAGCGCCGGCTTCCTGCGCATTCGCGGCGGTGACAACCCGCTGGACATGACCGGCGTACACCCGGAGTCCTATCCGGTGGTGGAGAAGGTGCTGCAGCACACGGGCTTGCAGGTGGCCGAGCTGATGGGGCAGGGCAGCACGCTGGCCCGGTTGCGGCCCGACATGTTCGCCGACGCGCAGTTTGGGCTTCCGACGGTGCAGGACATCCTGGCCGAACTGGAAAAACCTGGCCGTGACCCGCGCCCGGACTTTCGCGCCGCCCGATTCAATGACGGAGTCAAAGATATCGGAGACCTGCATGAAGGCATGGTGCTCGAGGGAACCATCAGCAACGTGGCCGCCTTTGGCGCCTTTGTCGACTTGGGCGTGCACCAGGACGGTCTGATCCATGTGAGCCAGCTCAGCGACAAGTTTGTGCAGGACGCACGCGAGATCGTCAAGACGGGCGCAATCGTCAAGGTTCGGGTGCTCGAGATCGATCTGGCGCGCAAGCGCATTTCGCTGACCATGAAGCAAGGCGGCGCCAGCAATGCGCGGCGCAGTCCGGATCAAGCCGACCAGCCTAAAGGCAAGGATGCCGGCCGCGCCATTTCCCGGCCACAAACCCCGGCGCCGGGCTCGACCGCAATGGCATCGGCATTTGCGCGGCTCAAGGGCTGATGGCAGGGCGGATGCGTCGACTGCCGCACTGCGCTGCATCAGGCCATTGATAATCGGGTTTTCCCTTCTTATCCCATCCGAGCCCTTGCCCCATGCAATTGAGTGACTTGTTGGCGTCACAGTTCGTACTGCCTAGCATCCCCAAGGTGGTGGCACTGCTGTTAAGCGAATTGGAGCGCGAGCAGCCCGATCTGAAGAAGATCTCCCAGTTGATCAGCACCGACCCGGCGCTGACGACGCGATTGCTGCAGGTGTCCAATTCCGGCTTCTTCAAGTTGTCGGGGCAGTTGCGTAGTGTTCCGGAGTCGTTGGCCATCGTGGGCTTGAGCCATGTGCGGACCATGGCGCAGGCTGCCGCCAGCAAGACGTCGCCCAAGGCCGTCCCCGGAATCAGGTTGCAGCACTATTGGGACTATTGCCTGGATGTGGCCAAGGTGTCGCGCTCGCTGGCGGGTGTTGTGCGGCAGAACCAGCAGGCGGCGTTCACCGCCGGGCTGATACATTTTGTCGGCGAGCTGGCCATGCGTATGGCGATGCCCGCCGAGATGGCGGAGATGGACCGCGAAGTGCCGGCCATCGACGCGCGTCGCGCCCGTGCCGAGCGCAAGCGGTTCGAATTCGACTATGCACAGGTTGGTGCGGGGTACGCCCGGCAATGGAATATTCCGACTGCGATCGTCGACGCGATCGACAACCAGGACGCACCCTTCCTGAACGATACCTATGAGCCCCTGGCCGGAGTCATCCACCTGGCTGCCTGGCGCGCGCGATGCAAGCTCGCTGGCCTGAGCCAGCGCGAGATGGCAGTGACATTTCCGGGTGCAGTCGGCGATGTGCTGGGGCTTGATATCGACATGGTTCTGCAGCAGGATCCGATTGACTGGACCAGCCAGAATCTGGCCTGAGCGTCCGTCATCGTGATGCAGGCGCTGCGTTTGTACGCCGGACCCGTCGCAATGCGCCTCTTGCGCGCAAACGGTCTGCAGGCCGACGATGTTCGAACCATCGCAGGCGCCGCCGGCGGACCCAAGGGACTGATTCTCGGGCCGCTCGATCGCTGGATATTTGGCGATTTCCTGGCGGGCGGCCACAAACCCATAGACCTGATCGGCGCCTCCATCGGTGCGTGGCGCATGGCCACTGCTTGCCTGGACGACAGTGTGGCAGCCTTCCAGCGTCTGGAGCAGGACTACATTGGGCAGGACTATGCAGTTGAGCCCGGACGCACACGACCGACGCCAGAGGCCGTCAGCGCACTGTTTGGTCGCAACCTGCAGGATTTTTACGGCGGTCGTGTCGGCCAGGTGTTGTCGCATCCGCGTTACCGGCTGCATGTGGTCACCGCGCGCGGTCGCCATCTGCTGGCGCGCGAGCACCGCTGGCGTACGCCCCTGGGCTACCTGGGTGCTTTTCTGACCAATACCGTGCATCGCAGGTCCATGGGCGCCTGGCTGGAGCGGGTGGTGTTTTCGACACCGGGCGCCGAGCTGCCCTTTGTTCCCAACGACTATCGCACGCGTCAGGTTGCGCTGGGCGAATCCAATTTCCATCCGGCGTTGCAGGCCAGCTGTTCGATTCCGTTCATGCTGCGGGCGGTCCACAACATTCCCGGGGCGCCGCCCGGTGCCTATTGGGATGGCGGCATCACCGACTACCACCTGCACCTGAATTACGCGGGCCTGCGGGCGCAGCAAGCCGCGGCTGGACCATTGGATTCCTCCGTTGCAGGGCAGGGCCTGGTGCTGTATCCCCATTTCCAGCGCGCGGTGGTTCCTGGTTGGCTCGACAAGAAGCTTGCCTGGCGCCACAAGCCGAGCCATTTTCTGGACAACCTGCTGTTGCTGGCGCCGGCGCCCGAGTGGGTGCAGCGCCTGCCCAACGCCAAGTTGCCGGACCGCAACGACTTCCTGCACTACGGCCATGACCTGCAAGGCCGGATTCGGGCCTGGAGCGCCGCTGCAAGTGCCAGCGCCCAGCTGGCCGACGAATTGGCGCAGTGGCAGCGCGCGCCCGACATGCGCCAGGTGTTGCCGCTGTAGCCTCGCCGTTGTCAATGCCGTGATGCCGCGCACGCCGCGCACGCCGCGGCGACAATAGCGTGTTGTGCCCACGGCGCCCAGCATTTCTTTCCCTCCATGTCCCGTTTCCTTACCGCAGCGCTGTACCAGTTTGTTGACCTGCACGACTACGTGCAATGGCAGGCGCCCTTGCGCGATCTGTGCACACACAACGATCTCAAGGGCACCATACTGCTGGCGCCCGAAGGCATCAACGGGACGGTCGCGGGGCGGCCTGAATCGGTCCGCGCGCTGCTGGTCTGGCTGCGGCGCGACCCGCGGCTGGCGGCGCTGGAGCACAAGGAGTCCTGGGCCGAGGAAATGCCCTTTCATCGCATGAAGGTCCGCCTCAAGGCGGAGATCGTCAGCATGCATGTGGCAGGACTCAATCCGGCGCGCATGGCCGGCCGCTATGTGCACCCGCAGGACTGGAACGCGCTGATAAGCCAGCCCGACGTGGTGCTGATCGACGCGCGCAACGACTACGAAGTTTCCGTCGGCAGCTTCCAGGGCGCCGTCGACCCGAAAACCCGCAGCTTCGCGCAGTTGCCGGACTGGATCGCGCAGCAGTCGCAGCCCGGCCAGTTGCTGGCGGACGTGGATGGGAAAAAGCCCCGCGTCGCGATGTTCTGCACCGGCGGCATCCGCTGCGAAAAATCCACCGCGCTGTTGCGCCAGCAGGGCTTTGACGAGGTCTACCACTTGCAGGGCGGCATCCTCAAGTACCTGGAGACCACTGAACCCAATGAGAGCCTGTGGCAGGGCGAATGCTTTGTATTCGACGAGCGGGTCTCGGTCGGGCACGGTCTGGAGCCCGGGAAGCTGAGCCTGTGTCGATCGTGTCGCTGGCCGCTCGATGCGCAGGATCGGGCCTCGCCCTACTACGTCGAGGGCGTTTCCTGCGCGCATTGCCATGATGGGCTGGATGAAGCGCGCAGGGCCGCTTTGGCGGAACGCCAGCGCCAGGTGACGTTGGCACGCGCGCGTGGCACGACCCATATTGCGGCCAAGATGCCGGTGCGTCCGGCAAGCGCTGATGCCGACGCGGATTAGATTCGATGGCAATGGACGCCGGCGCAGAGCGGGCATCGAATCAGACTGGCAGTGGTCTTGCCACTGGGCAGACTTGCTCCACACAGGGTGATCTGGCCCCGGCGCTTGAGCAGCTTGAACCTTGGCTGCGTGCACCACGCGCCCAACGCATCGTGATTGGTCTGGTGGGAATGCCAGGCGCAGGCAAGAGCGTCCTGGCCAGTCGCCTTGCAGCTGCGGCCAACCAGCGCTACGGCGCGGGCGTAGTGGTGGCCCTGGGGATGGACGGATTTCACCTGACGCGCGCGCAACTGGCCCATTGCGCAGATCCACGCGCGGCGCTGGCCCGCCGTGGGGCGCCCTGGACCTTTGACCCGCTCGCACTTGCGCAGGGACTGCGCAAGGTGCGCCAGATGCCGCTGACCGAGGCCGGCGCCGAAGGCCAGCAATGCCGCTGGCCGGGTTTCGAGCACGGTGTTGGCGATCCCGTACCCGATGCCTTAGCCATTCCGTCCGCGACCCGACTGGTCATGCTGGAAGGCCTGTACCTTTTGCATCAACAGCATGGCTGGAACCTTGACGGGCTGATGCACTGCTGCTGGTTTGTGGATGTGGGCCTGGATCAGGCACTTGAACGCCTGGCGCTGCGGCATATGGCGTCGCGGGCCATTACGCGACAGCAGGCAGAGCAGCGTATCGATACCAATGACCGGCTCAACGCGCACACGGTGCTGGCGACCCGCCAGCGTGCCGACTGGCTGGTTCCTGCTGTCTGCGTGGGGCTCTGATGGCGGGCGATGGCCGTGTCCGCAGTCCGGCAGGGGTCGCTACATCGATTGCTGCAACATGACCCGATAGTCGTCGCGGGTCGCCAGGCGCGGATTGGTCTTGTGGCAATGATCGGCCATGGCGCCATCGATGATGGCCTCGAACTGGTCCTGGCGCACGCCCATGGCCGCCAGGCCGTCAGGCAGGTCAAGCGTGCGATTCATGGCGCGGATGGCCTCGCCAATCACATCGCCGGATGGCAGGCCCATGGCGCGCGCCATCCGGTTCAGCCGGTCCTCGTTGCGGATCGACTCTGCGGCAGAGTTGAATTGCACCACCGCTGGCAGGAACACTGCGTTGAGCGTGCCGTGATGCAGGCGCGGGTCCAGCCCGCCAAGGCTGTGGCTCAGCGAATGCACGCAGCCCAGGCCCTTCTGGAAAGCCATCGCGCCCTGCATGGACGCGCTCATCATGTTGAGTCGGGCCTGCTGGTCCTTGCCATCGCGGGTAGCACGCTCGATGTGTTTCCAGGCCCGCTCCAGGCCATCGAGCGCAATGCCGTCGGCCGGTGGATTGAATGCCGCCGACATGAAGGTCTCCATGCAATGGGCCACCGCGTCCATGCCGGTGGCTGCCGTCAGGCGCGGACTCAGGCCCAAAGTCAGATTCGGGTCGCAGATCGCTGCGCGCGGCATCAGGTGCCAGGAGTGAAAACCCAGCTTGCGGCCATCGTCCAGGATCAGGATGGCGCCGCGGGCGACCTCACTGCCGGTGCCGCTGGTGGTGGGAACGGCGATCAGCGGCACGCAGCGCTCGGTGATGCGGGCCGATCCGCCTTCGATCGTCGCGTAGGTCTTGAGCGGGCCTTCATGGCGCGCCGCAATGGCAACGCCCTTGGCGCAGTCGATGGCCGATCCGCCGCCGAGCGCGATCAGGCCGTCGCAGGCCTTGTCGTGAAACACCATCGTCGCCGCACGCACAGCGGCCTCGGTCGGATTGGATGGCGTCTGGTCATAGACCGCCTTGTCCAGCGCGGGCACGGCGTCGAGTGCCATTTGCAGTATGCCGGCGGCCTTGATGCCCTGGTCGGTCACGATCAGTGGTCGGGAAATGCCGACGCGCACGCACTCCTGGTGCAGCAGCGACAGCGCGCCCGCTTCGATCTGGATCTGGGTCAGGTAGTTGATGAAAGCCATGTCGTTCTCCGGTGTAGCATCTGAGCGCCACTGTAGCAAGATCGTTGCGCGGCGCCGGGTCGCGCACTATGCCTCCGGCACGACCGCCATGACCGACTCGACCGAACTTGCCAGAAACCAGTGCCGCTTGCTGCACCGCCTGCGGGTGCGCTGGGCCGAAGTTGACCTGCAGCGCATCGTGTTCAATCCGCATTACCTGACCTATATCGACACCGCCTTCACCGAGTACTGGCGGGCGTTGGCCATTCCCTACGAGACGATCCCGGCCACGCTGGGCGGCGACCTGTATGTGAAGAAGTCGACCCTGCTCTATCACGGCTCGGCACGGCTGGACGACCTGCTGGACATCGGCATCCAGTGCGCCCATATCGGCAATACCTCGATGCTGTTTCGCGCCGGCATTTTCCGCGGCGATGCGCTGCTGGTGGGCGGCGAACTGGTTTACGTGTTTGCTGATCCTGCCGTCCAGCGTCCGACACCGGTTCCCGATGTGTTGCGCGCGCTGTTGCAGTCCTACGAAACTGGCGCGTCACCGATCACGGTGACGGTCGGCAATTGGGCCGATCTAGGCAAGCAGGCCTCGGCGCTGCGGCGCGAGGTTTTCATCGACGAACTGGCGATCGCGCACGGGCTGGATCAGGACGCGGCGGACGAAGTTGCCGTGCATGTCTTGGTACACAACCGCCTGGGACTGCCACTGGCGACAGCGCGCCTGGTACAAGACGGTCCCCGGGTCGCCCGGGTAGCCCGCGTCGCGGTTGACCGTAGCCTGCGTTCAAGCGGTTTCGGACGGGTCGTGATGCAGGCGCTGATGGAGATCGCGGCCAAACGTGGCGACACGCGGATGGTGCTGCAGTCGCAGTGCAGCGCGCATGCCTTTTACGGCAGGCTTGGATTCGTCGCCGTCGGTGCCCCCTACCAGGAGGCCGGCATTGACCATGTCGACATGGACATCCGGATTGGTAAGGGTTGAAGGCAGAGGCACTGCGCCGGCCCGGCGCTAGATGTCCTCGAGCAGCGGATACGGCATGGCCCTGACCTGAACCGGCGGACCATCACTTGCACCGAGGTGCAGAACCGCGGACTGCATGGTGGCGACCTGACCGGAGACGATGGCATCCCAGCCGCCGTCGAGGCAGGGCGCAGCCTGCACCACGGTGGCACAGGGTTGTGCGGCATCTTCCTGTGTGTAGATTTCCTGCCCAACCAGCATGTCCGCTTCGCAATGCGCCAGCATGGCACGCCGCTTGAGCACACCGCGGAACTGGCTGCGTGCGACCACCTCCTGCCCGGGGTAGCAGCCCTTCTTGAAATTGACCCCGCCGATAGATTCGTAGTTGAGCATCTGTGGCACGAAAGCCTCTGCCAGCGCCGCGCCGATCATGGCCACGCCGGAGTGGACTTCGCCCAGCAACCAGCGGTCGCTGGTCATGGTTTCTTCGCCAGGCGCCGCGGTGTCGATCGGCGCGACCCACAGCGCCCTGGCGGAAGTGCCAGCCGGATACAGGTGAATCAGGCTGGCAGCGCCCAGATCGCGTCGGGACCAGGGCTTGCCAGACTCAGGTGCAAAGTCTGCGAGCGCCTGCCCGGCAAGGCCATACAGGCCAAAGGCATCACTGGCATCACTCAACCTGGCTTTGGCGCGCAGCACAAACATGGACAGACGCTTGTGCACATTGGCCAGCAGGTCGCGACTGCATATCAGCAGGATTTCTTCGTGGCTTCGCTTGAATCCAACAAAAGTGGCTTGGACCCGGCCCTTGGCGTTGCAAAAAGCCGTCAACCGCGCTTCGGACATGCCCAGCAGTGCGAAGTCCTGCGTCAGTTGGCCATGCAGGAAAGTAGCCGCATCCGGGCCCTCGACCCTGATCACGCCCAGATGGGACAGGCGGGCGATTCCATTCAATTCTGATTGCATGGGCTCAATTATCATCGTCCATCGATCACTTACGACTCAAAGGGCCTGTGCGACGCTTGCTGTTGACTGTTGTTCTGCTGGCCGCCGCGCTTGGCGGGGCGGCCTATTGGTGGCTGGATCACCCGCTTGCGATGGCAGGCGACTCGGTCGATGTGACGGTCGAGCCAAAGACTAGCGCACGCGGTGTGGCCGAGGTGATTGCAGCGTCGGGCGTTGAAGTCGCGCCGATCCTTCTGCATGCCTGGTTCAGGGCCTCTGGCCAGGGCCGACAGATCCGGGCCGGCAGCTATGAGATCGAACGCGGCACGACCCCGCG
>JBBKVW010000404.1:0-16235 GCA_037968655.1 Burkholderiaceae bacterium
GGCGTGGTGCCGCAGATCAGCATGATCATGGGGCCCTGCGCCGGCGGCGCGGTGTATTCGCCAGCCATGACCGACTTCATCTTCATGGTCAAGGACAGCTCCTACATGTTCGTCACCGGGCCGGAGGTGGTTCGCACCGTGACGCATGAAGACGTGACGGCCGAGGAACTGGGCGGTGCAATCAGCCACACCACGCGCAGCGGCGTTGCCGACCTGGCGTTCGAAAACGACGTGCAGGCGCTGCTGATGCTGCGCCGGCTGTACAACTACCTGCCGCTGAACAACCGCGAAAAGGCCCCGGTGCGCGACAGCGGCGACCCGACCGACCGGATGGACATGAGTCTGGACACGCTGATTCCGGACAACCCGAACAAGCCCTACGACATGCGCGAGCTGATCGTCAAGTCGGTCGACGACGGCGACTTTTTTGAACTGCAACCGGATTACGCGCGCAACATCCTGATCGGTTTTGCCCGCATGGGTGGCCAGACGATCGGTATCGTAGCCAACCAGCCGCTGGTGCTGGCCGGCTGCCTGGACATCAAGTCCTCGATCAAGGCGGCACGCTTCGTGCGTTTTTGCGATGCCTTCAACATCCCGGTGGTGACCTTCGTCGACGTGCCCGGCTTCATGCCCGGAACGAGCCAGGAGTTCGGCGGCATCATCAAGCACGGCGCCAAGCTGCTGTATGCCTATGCCGAATGCACGGTAGCCAAGATCACCGTCATCACGCGCAAGGCATACGGAGGCGCCTACGACGTGATGGCCTCCAAGCACCTGCGCGGCGACGTCAACTTCGCCTGGCCCAATGCCGAGATCGCGGTGATGGGCGCCAAGGGCGCGGTCGAGATCATCTTTCGCCAGGACAAGGGCGATGCCGACAAGCTGGCTGCCAAAGAGGCCGAGTACAAGGCGCGCTTTGCCAACCCTTTCGTTGCCGGCGCGCGCGGCTTCATCGACGACGTGATATTGCCGCACGAGACGCGCAAGCGCATCTGCCGGTCGCTGGTGATGCTCAAGGACAAGAAGATCGAAAACCCGTGGCGCAAGCACGGCAACATTCCACTGTAAGGAGACAGCATGTTTGACAAGATTCTGATCGCCAATAGAGGGGAGATCGCCTGCCGCGTCATCAAGACCGCGCGCAGGATGGGCATCAAGACCGTTGCCGTTTTTTCAGACGCCGACCGCGAGGCCCGCCATGTGGCACTGGCCGACGAGGCGGTGCATATCGGCGCGGCGCCCAGCCGCGAGAGCTATCTGCAGATGGACCGCATCATCGCCGCCTGCAAGCAGACCGGCGCGCAGGCGGTACATCCGGGCTACGGTTTTCTCAGTGAAAACGCCGAGTTTTCAAGGCGGGTCGAGGAGGAGGGCATTGTCTTCATCGGACCCAAGCACCACTCGATCTCGGCCATGGGCGACAAGATCGAGTCCAAGCGGCTGGCCGGCAAGGCCGGTGTGAACTGCATTCCGGGCGTCAACGACGCGATCGACACAGCCGAACGCGCGGTCGAGATCGCCCGCGACATCGGCTACCCGGTGATGATCAAGGCCAGCGCCGGCGGTGGCGGCAAGGGCCTGCGGGTGGCGCAAGACGACAAGGAGGCCTTCGAGGGCTTCACCAGCTGCCGCAACGAGGCGCGCAACAGCTTTGGCGACGACCGCGTGTTCATCGAGAAATTTGTCGAGGAGCCGCGCCACATCGAGATCCAGCTGATCGGTGACGCGCATGGCAATGTGCTCTATCTCAATGAACGCGAGTGCTCGATCCAGCGCCGGCACCAGAAGGTGATCGAGGAGGCGCCCAGCCCATTCATCAGCGATTCGACCCGCATGGCCATGGGCGAACAAGCGGTGGCGCTGGCGCGTGCGGTCAAATATCAAAGCGCCGGCACCGTCGAGTTCGTCGTCGGGCGCGACCAGAGCTTTTACTTCCTGGAGATGAACACCCGGCTGCAGGTCGAGCATCCGGTCACCGAATGCATCACCGGCCTGGATCTGGTCGAACTGATGATCCGGGTGGCTGCCGGCGAAACGCTGCCCGTGACCCAGGCCGAGGTCAAACGCGAAGGCTGGGCGATTGAATGCCGTATCAACGCCGAGGACCCGTTTCGCAACTTCCTGCCCAGCACCGGCCGACTGGTGCGGTTCGCGCCGCCCGAGCAGACCATGTTTGCCGCCGACACCAGCCGCTGGCAAGGCGTACGGGTCGATACCGGGGTGCAGGAGGGCGGCGAGATTCCGATGTTTTATGACTCGATGATCGCCAAGCTGATCGTGCACGGGGTCGACCGGCGCGATGCGATTGCCAAGATGCGCGCTGCGCTCGACGATTTCGTGATCCGCGGCATCAGCAGCAACATACCGTTTCAGGCCGCACTGCTGGCGCATCCGGATTTTGTCGCTGGAGATTTCAACACCGGCTTCATCGCCGCGAATTATGCGCAGGGTTTTCGGGCCGAGGACGTGCCACACGCCGATCCGGACTTCCTGCTTGCGCTGGCTGCTTTCGTGCGGCGCAAGTCGCGTGAGCGCGCCACCGCGCTTTCGGGCCAATTGCCGGGCTATGGCGTGAAGGTCGGGCACGACTACTGTGTGATCACACTCGACAGCGCGGGCGCCCATCGCCACACGCAAGTCCATGTGGATGAGGTGATCGGGCAGATCGGTTCGGCCTTGATCACGCTGGGCGAAAAGCGCTATGCCATCACCAGTCACTCGCGGCTGAACGATATCTGCATCAGCGGCGAGTGCAATGGCCAGCCCTTCACGGCCCAGATTGAACGCGGCACGGTGCGCAACCCGCTGGCCCTGGTGGTGCAGCACAGTGGCACCCGCATCGAAACCATGGTCGTCTCGCCGCGCATGGCCGAGTTGTACCAATTGATGCCGTTCAAGCCGCCCGCGGACATGAGCAAATATGTGCTGTCGCCGATGCCCGGTCTGCTGGTGGATCTGGCTGTGCAGGTTGGCCAGAAGGTGCAGGCCGGCGAGCGGGTGGCCGTGATCGAGGCCATGAAGATGGAGAACGTGCTGTTCGCCGCCGCCGATGGCGTGGTCGGAAAAGTGCTGGCTGCCAAGGGTGACAACCTGACGGTCGACCAGCCCATTGTCGAGTTCACCTGAGCGCGGTGGCCCGACCAACACTGTGGAGAAGCAAATGCAACGACCGTTCAGGGTGCTCGGCATCCAGCAAATTGCGATAGGCGGACCGGACAAGACGCGGCTGCGCCGCCTGTGGGTCGACATGCTCGGGCTGGAAGTCACTGGCAATTTCGTCAGCGAACGGGAAAACGTCGACGAGGATATCTGCGCGATCGGTGTCGGCGCGATGAAGGTCGAAGTGGACCTGATGCAGCCGATCGACCCGGACAAGAAACCCGCTGTGCACACAACGCCGCTGAACCATGTCGGCCTGTGGATCGACAATTTGCCGGAGGCCGTCGACTGGCTGACGCGCCAGGGTGTGCGTTTTGCACCGGGCGGCATACGCAAGGGCGCCGCCGGCTTCGACATCTGCTTCCTGCATCCCAAGGGGAATGATCAGTTTCCGGTGTCGGGCGAAGGCGTGTTGATCGAATTTGTGCAAGCGCCGCCGGCGGTAGTTGCGGCATTTGCAGCTTTGGCGCAACAGGGCGTCGCAAGGGCGACCTGAAAGCGGCACTATTTGCCGCGCGGTCTTGCGTTTGCGGGTAAGGTTACGGCGCAGTTACATCGAAGGCGCCTGTGGTACAGGCCTGATGTGCGACCGGATCGGTCAACCAGGTGACTGCCTTGGCCCGCATCCACGCCGCTGGAATCAAAGTGGCAAGGAGACGCTTGCTTGCAGCCTACCGACACCGGTAACCCGGCCTATTTCCACAAGGTCGTCGATTGCCAACTGGCCTGTCCGGCCCATACCCCCGTTCCCGAATACATTCGCTTGATTGCCCAGGGGCGCTACACCGACGCCTACATGGTCAACTGGGCGTCCAATGTGTTTCCCGGCATCCTGGGCCGTACCTGTGACCGGCCCTGCGAGCCGGCCTGCCGGCGCTCCCGGGTGGAGGTCAATGGCGGGGCGCCGCCCGAGCCGGTGGCAATCTGCAGGCTCAAGCGGGTGGCAGCCGACCTGAAGCAGGACATCAGCGCGCGCATGCCGGCCATCGCGCCGCCCAATGGAAAGCGCATCGCCTGCGTCGGCGCGGGCCCGGCATCCTTGACGGTCGCGCGCGACCTGGCCCCCCTGGGCTACGAGATCACCATCTATGACGGGGAAAAGAAGGCCGGCGGCTTCATTCGCAGCCAGATTCCGCGCTTTCGGCTGCCCGAGACGGTGATCGACGAGGAGACCGGCTACATCCTGGACATGGGCGTGGACTTTCGCAGCGGAGAGCCAATTGCCTCCATGCGCGCGCTGATGGCACAGAACTACGACGCGATATTTGTTGGCTGCGGCGCACCGCGCGGGCGCGACCTGGATCTGCCGGGGCGTCAGGAGATCAAGGAAAACATCCACATTGGCATCGATTGGCTGGCCTCGGTGTCATTCGGTCACATCACCAGCATCGGCCGGCGCGTGATCGTACTGGGCGGTGGCAATACTGCGATGGACTGCTGCCGTTCATCACGGCGCCTCGGTGGGGACGATGTCAAGGTGGTCGTGCGCAGCGGTTTTGACGAGATGAAGGCATCGCCCTGGGAAAAGGAAGATGCGCAGCACGAGGGCATACCGATCATCAACTGCCGTGTACCAAAATCGTTCGAACACCGCGACGGCAAGCTCACCGGCATGCGTTTCGAAGTCGTCAAATCGATTCGCGACGCCAACGGAAAGCGCAGCCTGATTCCCACCGGCGAACCCGATGTGCTGATCGAATGCGACGCGGTGTTGATTGCGGTCGGCCAGGAAAATGCCTTTCCGTGGATTGAAACCGATTGCGGCATCGCGTTTGACCAATGGGGCCTGCCTGAAGTGGACAAGGACAGTTTCCAGTCCAGCGCGCCGAATGTCTTCTTCGGTGGCGACGCGGCCTTCGGCCCCAAGAACATCATCACTGCTGTGGCGCATGGCCATGAGGCGGCGGTGTCGATCGACCGGATGCTGAGCGGCGAGTCGATTGGCCAGCGCCCACCGCCGCACCCCAACCTGGTGTCGCAGAAGATGGGCATTCATGAATGGAGCTTTGACAACGACGTGTCGCCGGCACACCGTTTTAAGGTGCCATGGGCCAAGGCCGAACAGGCGCTGGCCAGCATCCGGGTCGAGGTCGAGCTCGGATTTGACGTGGCGACTGCTTTCAAGGAGGCGGGGCGGTGCCTGAACTGCGACGTGCAGACGGTGTTCACCAAGGAAACCTGCATCGAGTGCGATGCCTGCGTCGACATCTGCCCGATGGACTGCATCACATTCACCACCAATGGCGAGGAGGCCGATCTGCGCACGCGGCTGAAGGCGCCGGCGCTCAACCTGGCCCAGGACCTGTATGTGTCGGGCGCGCTCAAGACCGGACGCGTGATGGTCAAGGACGAAGACGTCTGCCTGCATTGCGGCCTGTGTGCCGAGCGTTGTCC
This sequence comes from Burkholderiaceae bacterium, assembly GCA_037968655.1. Taxonomy (GTDB): domain Bacteria; phylum Pseudomonadota; class Gammaproteobacteria; order Burkholderiales; family Burkholderiaceae_C; genus CAISIP01. Next base: position 5,557 of record JBBKVW010000404.1, read on the forward strand.
GACCGGTGCCTGGGACATGCAGAAGTTCCTGTTGAACACCGCGCAGGCGGGGCCGGCCTGCCGCGACGCGCAAGCGCTGGGTACACCGTTGGAGGCCGCATGACCCCGATGACATCCGTCAACGACTTCGTCATCAAGTTCGCCAACGTCAACGGCTCCGGGTCGGCTTCGGCCAATGAGCTGTTTGCCAAGGCCATCATGCGCATGGGCGTTCCGGTGAGCCCGCGCAACATTTTCCCCAGCAATATCCAGGGGCTGCCGACCTGGTACGAGGCCCGGGTCTGCGAACAGGGCTACCAGGGACGGCGTGGTGGCATCGACATGATGGTGGCAATGAATCCCCAGACCTGGGACGCCGACGTGGCCGAGATCGCGCCGGGTGGATATCTGTTCTACGACAGCACCCGTCCCATGCCCGAGTCGAAGTTTCGACCGGACATCCAGGTGCTGGGCATGCCGCTGACCGAGATCTGCAATGCGGTGTACTCCGATCCGCGCCAGCGTCAGTTGTTCAAGAACATCGTCTATGTGGGCGCCCTGTCGGTGCTGCTGGAGATCGAACCCGATGTGATCGAGCAGCTGTTTGCCGAACAGTACAAGGGCAAGGAAAAGCTGCTCAAACCCAATGTGCAGGCGCTGCATCTGGGGCGTGATTTTGCCCGCGAGCATCTGGCGGCACCGCTGGGCATACGGGTGGAGCGGCGCGACAAGGTGGGCCAGCAGATCTTTGTCGACGGCAATAGTGCGGTCGCTCTGGGTTGCCTGTACGGCGGTGCCACCGTGGCAGCCTGGTACCCGATCACACCGTCCTCGTCGGTGGCCGAGGCTTTCCTGCATTACTGTTCCAAGTTCCGGGTCGACCCGCAGACCGGGCTCAACAACTTTGCGGTGGTGCAGGCAGAGGACGAGATTGCATCGATCGGCATGGTGGTGGGGGCAGGGTGGAACGGTGCCCGGGCATTCACGGCCACCTCCGGCCCGGGTGTCTCGCTGATGACCGAATTCATCGGGCTGGCCTACTTTGCCGAGATTCCGATCACCATCATCAATGTGCAGCGCGGCGGGCCGTCAACCGGCATGCCGACGCGTACCCAGCAGGCCGACCTTCTTTCCTGCGCATACGCCTCGCATGGCGACACCAAGCATGTACTGCTGTTCCCGCAGGACCCGCATGAATGTTTCAACCATGGCGCGGCGGCGCTGGACCTGGCCGACCGGCTGCAGACGCCGGTGTTCGTGATGACAGATCTGGACATCGGCATGAACCAGCGCCTGTGCGACCCGCTCGAATGGGACCCGGCGCGGGAGTACGACCGCGGAAAAGTCATGACTGCCGCGGAACTGGAAGCGGGCAAGGATTTTGGTCGCTACAAGGATGTGGACGGCGACGGCATCGGCTGGCGCACACTGCCGGGAACCCATCCCACCAAGGGCAGCTATTTCACCCGTGGTACGACGCGCGACCCCTACGCGCGTTATTCGGAGCGTGGTCCGGACTACATCTACAACGTCGAGCGGCTGCTGACCAAGTTCAGGACGGCGGCCAATCTGGTGCCGCAACCGGTGCTGCGACCGGCACAGCGCAAGACCCGGCTGGGCGTGATATTTTTTGGCTCCACCAGCGCTGCAATGCACGAGGCGCTCGATGTCATGACCGCCCAGGGCGTATATATCGATGCGCTTCGACTGTGCGCGTTTCCGTTTCCGGATGCGGTGGCTGACTTCATCGCCGCACACAAACTGGTTTATGTGGTCGAACAAAACCGTGATGCACAGATGCGCCAGATGATCGTCAACGAGCTGCAGATCGACCCGGCCAGACTGGTACCGGTGTTGCACTTTGATGGAACTCCGATTACCGCGCGCTTCATTGCACGCAAGGTGATCGAGCATGTGCAACAGACCCGGATCGCCGGGCCCCGACGCCCGTCCCGCGCCGCCAAACCGGCGACGGAGACCGCAGCATGACCTACATCCTCAAGCCGCGACTGCACCATCCCTCGCTGACGCCAAACAAGGTCGGCTACACGCGGCGCGACTATGAAGGCAAGGTGTCGACCCTGTGCGCCGGCTGTGGCCATGACTCGATCTCGGCGGCGATCGTGCAAGCCTGCTGGGAGCTGGACATCGAACCGCACCGGGTGGCCAAGCTCTCGGGCATCGGTTGCAGTTCCAAGACGCCGGATTATTTTCTGGGGGCGTCCCACGGCTTCAACACCGTGCACGGGCGCATGCCATCGGTGCTGACCGGCGCCAACCTGGCCAACCGCGACCTGCTCTATCTGGGTGTGTCCGGCGACGGCGACTCGGCGTCGATCGGATTGGGCCAGTTCGCCCACAGCATGCGCCGCGCGGTACGCATGGTCTATATCGTCGAAAACAACGGTGTCTATGGCCTGACCAAAGGGCAGTTTTCTGCCACGGCCGACCAGGGTTCACGCAGCAAGCGCGGCATTGTCAACAGCGAAAGCCCGGTTGATCTGGTTGCCATGGCACTGCAATTGGGTGCCACTTACGTTGCGCGCAGTTTTTCCGGCGACAAGCAGCAGTTGGTGCCCATCATCAAGGGTGCGATCGGGCATGGTGGCGCGGCCTTCATCGACGTGGTCAGCCCCTGTGTCGCGTTCAACAACCATGCCGGCAGCACCAAGAGCTATGACTATGTGCGCGAGCACAACAAGGCGGTCAACAGGGTCGATTTCATCGACGCTGCGGCCGAGGTAACGGCAGAGCTGGAACCGGGCTCGATGATCGAACTGGATCAGCCCGACGGCAGCAGGCTGCGATTGCGCAAACTGCATGCCGACTACGACCCGACCGACCGTCTGGCGGCGATGAGCCATGTGCAGACGCATCAGGCCATGGGTGAGGTGGTAACTGGACTGCTGTATGTCGACCGCTCGGCCAGTGACCTGCATGCAGCGCTTGGCACCAGTGAACAAGCGCTCAATAGCCTGGGCGCTGACCGCCTGTGTCCAGGCCCGCAAGTGCTGGCGCGGCTGAACAAGTCATTGCGCTGAGGGCCTGGTGCAGGCGCAATTTCGCAATGTTGGTTTGGCTTGAGAAGCCACGCATCCAGAATCCGCCGGCGCAATCATTGGCGTCTCTCGTGAAGGCGATCGCCAGCGCGCAGATTCTGCGCGCGCTCCATGCAGCTGTTCGCTCAGCCGCCGCGCAAGGCGCGCGCTCTGGCCTGCGCGGCCGCGATGATGTCCTGCTTGTTCTTGGCCGGTGCCGGCGGATCGGCGTGCTGGCCGGTGTTGCCTTGCGGATCGCCACTGGGCGCAGGCCCCTTCACGAGCGCTTCGCGCTGGCGCCGCGCAAGCGAGGCTGCGTAGCGCCTGCGCGCCTGCTCGGCAAGCGAGTCTGACCAGGCATCCCAGCCAGTGGCATCGCCAGTGACGTTCTCCAGTGCAATGCAGTCGACCGGGCACACCGGTATGCACAACTCGCAGCCGGTGCAATAGGGCTCGATCACGGTGTGCATCAGTTTGTTGCTGCCCAAGATTGCGTCGGTGGGGCAGGCATTGATACACAAGGTGCAGCCGATGCACCAGGCCTCGTCAATAAAGGCCACGGAGCGCGGTCCTTGCTGCCCGTTGGAAGGGTTGAGAGGGACAAGCGGCTTGCCGGTGATCGCGGCCAACCGTGCGATTCCCTTCTCGCCGCCGGGCGGACACTGGTTGATTCGTGCGTCACCTGCAGCGATGGCCCGCGCGTAGCCCGCACAGTCCGGATAACCGCAGCGCGTGCACTGGGTCTGCGGCAGCGCCGCCAGTATCCGGTCAGCCAGCGCAGCCATCGATGTACGACTTGCTGGCGCTATTTGGCCTTGACGGCCCGTCGCGCTGTGCGTTGTGGCGTCGCGCGCTTGGCCGCTACCTTGCTGGCGGGGCGGGCAGGGCGGGCTGTCTTCCTTACGGCAGCGGGCGTGGCTTTTATGGGTGCCGATGCACGTGCTGAAGCCGGTACTGGTGCTGGTGCCGGTACTGGTGCCGGTACTGGTGCCGGTACTGGTGCTGGTGCCGGTACTGGTGCTGGTGCTGGTGCCGGTACTGGTGCTGGTACTGGTGCTGGTGCTGGTGCTGGTGCTGGTGCTGGTGCTGGTGCTGGTTCGATCGCAACATGGTATTGCGCAATAAACGACTTGACCTGCGGGTAGACCTGTTCACGCCAACGCCGACCAGAGAAGATGCCATAGTGGCCAGCCCCCTTGACCTGCAGATGTTTCTGCTGCGAATCAGCAATGCCACTGCAAATAGCGTGTACGGCTTCGGTCTGCCCTGAGCCGGAAATATCATCCAACTCGCCCTCGACGGAGAAGATCGCCGTGCTGCGAATGTCCTGCGGGCGCACCCGCTCGACGCTGCCGTCCGGCGATTTCACGTCCCAGGTACCGTTGACAAGCTGGAAATCCTGAAAAACGACCTTGATGGTGTCCAGGTAATAGTCGGCGTCCATGTCCAGCACGGCGTTGTACTCGTCGTAGAACTTGCGGTGCGACTCGGTGCTGGCGTCGTCACCCTTGATCAGGTCCTGAAAATAGTCGTAATGGCTGCGTGCATGGTTGTCCGGGTTCATCGCCAGGAAGCCCGTGTGCTGCAGAAAACCGGGATAGACCCGGCGTCCGACGCCCGGGAAGCCGCTCGGTACCCGATAGATCACATTGCTTTCGAACCATTTGTGGCTCTTGTTCATGGCCAGGTCATTGACGCTGGTCGGCGACTTGCGGGCATCGATAGGGCCGCCCATCATGGTCATGCTCAGCGGGGTGGTCTCGCCGCGTGTGGCCATCAGGGAAACCGCAGCCAATACCGGAACGGTCGGCTGGCACACGCTCATCACATGGCAGTTGCCATAGATTTTCTGCAGGTGGCGGATGAAATCCTGCACGTAATTGACATAGTCATCGAGATGAAACTCGCCTTCTGACAGTGGCACATTGCGGGCGTTTTTCCAGTCGGTGATATAGACCTTGTGGTCACGCAACATCGTCTTGACGGTGTCGCGCAATAGTGTTGAATGGTGCCCGGACAGTGGAGCAACGATCAGAACTGCCGGCTGACCCTTGAGATTGCCCAATGTCGCGGCATCATCCGAAAAGCGCTTGAAACGGCGCAAATCGCAAAAGGGGCGTGCAACTTCCACCCGTTCGTGGATTGCGATTTCCACGTTTTCCACCAGCACCGTTCGAATGCCGAACTCAGGCTTTTCATAGTCGCGCAGCAGCCGGTGCATCAGGTCGAACCCGGCTGACGCGCGCTGCGAAAAAGGCGATTGTCCCAATGTGGTCATGGGATTCGAATACACCTTGGAAGCCACTTTTGCCAGATCCGAGAACGGCTCCATCATGGACCGTTGGGCTTCATATAGTTGGTACATCATGTTGTAGCTGCCTTTTGTAACTTTGTTGCAGTGCAATATAACAGTAGGCTCGACCCATTAGTTGGTAGGAGACCCCAAGTTTGCCTGCGCTGCTGCAATACTGGACACCAGATGCTCTAAACTCGATCAACAAGTATTAGGCAGATTCCATCGCATGAGTGTTCAGACGACCGTCGTGTTTGCAGACCTGATGGGAAGCACCGGGGTCTTCGAAACCATTGGCAGCGCCCGTGGATCGCTGGTCGTGACCCAGATCACGCAATGGATCTCGTCGATTTGCATAGCCCACCAAGGCCGGGTCATCAAGACCCTGGGCGATGGAGTGCTGGCGGTGTTCCCCATGGCGCCAGATGCGATCGACGCCGTGGTGGAATTGCAACGTGCCCACCAGAGGCGACTGGCCAGTTCCACGGCTGGAACCCGGCTTCCTATCCGCATTGGAGTTGCCCGCGGCGAGGTCGAATTCATTGATGAGGACTGTTATGGCGACGCTGTCAATGTCGCTTCTCGCTTGAGTGACCTGTCCGGGCCCCATCAGATCTGGGTAAATCAGCAGTCGCTGGAGCAGTCAACGGAAACGGACGGCGTTCGGTTTCGTCCGCTCGGACCGATCGCGATACGGGGCAGGGCAGAAGCCTGCCAGGCGTTTCAGATCGAGTGGCACGAGAACTTGAGCAGCGACCTGATGACCATGCAGGCAATCATCGACTCGCAACAGGACCAACTGGACAAGGCGGTGCTGGGCGGTGAGATTGAACTGCGCTGGCTGGACGTGCACAAGAAGTTTCGCTCCTCGCAATTGCCGATTCACATTGGCCGGGTCAGCCAGGCTGAATTTGTCGTCAATGATCCCCGTGTTTCGCGCGCCCATGCCCGCATCGACTGGCGTAGCGGAAGCATCTTGCTGGTGGACGTCAGCACCTATGGCAGTTGGGTGCGCTTTTCTGGCGGCGGGTCTGACCTGCTGCTACGGCGCGAAGAGTGTGTACTGCACGGAAGTGGCGAGATCGCACTGGGAGCATCGTTCTCGGATCTGACGGTGCCAACCGTCACGTTCTCGATTTCCTGATCTAGCGACTACGTGAAATTAGGTCACCCACTTCTTTATTAACATAATATACATCGTATAAATCACATCACGTGTTGATTTTGATGATTCGAGGCCTCGCGGCGCAGCCTCTGCCCGGAACCGCACTTGGCGTTGAGCGACTTTGAGCAACCGACGCATTCGCAAGTCGGCTAGCCAGCTACCACTTGCCCTTGGGCTGCTTTGCCCGCACGAACGCGGCGATGATTTCAGCCGATTCGGCCCGGTTGGCGCGGTGTGCGAAATCGATCGCCGTCAAGTCCTGCAGGTTCTTCAGGAAAGGATCGGCGCCGCCTTCGAGCAACAGTTTGACGGCCGATGGCGTCCCATAAAACGCGGCCATCATCAGCGGGGTCGTCCCGTTGGGCGACGCTGCATCGATGTAGGCATTCTTGTCCAGCAGCAGTTGCATTACTGCGACATGGCCCCGGGTAGCGGCGTAGTGCAGCGGCGCCCAACCGGTCTTGTTGACGTCGCCGCCCTGCTCGATCATTTGCTTGACCATTTCAATTTGCCCACTGAGCGCCGCCAGCATCAGCGGACTTTCATCGACCTTGTTGCGCGGCTCGACGTCGATTTTGTCCCATCGCAGCAACGCAGCCACGGCCTTGCCCGCGTTCTCACGGCTGGCCAGATGCAAGGCATGTTCTCCGTTCGGATCGCGCACATTGGCGTCAAAACCCTGTTTTATCAAGGTGGCAATCAGCGCGCCATCGTCCGCGCGGACAGCTTGAAAGAAGTCTTCGTACGATCCAGCTCTAGAAGCTGCAAATGATGTAATAACAAATAGATAGATGAATAACCTAAAGTACTTTCTATAGAAGTTACTTGAAGTTATCGCGACTGGATTTTCGGTGCTCATCGCGTTACTCCACTAAATAGACGGTCAAAATTAGCGTTGGTCGACTGGCCAATTTCCTCGACCGTGCAATGCTTGATCTCGGCGATTTTGCTGGCAACGTGCGCGACCAGCGACGGGTCATTGGTCTTACCCCGATGCGGCTCAGGGGCAAGGTAGGGGCTGTCTGTCTCGATCAACAATCGGTCCATCGGCACGAAAGCGGCCACTTCGCGCAGGTCGCGGGCATTTTTGAACGTCACGATGCCCGAGAACGATATATAAAACCCCATGTCCAGTGCCGCGCGTGCGACCTCCATGGTCTCGGTGAAACAATGAAACACACCCCGCGCCTGAGCGCCCTGCCCGCCCAGGCCGTCCGCGCGCAGGATGTCGAGCGTGTCGTTTGACGCGCTGCGGGTATGTATCACCAGTGGCAGGTCCAACTGGCGCGCCGCTTGAATATGCGTGCGATAGCGTTCGCGCTGCCACTGCATGTCAGAGATGCTGCGACCATTCAAGCGGTAATAGTCAAGCCCGGTTTCGCCGATACCCACCACGCGCGGAAGGCGGCCAAGCGTCAGCAGGTCGTCCAGCGTCGGCTCGCGAACATCCTCATTGTCGGGATGCACGCCGACGGTTGCCCAGAAATTGTCATAACCAGTAGCCAGCGCGTGGACCTGGCTAAATTCCTCTAGCGTGGTGCAGATGCACAAGGCCCGATCGACCTTGGCCTGCACCATCGCCTCGCGGATGCGTGGCAGGTCCTGAACCAGTCCTTGCAAGGACAAATGGCAGTGTGAATCGGTAAACATACGGGGTAGGCAATTGACCTTGGCGCGTTGTGTACGCGCGACACAATCCAGCGTGGCGCCGGCGTCAAATCGTCTGTGTTGGCCTGTCGGAACCCAGTGCTGCGCCCAGAATCTCTTCGATCTTGATCTTCAGAACCCTGGATTTTTCGTCCTTGGGAAACTGAATGCCGACGCCTTGGGTCCGACTGGCCGCCGCCTTGGCCGGCGTCACCCAAGCCACCTTGCCTGCCACTGGATAACGCTGCGGATCGTCAGGCAATGACAACAATACGTAGATGTCGTCCCCGAGTTTGTACTCGCGCGCTGTCGGTATGAAGATTCCGCCTTCAGAGAAAAGCGGAATGTACGCCGCGTACAACGCCGCCTTCTCCTTGATCGCCAACTGAATGACGCTTGGACGGGGGGAACTGGGCGCGGTGCTCATGATGTGCTGGTCATTGCCCCGAGTTTAGGGCGTTTTTGGCTTGACTCAACATGGCCTCATGCATCAGGCCGGGATTGAAGGGGTGTTCCATGGTCCGCGTCGCGCGCGTCAAATCCCGATTCCATTGACTCAGCGCAGCCCGCGAGGAGCCACCCGGCAGATCCTGCGAAAGAAAAAACCGCGGTTCGGCGCCGCACTGATGCGCCAGCATGTCGTGGCAGATCTTGTGCAAGGTCATTACCATTTCCGCTGGGGCCCAGCCCTGCATGGCAGCCGAATCGCCTTTCTTGATCGCCCTGGGAAGAGACGACCAGTGCCGGGCATCCATACCACTGCTGGCCAGTGCCAGCGCGTCGTCAGGACGTCCGCCTGCCGCACGCAGCCAGGTTGGAGCGCAATCAGGCGCGATGCCGTGCTTTTCCAGCCAAGGCAGCAACTCGTCCGAGGAGGGCCAGACCATCGCATGGGACAGGCAGCGGCTGCGGATGGTGGGAAGCAGTTGTCGCGCCGCTTCGCTGGCCAGCACGAACTTCGTGTCGCCAGCCGGCTCTTCCAAAGTCTTGAGCAGAGCGTTTGCGGTAACCGGGTTCATGCGCTCGGCCGGGAACACCAGCACCACCTTACCCCGACCCCAGCCGCTGGTGCGTTGCGAGAATTCGATCGCGTCGCGCATGGCATCAACCCGGATCTCCTTGCTCGGCTTGCGCTTCTTTTCGTCCAGGTCGGCCTGCGCTTTCTCAGCCAGCGGCCATTGATGCTGCTGCATGACCGTTTCGGGCATCAGCACGCACAAGTCGGCGTGGGTCCGCACCTCGACGGCGTGGCAACCGGCGCAACTGCCACAGGCGCCCTGCGCAGTCGGGCTTGCGCACAACCAGGCGCGGGCCATCTCCAGAGCCAATTCATACTGCCCCAGCCCGGATGGACCCTGCAGTAGCCACGCGTGGCCGCGCTGCGCCACCAGCGCATCGAGTTGCCGGGCCAACCATGGCGCGCGTTCGACTGTACTCATGCAATCGATTCCGATGGCCGCCTGCGCAGGCCGTCAAAAACGCGGAGAGCTAGTGTCATGCCAGCCAACCCCGTTCTTGCACCGCGTGCTGAACCTGGCGCCAGACAGCTGCTCTATCGACGGCGGCATCGATCCGGGCAAATCGATGCGATGCGACAGCTGCGCGCGCGGCGTAGGCCTTCTGCACCCGGACGAAAAATTCCTCGGCCCTGGACTCGAAGCGATCCGGCGAACGCGCCTGCGCCAACCTTGTCGCCGCCTGCACCGGTGGCAGGTCGAACCACAGCGTCAGGTCTGGCTGCAGCACATCCTGTCCGCCCTGTCCCAGACCACCCTGTACCCAACGTTCGAGTTGCTCGAGCACGGGCAGGGCCAGGCCCAGGCCGCCACCCTGGTAGGCAAAACTGGAATCGGTGAAACGGTCGCTCAGCACGAACTCACCGCGCTGAAGTGCCGGCGCGATCACGCGCGTCACATGGTCGCGGCGTGCCGCAAATACCAGCAAGGCCTCGCTGAGCGCATCCATGGGCTGCTGCAAAACCAGTTCACGGAGTTGTTCCGCCAGCGGCGTACCGCCAGGTTCCCGTGTGACCACCACGCTCCGGCCAAGGCCACGCAATTGATCCGCCAAGGCCGTGATGTGGCTGGATTTTCCGGCTCCGTCGATGCCTTCGAAACTGACGAAAACTCCCGCTACCGCCATTGGATCAGCGCTTGCGCTGGTATTTGTTGACGGCGCGATTGTGCTCGTCCAGGCTGGCACTGAATTCGCTGGTGCCATCACCCCGAGCGACAAAGTACAGGGCCTTGGTCGATGCCGGCGCTACAGCTGCCTGCAGGGCGTTGCGGCCGGGCATGGCAATCGGCGTAGGTGGCAAACCGGCGCGCGTGTAGGTATTCCATGGCGTGTCGGTCTGCAGATCCTTCTTGCGCAGGTTGCCGTCGAACTGCGCTCCCATCCCATAGATGACGGTCGGGTCGGTCTGCAGCATCATGCCAATACGCAATCGATTGTTGAACACACCGGCGATCATTGGCCGGTCGGCCTCGCGCCCGGTTTCCTTCTCCACGATGCTGGCCAGAATAAGCGCCTGTTCGGGCGATTGCAGCGGGCTGTC
>JBBKVW010000405.1:0-25581 GCA_037968655.1 Burkholderiaceae bacterium
CCTGGTGCAGCCGCTGGGGCCGGCGCCAGGCGTGGACCCGTTACCGGCGCGCGCCAGCCTTTCGCGCAGGGGCGCGCACATGCTGGGCGATGTCGGTGCCGGGCGTTCCCAGTGGGGCGCGTTCACGCCCGGCGTTCCGGAAGTGCGCATGTTTCCGGCCCAGGTCTGGGGCCGCTTGCAGGCCCGGCTCTGGCGTGGGCCGACACCGCAACAGATGAGTTATGCCGTCGGCGCCGGCGACCCCGAACTGCGGCGCAGCCTGGCCGACTACCTGCAGGGCACCCGCGGCGTGGCCTGCAGTGCCGAGCAGATCGTCATCACCAGTGGCACTCAGCAATCCCTGCACTTGATCGGGCAGTTCTTGGCCGACCCGGGCGACACGGTCTGGCTGGAGGACCCGGGCTACTGGGGTGCGCGCAGCGTGCTGCGGGCGCTGGGCCTGAAGCCGGTTCCAGTCGCGCTGGATGCCGAGGGACTGGCGCCCAGCGCGGCGCAATTGCGCGCGCCGCCCAGGGCTATGTTCGTGTCGCCCTCGCACCAGTACCCCACCGGAGTGCTGATGAGCCACGGTCGCCGGCGCCAGTTGCTCGACTATGCCGCGGCGCATGGCGTGTGGGTGATCGAGGACGATTACGACAGTGAGTTTCGCTATGGCGCAAGGCCGTTGCCGGCGCTGCAGGGCCTGGACCGTCATGACCGCGTGATTTACCTCGGCACATTCTCGAAAACCCTGTTTCCGGCGCTACGACTGGCCTATCTGGTGTTGCCGGCCGACCTGGTGGACAGCTTTGCGCGTGGCCTGAGCGAGTTGTACCGTGAAGGCCAGACGCCCCAGCAGGTGGTACTGGCCCGCTTCATGGCGGAGGGGCATTACGCCAGCCATATCCGACGCATGCGCGGCGTCTATGGCGCGCGCCACGATGCGCTGATCGGTGCGATCGGCCACCATTTCGGCACCCAGTTGCCGGTCATCGGCGGTGACGCCGGCCTGCATCTGGTGCTGGGCCTGCCCGAGCACCTGGATGATGAGGCGGTGGCCGAGCGGATCGGCCACGTCAACGTCCGAACCCGGCCGCTGTCGATCTACCACATGCGCCGCAAGGCTGCCGCCAAGGGCCTGCTGCTGGGCTACGGCGCGGTGCGCGAGGAGGAGATCGCCGCCAACTTTGCGCGGCTGGCGCATGCGGTGCAATATTTTCTGTAGTCGCGCATCGTTCAAGCCTGTCGCGCCGCCAGCACCCGGTCGACCATGACACCGGCCTGTCCCAGGTGGTTGACCGGGTCGCACATGGACTCCAGTTGCGCCCGTGTCACGTGCTTGTTGATTTCCGGGTGTGCCGCCAGGATGTCGATCAGCGGACGGTTTTCCTTCAGCGCCTGCCGGCACAGGTCGTACACCAGGTCGTGCGCGTACTCGCGTCCGATATGACGGCCCAGGCCCATCATCACCGCCTCGGACATGATCAGGCCGTTGGTGATGTCCATGTTGGCGCGCATGCGCACGGCGTCAACTTCCAGACCCTGCAGCACGAACTTGGTTTGCTTGAGCGCGCCTGACATCAGGCAGAAGATTTCGGGCAGCGACACCCATTCGATCTCCCAGGGACCGGTCGATCGCTCATGGTCGGCGACCATCGCGTCCATCAACGCGGCGGCATGCTGGCGCACCACCGACACATTGGCGTGGATGTACAGGCAGGAGATCGGATTGCGCTTTTGCGGCATCGTCGACGATGAGCCGCGCCCCGGTGCGAAGGGCTCGAACACTTCGCCGACCTCGGTCTGCATCAAGAGCTTGACGTCCATCGCGATCTTGCCCAGCGAGCCGCCGACCAGGCCCAGGAAGGCGCCGACCTCGGCGATGGTGTCGCGCACCGTGTGCCAGGAGATCAGCGGTTGGGCCAGGCCGAGTTCTTTCATCAGCGCGGCCTGGGTTTCCATCGCACCTTTTTCGAGCGACGACAGCGTGCCCGAGGCACCGCCGAACTCGCCCATCAGCACCCGGGGTTTGAGTTGCTGCAGGCGTTCGCGATGGCGGTCGATGCCGGCCAGGATGCTGGCCATCTTGTAGCCGAAGGTGATCGGCGTGGCCTGCTGCAGATTGGAGCGCCCGATGATCGGCGTGTCGCGGTATTTGAGGGCCAATGCGGCCAGCGCATCGCCGATGTCGTCCAGGTCTTGCTCGACCAGGGCCAGGCCCTCGCGCATCTGCAGCACCGCGGCGGTGTCGGTGATGTCCTGCGTGGTTGCGCCCCAATGGCAGTACTCGCCCAGCTTGTCGCGGCAATTGGCATTGATCTGGTTGACCACGGCGATGATCGGATAGCCGATCTGCTCGGTCTTGGCCTTGAGCTTGTCCCAGTCGATCTGCGAGAGCTCGCAGTTCCTGACGATCTCGTTGGCGGCCTCCAGCGGAATGATGCCGAGCTGGCCCTGCACTTTGGCCAGTGCGCGCTCGATGTCGAGGTATTTGGCGGTGCGGTTCTCGTCCGACCAGACGGCGCGCATGCGTGCGTCGCTGAACATGTCGCCGAAGATGCGTGAGTCGATGATGGTGGATGCCATGGGGATTTCCTGGTGGTCTGCTTTAATGATTGGATTGGACGCGGGCGAATTTGCGCTGGGCGCGTAGCACCACGGGCTTGTTGGCCATTTGACTTTCGATCCGGATAGTGGCGCAGGCCGACGCATTCGCGAACCGACCGGGCCGTTCGCCGCCAGCGATCAACTGGCTATAGTTCGTCACACCGCGCCTTGCGCGCGCAGCGCTGCAATTTGCCCGGCGTCGTAGCCCAGGCCGGCCAGCAGAGCGTCGGTGTGCTGGCCCAGCGCCGGCACCGCGTCCATCCGTGGCGCGGACGCGCCCGGCGGCAACAAGGCCGGCACCGAGCCGACCGCCGTTCCCACCGATGTCCAACGATGGCGTGCCTTCAATTGCGGGTGCGCCCAGACCTCGGCCATGCTGTTGACCTGTGCGTTCGCAATCTGCGCCGCCTCCAGCCGTTGCACCACCTGGGCGGCGCTCAGGCTGGAGAAGGCCTGCACGACCAGCGCATGCAGCGCGGCGCGATCGGCCGAACGTTTCGAATTGCTGGAAAAGCGCGCATCGGTGGCAAGTTCGGGCTGCAGCAGCACCTTGTCGCAGAAGGCCTTCCACTCGCGCTCGTTCTGCAAGCCCAGCATCACGGTCTTGCCGTCGCCGGCCGGAAACGGACCGTAGGGATAGATCGTCGCGTGACTGGCGCCGGTGCGCGGCGGCGGCGCCGCACCGTCGATCGCGTAGTACATCGGGAACCCCATCCACTCGGTCAAGGATTCGAGCATCGAGATGTCGATGTGGCGCCCTTCGCCGGTCTGTTGCCGCTGCATCAACGCAGCCAGGATGTTGGTGTAGGCATACATGCCTGCGGCAATATCGGCAATCGACAGGCCGGCCTTTGACGGCGTGTCCTCGGTTCCGGTGACCGACACGAAACCGGCCTCGCTCTGGATCAGCAGATCGTAGGCCTTCTTGTCGCGGTAGGGGCCGTCGCCACCATAGCCGGAGATGTCGCAGACGATGATGCCGGGCTTTCGCCTGGCCAGCGCTGCATAGGACAGGCCCAGGCGGGCAGCGGCGCCGGGCGCCAGGTTCTGCACCACCACGTCGGCGTGCTCGTCGATCAGGCGCAGCAGGATCTTTTGCGACTCTTCGTGCTTGACGTCCAGCGTCAGGCTTTCCTTGCTGCGGTTGGTCCAGACGAAATGGGAGGCAAGCCCGCGCACCCGCTCGTCATAGGCGCGCGCAAAATCGCCCTCGCCGGGGCGTTCGATCTTGATCACCCGGGCGCCGAGATCGGCCAGCTGGCGGGTCGCAAACGGTGCCGCAATCGCATGCTCCAGCGTGACGACGGTTATTCCCTTGAGGGGTTGCATTGCTTGTTTCCTCAGCGAATGACCGCTGTTGCATCCATGGTGAGCCAGCCTTCATGGTCCTTGGCCCACAGGCGGATGGTCTTGCCATCGGGCTGGGGCTGGCCGTAGACGAAAAAGTGGTGGATGTCGAACACCGGGCGCACGGCACGAAATTCATAGGTCAGCAACTCGGCATCGGGCAACTGGTGGCGCAGCAAATCGAGCAGCAAGGTGGCCACCATCGGGCCGTGCACGACCAGACCCGGATAGCCTTCAACCTCGGTGACGTATTTGCGGTCGTAGTGGATGCGGTGGCCATTGAAGGTCAGCGCCGAGTAGCGGAACAGCAACACGTCGTTGGGAACCCATTTCTTTTCCCAGGTCGACGATGCCGGCGCCGCCTTGGGTGCTGGCGCCACGTCGTCGGCGCTGGCGGACTCGCGGTAGACGATGTCGTGGAACTCGGTCAGCGCGATGTCCTCGTCGGCGCCACAGCGGATCTCATGGCGCACCGTTACGAACACCAGCGGACCGGTGCGACCGTTTTTCTCGCTGACGTTCTCGATGGTCGACGTGCGTGTCAGTGCATCGCCGACGCGCAGCGGCTTGTGGAACGTGAACTGGCTGGCAGCCCACATGCGCCGCGGCAGCGGCACCGGCGGCAGGAAGCCACCGCGCTTGGCGTGACCGTCCGGTCCAATCTCGGACTGGCGGTGCAGCGGCAGGAAATACAGCCAGTGCCACAAGGCCGGCAGGGCGGTGCCGGCTGCGGGCCGTTCGGCCGGGCGGTCGAACGTGGCCGACAAAGCGGCGTAGGGCGTGGCGGTGGCGATGTCAGACACCTGTTCCGAACGGCCGATCCAGTCCTGCAGATGCATGTCAAGGTCCTGTGGTTGGTGCAAGTGTCAGCCGCCCATGACGATGGGCAAGCCCTGAACCTTGGAAAAATCGCGGTCGTGTGTCACCAGCGCGGCGGCACCGATATCGAGTGCCGTGGCCAATTGCACCGCGTCCGGCAATTTGAGCAGGTAGCGCACGCGCAGTTGTGCCGCAAGGCTTGCTATAGCTGCAGACAGCGGCACGACTTGGTAGCTCAACAAGGCTTTCTCGTAGCGTTTGGCCAGTGCGGTTTGCCCGGCCTTGTAGGGCCCTGTCAAAACCTCCGCCAGAGTCACGGTCGACAGTGCAATCTGCACGCTGCCCCGATCCGCCGCCTCAAAAAGTCCGACGAAACGCTCCGCCCATTGCGGATGATTCTCCAGCAGATAGATGAATGGGGCCGTGTCGACCAGCACGGTCGCGCCTTCGGCCAGTCCACCCCACGCAGCCGCCGTTGCTGCGGCCTTGACCGTCCGCGGCATTCAGTTCTGGCCCCACTCATCACGCAACGCGGCAACGGCCAGGCCCGCATGTTTACCCCACAGACCGCGCCCGCTTCCACGCAGCGCCAGCAAGCCGGAGCGCGCGCGCTGGGACGCACGGTGTTCCTGCCATTGCTGTACCGGAACGACTGCAGCGATCGGCTTGCCATGGCGCGTGATGATGCTGGCGTTGCCGGCATGTGCCTCGGAGGCGATCAGCGGCAATTGCGCGCGCGCCTGCTCCAATCCATACTTGAAAGTACCCATGCCGAATCTCTTTCCGTAAATCTGTACAGACAGTACAGATATTTTAGCCAATGGTCAATAGCTGCTGCCCGGCCATGGTTGATCGGATCGTGCATGCCCGGCTCGAATTGTTGCAGGCACAGGCCTGGCGTTTGGCGTACGTTCGCATCGCCCTGGCGCGATGTAGCTTGTACCTAGAATGTCCTTGCAACTGCGGTACGCTGACCCGAGGCAGTTCAGAAGCAGTCTGACCCGCGGCAGTTGCATGACCCATTCGATATTCTTGACGTCGGCCCCGGCGCACTCAGGCCCATGCCCCGGTGGTTCATGGGGCCATGGCCGCCGCAAACCTGACGTCGCCGAGCTTGAACCCGTCTGAGGATCTGCGCCATGCGATTTTTTTCCTACCGCGACCGACCGGTGCACCTGGGTCCCTATCCGCTGGAGCGCTTGGCACGCACCGACAGCGCGTCCGACCTGTCCTTGCTCGCGCCGATGCAGGCGCTGTCCTTCGACGACGCCAATCCCGAGTCGCTCAACCATGCCATGGCGCGCTACATGGGCATGTTCGACCTGGTGCGCGACGGCACGGTCAATGTCCAGCCGGGCGAGGTACCGCCGGACGCGCAGCAGCGCTCTGATCACATCAAGGCGGCCGGTTACTACTTTGACGCCAGCATGATGGCCGTGGGAAAACTGCCGCCAGAGTGCGTCCTGGGGCAGCCGATCCGCAATTCCATGGTGGCCGCCATCGGCGAGGAGTTGGCCCAGAGCCAGCCGCGCAGCTTTGCCGCCGGCATGGACATGATCCTGGCCGATGTGATGGAGTCGGCACGCACCGTGCATGGGCCGATCGACCAGCACAGCGACGTGGTGCTGATCCTGGTTGAGTTCCCGCGCGATCCCCGACCCGGCGAGAGCGGTTGCGACTGGATCGTCGGCACCCAGGCCCAGCGCGCGGCGCTCCTCGCGGCGCAGACGGCGGTGCTGCTATCGACCTACCTGCGCATGCTCGGGCATGCGGCGCGTGCCCACAGCGCGACTTGTTCCGATCTCGACCTGGGCAAGCTGGCTGTCGCCTGCGGGCTGGCGCATGCCGATGGCAGCAATCCCTATGTCGGCCGCCGCTATGGGCTGGCAGCGGTGAGCACGACGTTCGCGCTGGCGCCCGATCTGCCGCTGGCGCCGGCCATTGCGCAGAACCGCTGGCATTCGCACGGTCCCGCATGGTGGGCAGGCAAGGGAACGCTGAAAAGCGCGCACAACCGCGAGGCTTTCAAGCGGCGCGAATTCCGCATGGGAGCCTACCCGTTCGAAAGCCTCAAGCGGCGCGATACCCCTACCACTTTCATCGACCATGCGCGTGTGCCGCGCTTTCCCAAGCGTGCCGATTTTTTTGCCCGATCCCTGTTTGGCGATCTGGGCAAGACGGTGCAGGAGGCGGCCAAGGGGGGCAACTATGTGCTCAAAAGTCCCATCGGCGCCTGTGCCCGGCGCGCGCTGGGCGCTCTGCTGTTGCTGCAGTTCGGTGACGCGCGCGGTCCGATCGCAGCCAGCACGGCCGACCCGACCCGCAACGCCGACAACCTCAAGGCCGCCGCGTACTACCTGGGTGTCGACGCGGTGGGCCTGTGCGCCGTGCCCGAGTGGGCCTACTACTCGCACGACGCAGGCGGCAATGTGATGCCGGCCTACCACCGCAACGGCGTGAACCTGCTGCTCGACCAGGGCCACGAGACCATGGAGGGCGCCAGCGGCGACGACTGGATCGCGGTGGCGCAAAGCATGCGCGCCTATCTGCGCTTTTCGATGCTGGGTGGCGTGATCGGCGAGCAGATTCGCCGGCTGGGCTATTCGGCGCGGGTGCATTCGGTGCTCGATGGTGACGTGCTGCAGCCGCCGCTGCTGCTGCTGTCGGGCCTGGGCGAGGTCAGCCGCATTGGCGAAGTGATACTCAACCCCTACCTCGGCCCGCGCCTGAAAAGCGGTACGGTCACCACCGATATGCCGATGGCCTATGACAAGCCAATCGACTTTGGCCTGCAGACCTTCTGCCAGAACTGCAACAAGTGCGCGCGCGAATGTCCGTCGGGCGCCATCAGCGCGGGCCCCAAGCTGATGTACAACGGCTACGAGATCTGGAAAAGCGACGCCGAGAAGTGCACACGCTACCGCATCACCAACGCCGCTGGCGCCATGTGCGGACGCTGCATGAAGACCTGCCCCTGGAATCTGGAGGGGCTGTTTGCCGAGAGCGGATTCCGCTGGCTGGCAATGAACGTGCCCAACAGCGCGCGCCTGCTGGCCGAACTCGACGACAAACTGGACCGGGGCTCGATCAATCCGGTCAAGAAATGGTGGTGGGACGTCGAGCTCGACCGCAAGACCGGCGCCTATGTGCGCGCCGCACAGGTCAACCAGCGCGGCCTGCAGAAGGACCTGAAGCTCAACTACGATGAGCAGAGCCTGGCGGTGTATCCGGCCGACAAGATGCCGCCGCCCTATCCAGTGACCTTCGTGGCCAACCGCGAGGAAGGCATCGCCAGCTACCGCGCCATGCTCACGCCGGCGCAGCACAAGGCGCGTATTGCCGCTGGCGAAACCGACAATCTGGTGCCGCGTTTCACGCTGCCGCAAGGTGAGCCGCCCGTTTTTCCAGTGCTGCTCAAACGACGCGAAGAGATGGCGGCAGATGTCGCGAAATACGAGTTCACCGCGCCAGACGGCAAAGACTTGCCGCCCTTCGATGCCGGGGCCCATATCGACATCGTCATCGCGCCGGAATACCAGCGTCAATACAGCCTTGCGGGTGATCCGGCCGACCGCAGCAAGTATGTGCTGGGCGTATTGCGCGAGCCCGAGAGCCGCGGCGGCTCGGCGCTGATGCATCGGGCGTTTCGTGAAGGGCGCCAGGTGTTCATCACCAAACCGAGCAACCACTTCCCGCTGGTCGAGGGCGCGACGCAGAGCCTGCTGTTTGCCGGCGGCATTGGCGTCACGCCAATGATCGCGATGGCGCATCGGCTGCATGCGCTGGGCAAGCCGTTTGCACTGCATTACAGCGCGGCCAGCCGCAAGACGGCTGGATTCCTGGACGATTTGGCGCAGGTGCCCTGGCGCGACCAGGTGTTCTTGCACATCAAGGACGATGGCGCGCGCGCGGACCTGGCGCTGCTGACGCCGCACCATGCGCCCGGCATGCACCTCTATACCTGTGGCGCGCCGCGCTTCATGGATGGCGTGTTCGAGGCGGCCGGCGCCAAAGCCTGGCCCGAAGAGGCGCTGCACCGCGAGTATTTCAGCGTGCCCGAGGCCGACGGCTGGGTGAACCGGGCCTTCGTGCTGCGCCTGTCAAAAAGCGGCACGACGCTGCAGGTGCCAGCCGACCGCAGTGCGACCGATGTGCTGGCCCGGTCGGGCATTCGCATCGACACCAAGTGCAGCGACGGCCTGTGCGGCGTATGTGCAACGCCCTACGATGCACAGGCCTCGGGGGAGATCGAGCATCGCGACTTCGTGCTTTTGCGCAAGGAGCGCGCGCACAAGATCATCTTGTGCTGTTCGCGCGCCAAGGAGGAGGGTGGGGAGATCGTTGTCGCGCTTTGAGAACTGGATTGAAGCGCGCGTAGCTTCTTCCCGATGGCGTCAGCGGCGGCTGCGCGCAGCTGCGAACTGGCGCCGCACAAACAAGGCAATGAAGGCGCAGCCCAGCACCAGCGCAAACCAGCCTACAGTCACCGCGCCAGCCATCAACTCCAGCACAGCTGGCGAACGCGCCACATAGGGTGCCAGCAGGATGCAGGCACCGATCAGTGCACATAGCACGCCCTTGATCAGCAGTTCCTTGTCGGCTTTGGAAACCTGGCGCGAGGGCGGCACGGATTCGCTTTCGATCGGAGAAATGGGAGGCTTGGGCATGATGTCAATTTAGGCCTGTGGCCCCATGGTGCCCGGGGGCATGCAATCGGATGCGCATAATGAAACGATGGAGTCACTGCGCGTGGCACCACAGACTGTAAAGGAGAGACACGATGACGATCAGCGAAGAATTGGGCCGCCTGGGTGCATTGCGCGACAGCGGGGTGTTGACCGAAGAGGAGTTCGTGCGCGTCAAATCGCGTCTGCTGGATGCGCAGGATGGGCCGGCTTCGGCTTCGGCGGCGCCGCCGTCGAATGTGCCGTTCGTGGCCGGGTTCAATGCGCTGCGACGCAGCATCAGCGACCGCTGGGTGGGCGGCGTCTGTGGCGGCCTGGCGCGCGCCACCGGCATGGAGTCCTGGGTATGGCGCCTGCTGTTTGCGCTGCTGTCGCTGTTCGGTGGGTTTGGTGTGCTGATCTACCTGCTGCTGTGGATATTCGTGCCAACTGAGTGACACGCGAACGACCTGCGCGAGGCGGGCTTGCAGCATGCGGGCAAGGCTGCCGCCGGCAGTGCGCTTCAGCGTTCGAGCGCCGCCATCACCGCTTGCGCAAACTTTGCCGGCTGATCGGCGTGCACCCAATGCGCGGCGGCGTCGATCACCTCGATCGTGAGTTGCGGAAACATCGGCGCAAAAGGCCCGGGGTCGCCGTTGGGTATGTAGTCTGACAACGCGCCGGCAATGGCCGTTGTAGGTCCGGGAAATGTCCTGCTGCGCAGGCCAGCAGGGAAGTCGCGCAGGTCTGCCATTGACGTTGTGATCGCGGCAAGATTGATGCGCCAGTCGAAATGCGCGTTGCGCGTCACCAGGTTCTGAAGCAGAAACGGCGCCACCGCCGCGTCAGGCAGCAGCGCCTGCAACTGGCGCTGCACGTCGCCGCGACTGGCAAAGGCCATCAGATCGAGGCTGCCCATTGCCTGTGCGTAGCTGCTCAATGTGTCGGCGTACGGGCGCGGCGCAATATCCACCACGATCAGGCGCTCGACCAGTTCGGGATGCGTCAGCGCCAGCGCCATCGCCGTCTTGCCGCCCATGCTGTGCCCCATCACAGTCGCACGCTGCAGGTCGTGCCGCTGCATATAAAGCTGCACATCCTGCGCCATTTCCGGATACGACATGCTGTCGGCCCAGGGCGAAGCGCCATGATTGCGCAGATCGATGGCATGCACCTGATGCTGGTCTGCGAGTTTTCGCGCGATGCTGCGCCAGTTGGTCGCCGAGCCGAACAGCCCGTGCAATATCAGCAGTGGCTGCCCGCTGCCGGTGATGTCAGATGCCAGATCCAGTGTCATGTGGGAAATCTAACAGATGGTTCTGCTGCTCAGTGCTGATCTTCGTCGTCGGCGGCAGCACCGTCGCCGGCCCGGCGCAAGGCCAGGGCCGCGTCGTACAACTGGTTGCGTGGTGCTCCGGTGATGTCGACTGCCAGCCGCACGGCGGTTTTGAGCGGCAGTTCGGCCAGCAACAGGGCCAGTACCCTGTGACCGTCGTCGGCCGGCGCGGGTGCCGGCTGGCCGTGCAGCACCAGCACGAACTCGCCGCGGCTGCGATTGGTGTCATCGGTCAGCCAATGCGGGAACCCGGCAGCAGGCAGGGTGACGATCTGCTCGAATTGTTTGGTCAACTCGCGGGCAATCGTCAGTTGGCGTTGCCCCAAAGGGGCCAGCGCATCGGCCAGCGCCGCGATGCGGTGCGGGGCCTCCAGCAGCACGACCGGCCTGGCCTCGGCCGCCAATGCCGCAACGTGCGCAGCACGTTCCGCAGCGCGCGAGGGCAGAAATCCGGCAAACACGAATGCATCGTCGCCGCCCGCTGCGTGCAGGCCCGCGACGCTGAGCGCCGCTGTGACACTGCTCGGGCCGGGCACAGGAACCACCTTGCATCCGTCTGCGTGCAGGGTGGCAACCAGGCGCGCGCCGGGGTCGCTGATTCCGGGCGTGCCGGCGTCGCTGACATAGGCCACCCGTTGGCCCTTGCGCAGCAACTGCAGCACGTGTGCACTCGCCTCCTGCTCATTGTGCTGGTGCAGGGCCAGCAATTGCACCGGCGCTTTGTCGATGCCGTAGGCGCGCAACAGGGCATGGGTATGGCGGGTGTCCTCACAGGCCACGGTATCCACCAGCTGCAGTACATACAGCGCGCGCAGGCTGATATCGGCCAGGTTTCCGATCGGCGTGGCCACCAGATACAGGCTTGCCTGCGGATAATGCTGCGAGCCGGCCGCCGCATTGGCGGCAGCCAGAGCCGAGGAATAGTTTGTCATCAATGCGCTTTCCTGCAATCCAGGCGTTGTTGGACGGGCCGAGCAAAAAGCAGACGGGCGACGCATTCGAGGAATCTGCGCTGCGCCATCTGCAGCAGGCCGGCTTGCGCCTCGTAGCGCGCAATTATCGGACGCCCGGTCGCGGTGGCGGTGAGATCGACCTGATCATGCAGGATGCCGATGGCACAACGGTATTCGTCGAGGTGCGCGCGCGCAGCGACCGTGGCCATGGCGGAGCGGCGGCCAGCATCAGTGCCGTCAAGCGGCGGCGCATCGTGTTTGCCGCGCGCCACTATCTGGCCCGTTGCGGCACGTTGCCGCCGTGTCGTTTTGACGTGGTTGCCTACGACGCCGGCACCCTTACCTGGTTGCGTGCCGCCTTTGACGCTGTCTGATGCATGGCCCGCTCAATTGCAGATCCTTGCCGTTGCGGCAGGTATCATCAAGTCCATGCTAGAGCAGCGCATTGAACAGCAATTCATCGACAGCGCCGACCTGAAGTACCAGACGGCGCAGATTCTGAGCAAACCAATTGCCGCGGCCGTCCAGGCCTTGTTGGTATGCGTCACTGGTGGCGGCAAGGTGCTTGTATGCGGCAATGGTGGCTGTGCCGCACTGGCACAACATTTCGCCAGCAGTTTTGTCGGCCGCTTTGAACGGGACAGGCCCGAGCTCGCTGCGCTGGCATTGGCGGCCGATAGCTGCATGCTGACCGGTGCGGCAAACGAGCAGTCTTTCAGCGCAGTTTTCGCGCGTCAGGTACGTGCGCTGGGCAGCTCGGGTGACGTATTGCTGGTGCTGTCGGTCAGTGGCAACTGCGCCAATCTGCAGCAGGCCATCGAGGCCGCGCACGAGCGGGAAATGGTCGTGATCGGCCTGTCCGGGCGCGGTGGCGGTCAGATGGGCCAGCTGCTGCGCGATACCGATATTCATGCCAGTGTGCCGCACGAACGCAGCGCGCGCATACTGGAGTTGCACATGCTGGTGCTGCATTGCATGTGCGAGGCTGTTGATGCCCAGTTGCTGGGCGAACAAGAGGAATCCAACTGATGAACAAGACAACCGCTGTCAAATTGTGCGCAAGCCTGGTCTGTGTGGCCAGCCTGGGCGGCCTGCTCAGTGCCTGCGTGCCGCTCATGGTGGGCGGCGCTGCCGTCACGGGCGCGCTGGTTGCCACCGACAGGCGCACCTCGGGCGCGCAACTGGAAGATGAGGGCATCGAACTGCGTTCGGTCGGCCGCATCAATGAAAACCTTGGTTCGCGCGTGCATGTGAATGTCATCAGCTACAACCGCCAGGTTCTGCTGACGGGCGAGGTGCCGAGCGCCCAGGACAAGCAACTGGTCGAGCAGATCGTCTCGCGTGTCGACAATGTGCGCCTGGTGGCCAACGAACTGGCAGTGATGAGTGCGACTTCGCTGACCCAGCGCTCGTCCGACGCCCTGATCACCGGCAAGGTCAAGGCTGCGATGGTCGATACGAAGGACCTGTTCGCCAATTCCTTCAAGGTGGTAACCGAGCGCGGCATCGTCTACCTGATGGGTCGCGTCACGCAACGCGAAGCCAACCGTGCAACCGAAATCGCGCGCGGTACTGGCGGCGTGCAAAAGGTGGTGCGGCTGCTCGAGGTCATCTCCGAGGAAGAACTGCAGCGCACTTTGCCTGCGCCCAAGTCCTGAACCAACGCATGCTTTGATGGCGCAGGGGCAGCGCCGTTGCTGCCCCGCCCCTGGTCAGGCCTACTTCAGTCGCCGGATCAGGCTGGAAGTGTCCCAACGTGCGCCGCCCAGCTGCTGTATGTCGGCATAGAACTGATCCACCAGCGCCGTTACAGGTAACCTGGCGCCATTGCGTCGGGCCTCATCGAGCACCAGGCTCAGGTCCTTGCGCATCCAGTCGACGGCAAATCCGAATTCGAACTGGTCGGCCACCATGGTCTTGCCACGGTTGTCCATCTGCCAGCTTTGCGCCGCGCCCTTGCCGATCACGTCCAGCACCTGGCCCATGTCCAGGCCGGCGCGCTGGCCGAAAGCAATCGCCTCGCTCAGGCCCTGGACCAGGCCGGCGATGCAGATCTGGTTCACCATCTTGGCCAGCTGGCCGGCGCCACTGTCGCCCAGCAGGGTAATGGCGCGCGCGAAGGCCTGGGCCACCGGTGCGACGCTGTCAAACGCCGCCTGTGTGCCGCCGCACATGACGGTCAGCATGCCATTTTGCGCGCCAGCCTGACCGCCTGATACCGGGGCGTCGACGAAAGCCAGGCCCTTGTGGGCGGCCAAGGCATGCAGTTCACGTGCGACGTTGGCGGATGCAGTCGTATGGTCGACGAAGATCGCGCCATTGGCCATGCCGGAGAATGCGCCGCCTTCGGCGCGTGACCCTTCGCCCTGGTCTGCGCCCAGCGCGACTGCGCGCAGGTCTTCGTCGTTGCCGACACAGCAGAACACGATCGTGCAGTCGCGGGCTGCTTCTTGCGGCGTCGCGCCGCTGCGTGCGCCGGGCGCGTCGGCAAATTCAGCACACCAGGCCGCGGCCTTGGCAGGGTTGCGGTTGTAGACCGTCACCTGATGCCCCGCGCGTGCCAGATGGCCGGCCATGGGATAGCCCATCACACCCAGGCCGAGAAAGGCGACTTTGCATGATGGTGTTGCGGTATAGGGCTTGGCTTGGATGCTGGACATGGGTGAACCTGAAATGGGAGAAGAAATCGACATGCCGGTGCGACTGCACCGCATGGCGCCGATCTGGGCAGCGGCTGGCCTTTGCTGCGGCCGCCGGCAGCAAAGGCCACCGTCAGACGATGGCGAAGTTTTCCGTGCCCGCGCTCAGGTCCTGGGACTTGCCGCGCTGGCTGTTGAGCTTGATCTGCAGCCGCAGGTCGTTCAGCGAATCGGCGTTGCGCAACGCGTCCTCGTAGGAAATCATGTGGTTTTCGTAGGCGTCGAACAAAGCCTGGTCGAAGGTCTGCATGCCCAGGTTGCGGCTTTTTTTCATGATCTCCTTGATCTCGGTGACTTCACCCTTGAAGATCAGGTCGGAGATCAGCGGCGTGTTGAGCATGATCTCGACCGCCGCGACACGTCCCTTGCCATCCTGTTTCGGGATCAGGCGCTGCGATACCAGGGCCCTCAGATTGTGCGAGAGGTCCATCAGCAGTTGTGAGCGACGATCTTCGGGGAAGAAGTTGATGATCCGGTCAAGCGCCTGGTTGGCGCTGTTGGCGTGCAGCGTGGCCAGACAGAGGTGGCCGGTCTCGGCAAAGGCCACGGCATGTTCCATGGTTTCGCGATCGCGGATCTCGCCCATCAGGATGACGTCGGGCGCCTGGCGCAACGAATTCTTGAGCGCGATCTCCCAGCTGTCGGTATCCAGGCCGACCTCGCGCTGGGTCACTACGCAGTTCTTGTGCATGTGCACGAACTCGATCGGGTCTTCAATCGTGATGATGTGTCCAAACGTCTTGTCGTTGCGCCAGTCGACCATCGCTGCCAAAGTAGTGGACTTGCCCGAGCCGGTGGCTCCGACCAGTATGCACAGGCCGCGCTTGGACGTCACGATCTCCTTGAGCACCTGGGGCACGCCCAGGCCGTCGATGGTGGGCAGCACGGCCGGGATGGTCCGCATCACCATGCCGATCTTGCCCTGCTGAATGAAGGCATTGACCCGGAAGCGGCCAACGCCCGGCGGCGAGATCGCAAAATTGCATTCCTTGGTGCGCTCGAACTCGGCGATCTGCTTGTCGTTCATCACCGAACGCGCCAGTGCACGGGTGTGGTCGGCATTGAGTGGCTGCGGCGAGACCTTGGTGATCTTGCCGTCGACCTTGATGGCCGGCGGAAAATCGCCCGTGATGAAAAGGTCACTGCCATTGCGGCTGGTCATCAGCCGCAACAGGTCGGTAATAAATTTAGTGGCCTGGTCGCGTTCCATGGATTGCGCACTCCCCTGTTGTCATCGTTTTTCGCTAAGCCGTGCGCTGACGATGCGCAGCCGCAATGACAGCTTGCGCGCCAGCAATGCGATCAGACTGGCCGCCAGCTGGGGGCTGGCCACCATCATGTCATCCATTCCTTCGGCGGTGAGCACGCCAACCTGGCATTCATTCATCGTCGTGCAGGTCGAAAACCGGATGCCGCTGTCCAGCAGTGACATCTCACCCAGAATTTCGCCCGGCCGGATTTCGGCCAGCCGCAGCCGCTCGCCCCAGGGCTGTACCCGATCGACGGCGACGGCGCCCGCCAGCAACACGACCATGAAGTTGCCGTATTCGTCCTGGCGAATGATGTCGCGATTGGGGGCGATGGTGGCGAAATCAAAATGCCGCTCGAGGTCGCGCATGGCCTTAATATCGAGCTGGTTCATGTAGCGGTCCTTGGACCACAGGTTCTGCAGCAAGGTGGAACCCTGGCTGTTGGCCAGGCGCTTGGCGTCGACCTCGACCGCGCGCGCCTCCCACGGAACCAACAGCGTGGGTTCCACGCCCAGGCCGGCAAATGCGGTGCTGAAGAACACCGAGTCCTGCCGGTCGCCTGGTGACTCGGTCGACTCGGTGGATTTGAGTATGTCGAAGATTCCCATCGTCGTGTGCTCCGTATGCGAGTGATGGATCAACCGGGAAAGTTATCTGGAATCTTCGCCTTGCTGCGCGCCTCGGAAGGGCTGATGATGTTGCGCTTGACCAGTTCGGTCAGGTTTTGATCCAGGGTCTGCATGCCAACGCTGTTGCCGGTCTGGATCGACGAATACATCTGTGCCACTTTGGCTTCGCGGATCAGGTTGCGAATGGCGCTGGTGCCAATCATGATTTCATGCGCCGCAACACGTCCCTGGCCGTCTTTTGTCTTGCACAAGGTCTGCGAGATCACTGCCTGCAGTGACTCGGACAACATGGCGCGCACCATTTCCTTCTCGTCGGCCGGGAACACGTCGATGATCCGGTCGATGGTCTTGGCCGCGCTCGATGTGTGCAGCGTGCCGAACACCAGGTGGCCGGTTTCGGCGGCCGTCATCGCCAGGCGGATGGTCTCCAGGTCGCGCATTTCGCCGACCAAAATACAGTCGGGGTCTTCGCGCAAGGCAGAGCGCAACGCGGCCGCAAAGCTCAGGGTGTGCGGGCCGACCTCGCGCTGGTTGACCAGGCATTTCTTGGACTCATGCACAAACTCGATCGGGTCTTCCACCGTCAGAATGTGGCCGAACTCGGTCTCGTTGAGATAGTTCACCATCGCCGCCAGCGTGGTGGACTTGCCCGAGCCGGTCGGGCCCGTAACCAGCACCATGCCGCGCGGCTTGAGTGCCAGTTCGGCGAAGATCTTGGGCGCGTTGAGTTGCTCGAGCGACAGAATCTTGGAGGGAATGGTCCTGAAAACCGCCCCGGCGCCACGGTTGTGGTTGAAGGCATTGACCCGAAACCGTGCCAGGCCTTCGATCTCGAACGAGAAGTCGATTTCCAGGAACTCTTCGTAGTGCTTGCGCTGGGTATCGTTCATGATGTCGTACACCATGGCGTGCACCGACTTGTGATCCAGTGGCTCGACGTTGATGCGTCGCACATCGCCATGCACGCGGATCATCGGCGGCAGGTCGGCAGACAGGTGCAGGTCGGATGCTTTGTTCTTGACGCTGAACGCGAGTAACTGGGTGATATCCACGAATTCCCCGATGGTTTGTTACGCTATCGGCTGATTATGACCACGATTAAGCACAATCTCCACGCTGTGCGCGAGCGCATTGCCGCTGCCTGCAATGCGGCCGGTCGCGCTGCGAAAGATGTGCAATTGTTGGCGGTTTCCAAGACTTTTGCGGCCAGCGAAATCGCACAGGCGATCGCCGCGGACCAGACCATGTTTGGCGAGAACTACATCCAGGAGGCAGTGGGCAAGATCGCGCAAGTTTCCGCGCCCGCTATCGTGTGGCATTGCATCGGCCCGATCCAGAGCAACAAGACCCGCCTGGTGGCCGAGCACTTTGACTGGGTGCAGTCGCTGGACCGGCTCAAGATCGCCCAGCGCCTGAGCGAACAGCGCCCTGCAACACTGGCTCCACTGCAAGTGTGCATACAGGTCAATACCGATGGCGGACCGAACAAGGCAGGCGTTGCGCCGCAGGATCTGCCGGAGCTTGCGCGTGCAATCGCGTGCCTGCCGCGTTTGCAACTGCGAGGCCTGATGACCATTCCCGAGCCGGCGGCCGACTTCGACGCTGCGGTGGCACTGCACCAAAGGGCGCGCCTGCTATTCGAGCAACTCAGGGCCGAGGGCCTTGCGCTCGACACGCTGTCGATGGGCATGAGCGCCGACCTGGAAGCCGCAATTCACGCCGGCAGCACCATTGTGCGCGTGGGCAGCGCGATCTTCGGAGCGCGCACGGTCGCCACGGCCTGACACCGCATCGACTGGCTAGCTATTTCCTGGCGCTTCCGATCGGTTTGACGGAGCCGCAATCGGCGGTCAGCCATTTGCCCTGGCTTTCCATGTCCAGCCGTTCGGCCTTGCCCCTGGCCGTCGAGTTGACCGCCATCGTGGAGCGGTAGGACTCGGGACTGATAAAGGTCACTTCCCCTTCGCCGCTGGATGGCGGCCGGGTGCAGGTGAACGAGACTTTCATCGTGTTGCCAACGCGC
Organism: Burkholderiaceae bacterium; assembly: GCA_037968655.1. GTDB lineage: Bacteria > Pseudomonadota > Gammaproteobacteria > Burkholderiales > Burkholderiaceae_C > CAISIP01. Next base: position 18,307 of record JBBKVW010000405.1, read on the forward strand.
GGCGCATTCTGGGTCTTGCAATCGCCCTCCTGCGTGACGAATTCATTGCGATCGAGCATCTCCTTGGTCAGGCAGACCTTCAGCTGCATCGCGCCGGGCCCGCCGCTGCCCATGCTCACGCCATGCTTGCCCATCGCGTCCTGCATCATCTTGCGTTGCTCGGGCGACATGGATGCCATCTGCTGTTGCAACTGGGCCATGGCCTTTTCCATTTCGCCCGAGCCGCTTTTCATGCTGCTGCTCAGCTCCCACAGCCCGGGCTTCATGGTTTGCGACTGCGCCAGTAGCGGGCACATGACGCTGGCGAGTATCAACAGGCCCCGGGCCAGATGCATTGCTGGTTTCATGTCGACTCCAAAAAGTGCGATTGTCGGTATGGCCTCTGAAGCGCGCCAGCAAATTTGACGCACAAGGGTATTGCCGGTTGCGGTCACAACAGACGCAGATGCGTGGTGTTGACCACCTCTTCCATCACTGCATAGGTGCGGGTCTCACGCACACCTGGCAATTGCCATAGCACCGTGCCGGCGAATGTCCGGTAGGCATCCATGTCGGCCATGCGGGTCTTGAGCAGGTAGTCGAACCCGCCGGCCACCATGTGGCATTCCATGATCTCGCTGCGTACCTGCACCGCCGCCTTGAAGGCCTCGAACACATTGGGCGTGGTGCGGTCCAGCAGCACCTCGACGAATACCAGCATGCCGCGCCCGAGCTTGTGCGCATTGAGCCGCGCCTCATAGCCCAGGATGTAGCCGTCGCGCGTCAGGCGCTGCACCCGTGCCAGCACGGCGGTGGGTGACAGCGCCACGGTCTCGGCCAGCTTGAGGTTGGACATGCGCCCGTCCTGCTGCAGTTGCTGCAGGATCTTGAGGTCGATACGGTCGAGTTCGGGTGCTGCAGGGTTCATGAGAGCCGGTAGGTTTCAAGGTGAATGCTGGTCTCTGAGCTGCTGATGCCGCGGATCAGTCGTATGCGTTCGAGCACCTGGGACAGTTCGGACAGGTTGGCGGCGCGCAGTTCGGCCAGCAGATCCCAGCGCCCATTGGTGTCGTGCAGGGTGGCCACGCCGGGCTCGCCCAGCAGGCTGCCGATCACCGACCTGGTCTCATTGCCTTCCACAGCCACGCCCATCCAGGCACGGATTTCATGCGGCTGTGCGTCCGGCCGCAGGCGCACCGTGTAGCCGACGATGATGCCGGCGTCCTCCAGCTTGGTGATGCGGTTGCTGATCGTTCCGCGCGACACGCTCAGCTTGCGCGCCAGGATCGCCACGCTGGTGCGCGCGTTCTTGCGCAGCAGTGAGAGAAGCTCCCGATCGGTGGCGTCCATTCTGTCATTTTGCCATTTATAGTTGCCATTTAGACAAAATTTTGTCTAAAAGATAGCAGTGTTGACGATTTACATTGCCTTGGCGCTGGCGGAAACTTGTTTTCAAGAACTGGAGCACCATCATGAAAACAGCAACCACCATCAAGACCCTTTACCTCAGCCCGGCCGACGTCGCCACCATCCTCAGCCGCCAGGGCATGGCCGATTCGCTGCGCGGCATGCGCGACAGCATCCATGCCGACTATCTGCGCTGGCAGGAATTCGACAAGAACGCACGCGTTGGCTGCCATTCCGAAATGGGCGTGATCGAGCTGATGCCGATCGCCGATGCCAAGACCTATTCGTTCAAATGCGTCAATGGCCACCCGGGCAATACCCGCTTCGGACTGCCCACTGTGATGGCCTTTGGCGTGATCGCCAGCGTCCAAACCGGTACGCCCGAGTTGCTGAGCGAACTCACGCTGACCACGGCGGTGCGCACCGCCGCGATGTCGGCGCTGGCTGCCCAAACGCTGGCCCGGCCGGATTGCCGCAGCATGGCGCTGATCGGCAATGGCGCGCAAAGCGAGTTCCAGGCGCTGGCCTTTCACCATCTGCTGGGCATCGATGAAATCCGGCTGTTCGATACCGACGCCGATGCAACCAGCAAGCTGATGGCCAATCTGCGCGATAGCGGCATTCACCTGTTGCGCTGCGACAGCATTGCCCAGGCGGTGCGCAGAGCCGATATAGTGACCACCGTGACTGCAGACAAGACCAACGCCACCATCATCACGGCTGACATGCTGGAGCCGGGCATGCACATCAATGCGGTGGGCGGCGACTGCCCGGGCAAGACCGAGTTGCACGCCGATGTATTGCGCGCCGCCAGCGTCTTCGTTGAATACGAGCCGCAGACGCGGATCGAAGGCGACCTGCAACAGATGGATGCCGACTTTGTCGTGACCGAGCTGTGGAACGTGCTGCAGGGCCACAAGCCCGGGCGCAGCAGCGATCATCAGGTGACGGTATTCGACTCGGTCGGTTTCGCGCTGGAAGACTTCTCGGCGCTGCGCTACATGCGCGAATGCGCGCAGCGACTGGGCATTGGCCGCGAGCTGGCCCTGATTCCGCCATTTGCCGACCCCAAGGATCTGTTTGGCCTGATCCGGCCGCTGGCCGCCGCGGCACCGGCGGCAGGCGTCGCGCCGGCCAAGCGCAAGCGCGAGCCCGCTCTGGCCTGATGAGCGCACATCCGTCCTTTCCAGCGGGAACACAGGGCGTCAGCCTGATCGGCGTCCCTACCGACATCGGCGCCGGCATGATGGGCGCCCGCATGGGCCCCGATGCCCTGCGCGTTGCCGGCATCGCGCAGGCGGTGGCGCAGTTTGGCGTTGACGTGCGCGATTGCGGCAACCTGGCGGGGCCGCCCAACCCCTGGCAAGTCGCCGTCAACGGTTTTCGCCATCTGCCCGAGGTGGTGGCCTGGAACCAGTTGCTGCACGAGGCCATGCTGGCCGAACTGCGCGCGGCGCGCCTGCCGATCGTGATGGGCGGCGACCACTGCCTGGGCATCGGCTCTATCAGCGCCGTCGCGCGCCATTGCCGTGAGCGCAACAAGAAGTTGCGCGTGCTGTGGTTCGACCCCCATGCCGACTTCAAAACCGCCACGCTCACGCCCAGCGGAAACATCCACGGTATGCCGGTGGCCTGCCTGTGTGGCCACGGGCCGCAGGAGCTGGTGGAAATCGGTGGCCATGTGCCGGCGCTGAACCCGCGCGACATACGCCAGATCGGCATTCGCAGCGTCGACGAAGGCGAAAAGCGTCTGGTGCACGACATCGGCATCGAGGTGTTCGACATGCGCTATATCGACGAAATGGGGATGCGCCACACGATGGAACTGGCGCTGTCGCTACTCGACGCCAACACGCACCTGCACGTCAGCCTGGATGTCGATTTTCTCGACCCCGACATCGCGCCGGGCGTCGGCACCACGGTCCGTGGCGGGCCGACCTACCGTGAAGCGCAGTTGTGCATGGAGATGATCGCCGACACCGGGCGCCTGGCTTCACTGGACCTGGTCGAACTCAACCCGGCGCTGGACCTGCGCAACCAGACTGCCGAATTGGCTGTGGATCTGATCGAAAGCCTGTTTGGCAAGAGTACGCTGATGCGCAAGCCGGGCTCAGCGCGCGCATAGCGAAAATTTGAACAAGTCCGCAGTGGCGCCCGGCGCCCGTTTTGGGCGGCCTTGCGTCAGTTCAAAGAAAAAGGCCCGGAACGGGCCTTTGCGGGATCAACCGCCCTGGTGCGAGCGCTTGCCCGGATTCTTCTTGCTGCGGGTCGCTGTGCCACGCTCGAGGCTGCGCTTTTGGCCGTGGGTGACCGGCATGGAAAACCCCTTGGTCGGGGTCGGGCGTGGCGTGGCGACGCGGTCTGCTTCGGTGCGAAATTCTTTGGACATGGGTAACTCCGGACAATTCAGTAGAACCCGGTATTAGGCCACAGAGACGCCAACCCTGAATTGCGGTCTGTCTGGCCGACCCGCATCGACAGCCTTGCCAGGTGCTGGAACAAGTCAGCCCTATCGCCATGGCGCGTCGCTTTCGCAGCCAACTGGACGGGGCAACGGCGGTTGGCAAAGCTGCAGCGCTCAGCCGAACACCCTTTGCGCATGAATTCCCAGGCCCTGCGCCACACTGGAAAAGCGATTGCCGTGCACTGCGCGGGCCCCCGCAAACTGCGCTGCGATGCGCTCGGCCACGGGCCGCAGGCCGGTCGAGCCGCCGGTGAAATACACCGTATCGACCTGCCCTGGCGCAATGCCGGCCATGCTGCAGGTGCTGCGGGCGGCTGCGGCAATACGGTCCAGGTCGGCATCGATGCTGGCCATCAGCGCCGTTTCGTCGATGGCAACCTGCAGGCCCGGTTCGATCTGCTCCAGCGCAATGGCAGTCAGCGCCGACTCGGCGGTAGCGATCTTGGCATCTTCCGCCAACGCGGCCAGGGCATGGCCCAGGCGCCGCTCCAGCAACGCCATCAGCCGCGCGTGCTGGCGCGGATCGGCGTAAAAGGATTTCATGGCACGCAGTTCGGCGACACGGCCCGGTCCGTAGACGGTATTGATCAGATGCCAGGTTGCCAGGTCGAAATAGATTTTGCTCGGCACTTCGCGACCGCTCGGGCCGACGCCGCGAAAACCGCATGGCGGCAGCAGATGGGCCAGTTCGATCTGGCGATCAAAGTCGGTTCCGGCGACATGCACGCCGTGACTGGCCAGGATGTCGTCGCGCCGGTCGATTGCCGTCCGGCGTTTGGGCCCGACCCGCACCAGCGAGAAGTCGGAGGTGCCGCCACCGATGTCGGCCACCAGCACCAGTTGTTCGGCATCGATCGTGGTTTCGAAATCGAGCGCTGCGGCGATCGGTTCGTACTGAAACTGCACCTCCCTGAAGCCGACCTTGCGCGCGGCCGCCGTGAGTGCCGCTTGCGCAGCGGCGTCGCGCGCGCTGTCGTCGTCGACGAAGTAGACCGGGCGCCCCAGCACCAGATGGTCCAGCGCATGCCCGGCCTCTCGCTCGGCCATGGTCTTGAGATGGCGCAAATAGTTGGCGATCACGTCCACGTAGGCCACCGAATGCCCGCCACCGACTTCGGTCGCCTGTTCAACCAGGGACGAGCCCAGGATGCTTTTCATCGAGCGCATCAGGCGCCCCTCGATGCCGTCGACATAGGCAGCAACGGCTGCACGCCCGAAGAAGCGCTCGGGTTCCTGAACTGCCGACAGCCCCTCTACCGCATAGAAGACCGCCGTTGGCATGGTGACGAATCCCGGCTCGAGTTCCACCAGGCGATGCCCCTGCGGGTGCAGCAGGGCGACCGCCGAATTGGAGGTGCCAAAGTCGATGGCGCAGGCGTTGGGCATGGGAATGGGATGGAAACGGCCGGCAAGTGCGGCCACGTCGCTGGCTGGGCCAGGAGCAAGGCGGCGATTCTAGCGCTGGCACAGACAGTAGCCCCCCGCCGAGTCACTCACTGGCCTCGAGTCTGCGCCTGGACGCCAGGTCGGATACCTGGATCAAGCGCACAGCGGGCGGCGCCATGGCAACGCCAGGACTTGCGCCGGTCGTCCTGCAGGCTGTCCTGCAGGCAGGCACGTCGTTACACTGGCCGGCCCCACCATGGCGTTTACCGCATTCCAACTCGCCCCTGAACTGCTGCGCGCCGCCACCGGCTCGGGCCTGCTGGTTCCAAGCCCGGTGCAAGACGCCGTGATACCGGCGGCGTTGCGCGGCGCCGATGTGCTGGCCACAGCGCCGACCGGCTCGGGCAAGACCGTGGCTTTCGGATTGCCGCTGTTGCACTATTTGCAAGCGGCTGTCGCGCACCCGAGCCAATCGCTGCGCCCCGATTCGCGTCAGCACGCAGGGAAACGAACGACGCGCGCGCTGGTGCTGTTGCCCACACGCGAACTTGCAATGCAGGTGGGTCAGGTGATCCGCGACCTGGCGCGCTTCATGACCGATGTGCCCAAGCTGGCGGTGCTGTTTGGTGGCGTATCGGTCAATCCGCAGATGTTGCGCCTGCGCGGTGGTGCCGACGTGGTGGTGGCCACGCCGGGGCGCCTGCTCGATCTGATTGACAAGAATGCGCTGAGCCTGGCCGAACTTGAACTACTGGTGCTCGATGAGGCCGATCGCCTGCTGGACGCAGGATTTGCCGATGAACTGGAGCGCGTGCTGGCCCTGCTGCCGCAGCGCCGCCAGACCCTGCTGTTCTCGGCCACCATGCCGGCGGCGGTTGAACAACTGGCACAGCGGCTGCTGCGCGACCCGCTGCGGGTGTCGATTGCCGCAGATGCTGCAACCCAGGCAGCGCCCGCAATCGTGCAGCGGGTGCTGTTGGTCGATGAATCCAGACGCACCGCCTTGCTGCGCCATCTGATGCATGAGCAGGGTTGGAAGCGTGTGCTGGTGTTTGTCGCGACCCAGCGCGCCGCGGAGCGGGTGGCGGCCAAGTTGTACGAGCAGGGCATTTACGCAACGCCGTTTCATGGCGCCCTGAGCCAGGGCGCGCGCACCCAGGTGCTGGACGAAATGCGCAAGGGCCAGTGGGACATGGTGGTGACAACCGACCTGGCTGCACGTGGCCTGGATATCGCCCAGTTGCCGGTGGTGCTGAACTACGACCTGCCGCGCTCGGCGGTGGACTATGTGCACCGGATCGGGCGCACCGGACGCGCTGGTGCCAGCGGGCTGGCTTTGAGCTTTGTAAGCGCCGCGAGCGAGGCGCATATGCGGCTGATTGAGAAGCGCCAGGGGCTGCAACTGGAGCGCGAAACGGTGGCGGGATTCGAACCGGTCGACACGCTGGTGCCGCCCGATCTGGCGACGGTGCCGGGAACCGGCGGCATCAAGGGCAAGCGCCCGAGCAAGAAAGACAAGCTGCGTGCGGCTGCGGCGCTCGCCAGCGATGGGAAGAAGGCGCCGGGTCCGGGTAGCTGACCTGGCCAGCGCTTCCTGATCAGCCCGGTGTGCCCGTGCCCCTGCCGACGCCCGCATCCGCGCCAGCAGGCGCGTCCGACGCGGGCTCGGAGGCGTCGTCCGCAGCAGGGCGCGGCGTTTTGTGCCCCGGCTTGGCCAGGACCTCGACGTAGACAGTCGCCGTGCCGTCACGCGCTGCAGCATCGAGCAGGCCGATCAAGGCAGCTACCTGGGCTGGCGCCGCATCCTGCTGGCTCAGGCCGAAGCGGCAGTCGAAATCCAGGAAGTCCACACCTTCGGGCAGTGGACGAGCGCGTTCGCGCTTGAGATAACGGCGCAGATCGTGCTTGACCGCCTCCAGAACCCGGTCCGGATTTTTGCCTTCAACGGCAAGTGCATAAGTTTTTCGCATGGGCGATGGTAGCGCCCGTTACAGTGGTGAATGTCCATCCCGGTTGGTATCCATGTCGCGCAACAGCAT
>JBBKVW010000406.1:0-5527 GCA_037968655.1 Burkholderiaceae bacterium
CTGGCTCACGCTCTGCGAGGCACGTGCCTGGGTCTTCACCGCCTTGAGTTCGAGCCGCAACTCGGGCGGAAACCGCTTGGCGTATTCATCCCATGCGGTCTGGGCCCATGCCGGCAATCGCTGGCCGACTGCGACTACGACCAGTTTCACGGGCCTGTGCTCAGGCTGGACGCTTGGGAGTCTTGCGAGCGGCTGACTTGGCAGGCGCCTGGCCTGCACGCTTGCCGACTGCAGCAGCTTTTGCCGGTGTCGACTTGACAGTCGATGCGCGCGCCGTCGTTGGCTGCGGCTTTGCGCCAGCGGGCTTGGCAACGCCAGACCTGGGCGCCGCAGTGGTCGATCTGCCAGCAGGTTTGGCCGCCGCACCCTTGCGCGCCGCCGTCTTGCCAGCAGGGGCCTTGCCTGCAGCCGAACCGGCCGCCGGCTTCTTGGCGGCCGGCATCTTCACGGCCGGTTTGCTGGCGCCAAATTTCAGACGTACCGGCTTTTCGCCCCACAACTCCTCCAGGTGGTAATACGCGCGAAAGGTCGGCTGCATGATGTGCACCACGGCCTGCGAACAGTCCACGATGATCCATTCGCCGTTGCCCTCGCCCTCGATCCTGGGCTTTGGGAATCCGGCCTCGCGCACCGCGTCGCGCACACTGGCTGCCAGCGCCTTGGTCTGCCGGTTCGAGGTGCCCGAAGCGACTATGACTCGCTCGAACAGGGAGGTCAGATGCTCGGTGTCGAACACAACGATGTCCTGAGCCTTGACATCCTCCAGCCCATCCACGATGGCTCGCTGCAGTTTCTGGGTATCTCGTTTGGCGGCAGTTTCTGTGGTCATCAAATGGGCTGGTAGAGGCGATGCAAAGCAATATAACGCGCAACCGGTTCACAAACCAGAGAAACAATACTCTGGCCGCTTGCGGCGCGCTGGCGGATGTCGGTGGCGCTGGTGTCGCACACAGGCGTGTGCAGTTGCACAAAGCGCTGGCGCATGGCGTCGGGTGGCTCGAACGGCTGGTCCGGGGAGGCGGGATCGTGACGCCCAGCGACGCAGATTGTAGCCAGCGCAACCAGCGCGCGCCATTCGCGCCAGTTTGCAAGCGATCGCGCCTGGTCCTGGCCGATGACGAGGAACAGCTGCGCGTCGGGGTGCTCTGCACGCAGCGCACGCATGGTGTCGATGCTGTAGCTCGGTCCGCCCCGATCGATCTCACGGGTGTCAACCTGCACATGCGCCTGGTCGCCGAAAGCCAGGCCGGCCATCGCCACCCGATGCCGGGCGTCGGTCAAGGTCCGGCTCTTGTGCCAGGCCTGGCCGGTTGGAACCACCAACAGGCGATTGAGGGCCAGTTGCTGCAAAGCTGTGTCAACAAGCAGGCGATGGGCCAGGTGTGGCGGGTCGAAGGCTCCGCCAAAAACGCCCAGGCGCGTCGCGCCGGCCGCCTGCTTGCTCAAACCCAGTCCTTGCGCACCAGGAAATCCTGCACCAGCGCCTGCTCGGGCGAGCCCGGCGTCGGTTGTTCATCGTAGGACCAGCGCACCAGAGGCGGCATCGACAGCAGGATGGATTCGGTGCGCCCGCCCGATTGCAGCCCGAAATGCGTGCCGCGATCCCAGACCAGGTTGAACTCGACATAGCGACCGCGGCGATAGAGCTGAAACTGGCGCTCGCGCTCGCCAAACGGCAGGTCGAGGCGCCGTTGCACGATGGGGAGATAAGCGCCCAGGAATGCATCGCCAACCGAGCGCTGCAATGCGAAGGCATTGTCGAAATCGTCAACGCCAAAGTCGTCGAAAAATACTCCGCCGACGCCGCGTTGTTCATTGCGGTGCTTGAGAAAGAAATACTCGTCGCACCAGAGTTTGAAACGCGCAAACAGGTCTGCGCCGAATGGCTCGACAGCGCTTTTGCAGCTCGCGTGGAAATGCACCGCGTCGTCAACGAATCCGTAGTAGGGCGTCAGATCCATGCCGCCGCCAACCCAGCAGACCTGGCGGGGCGTGCCGGGATGCGCTGCCAGCATGCGCACATTCATGTGCACCGTGGGCACGTAGGGATTGCGTGGATGAAAAACCAGCGACACGCCCATGGCCTCGAACGGCGCGCCAACCAACTCGGGACGGCTATGTGTGGCCGAAGCCGGCAGCGCCGCGCCACGCACATGCGAGAAGCCGCATCCCGCGCGCTCGAAAACCCTGCCCTGCTCCAGGATGCGCGTCAGCCCGTCGCCCTGCAAGGGCTCACCTGGAGATTTTTGCCAGGCATCGTCGACAAAAGGCTTGCCGTCCAGTTCGGCAACGGCATCGCAGATGCGGGCCTGCAGGTCAAGCAGATAGCGGCGCACCGCTGGCACAGCGGCAGATGGCGGCTTGTTCGACTCAGGCTGCATGGAGAGCGGCACAACGCCAACGCCAGAGCTGGATCTCAGGCGGCACGATGGCCGATGTCGCTGCGGTAATGCATGCCATCGAAGTGAATGTCGCGTACCGCTTCATATGCCTTGTGCTGCGCCTGGCGCACGTTGTCGGCCAGCACGGTGACACACAGCACACGGCCGCCGTTCGTGAACACCTCGTCGCCCTCGCGTCTGCTTGCCGCATGAAAAACCTGCAGATCGGGAGCAGCTGCCGGCAACCCACGAATCACGTCATTCAAGCGCGGCTGCAGCGGATAGCCCTGTGCCGCCAGTACCACGCCCAGTGCGGTTCTGCGGTCCCATTGCAGTTCAACCTGATCCAGCCGCCGGTCGGCGCCGGTCTCGGTGGCGGTCAACAGCAGTTCCAGCAAATCGGACTTGAGCCGCATCAGGATCGGCTGGGTTTCCGGGTCGCCAAGACGGCAATTGAACTCCAGCGTGCGCGGCTGCCCTTTGGCATCAATCATCAGCCCCGCATACAGGAAGCCGGTATAGGCGATGCCGTCTTTCTCCATGCCGCGGATGGTGGGCAGGATGATCTCGCGCATGGCCTTGGCATGCACGGCCGGCGTTACGACGGGCGCCGGCGAAAACGCACCCATGCCACCGGTATTAGGGCCCTGGTCGCCATCGCGCAGGCGTTTGTGGTCCTGGCTGGTAGCCAGCGCCAGTACGTTCTTGCCGTCACACAGCACGATGAAGCTGGCCTCTTCGCCGTCCAGGAATTGCTCGATCACGACTCGGGTGGCGGCATCTGCGACCTCGGGCAGCATCTGGTCGATGGCCGCTTGCGCTTCCTCCAGTGTCTGGGCTACCACGACACCCTTGCCTGCCGCCAGGCCGTCGGCCTTGACGACGATTGGTGCGCCTTGCTGGATCACATAACGATGTGCCTCGGTCCGATCAGAAAAAGTGGCGTGCTGCGCTGTCGGTATGCCATGGCGCTGCATGAAATCCTTGGAGAAGGCCTTGGAGCTTTCCAGTTGCGCGGCCGCTTTGGTCGGGCCGAAGATGCGCAGTCCCTGGTCACGGAACAGATCCACCACTCCTGCCGCCAGGGGAACTTCAGGACCCACGACCGTAAGGCCGATTTTTTCCTGAACCGCCCAATCGCGCAACTGCGAAAAGTCGGAGATCTCGACGTTGCGGATATGGCCATCCTGGCCAGTTCCAACCTGTGCCGTTCCGCCATTGCCCGGCGCAACGAAAACGGTCTCGATCCGGTTGGATTGGGCCAGCTTCCAGGCCAGGGCATGTTCGCGGCCACCGCCGCCTATTACCAATACTTTCATAGCGCCGCGTTGTGGTAGACCGCCTGCACGTCGTCCAGGTCCTCCAGCACGTCCAGCAATTTCTGCATCCGGGCGGCATCGTCGCCCTCGATCTCGACCGGGTTGTCGGCGCGCATCGTCACCTCGGCCACCTCGGCCTTGAAGCCGGCGCCGTCGAGCGCAATCTGCACGGCTTCAAACCGCGTCGGCTCGGTCAACACCTCGATCGCGCCTTCGTCATCGACGATCACATCATCGGCGCCCGCTTCCAGCGCCGCTTCCATCAGCTTCTCTTCGTCGTTGCCGGGCGCAAACACCAGTTGCCCGCAATGCTTGAACTGGAACGCGACCGAACCTTCGGTGCCCATATTGCCGCCATGCTTGCTGAACGCATGGCGTACCTCGGCCACGGTGCGCACCCGGTTGTCGGTCATGGTGTCGACGATGATCGCGGCGCCGCCGATGCCATAGCCCTCGTAACGGATTTCCTCGTAGTTGACGCCTTCCAGGTTGCCGGTGGCCTTGTCGATGTTGCGCTTGACGGTATCGGCCGGCAGGTTGGCCGCCTTGGCCTTGTCGACCGCCAGCCGCAGGCGCGGATTGGCGCTCAGGTCGCCGCCACCGGTGCGCGCTGCCACCATGATCTCGCGAATGACGCGGGTCCAGACCTTGCCTCTTTTTTCATCTTGCCGCCCCTTGCGGTGCTGAATATTGGCCCATTTACTGTGTCCTGCCACGCCGAATCCTTCGAAAAATTGGTTACCCTTGCACCTCGATTGTACTTTTGGGAACCTTCATGATTGAACCCTTCGTGATTGCGCAACGCGATGACATCCGCTGCTGCCTGCAGCCCGACAAAGCCAATCGCCACGGCCTGATCACGGGGGCCACCGGAACCGGCAAGACGATCACGCTGCAGACCATGGCCGAGGCGTTCTCCGGCGCTGGCGTGCCGGTATTCATGGCCGACGTCAAGGGCGACCTGACCGGCATTTCGCAAGCCGGCAAGCTCAGTGACAAGTTGGGCAAGATCATTGCGGAGCGCAAGCTGCCGACGCCGGCCTTCGGCGCCTCGCCTGTCACTTTGTGGGACGTTTTTGGCAAGCAGGGGCATCCTGTGCGGGCGACAGTGAGCGACCTGGGACCATTGCTGCTGTCGCGCATGCTCAATCTGAACGACACCCAGGCCGGCGTGCTGCAGCTGGTGTTCAAGATCGCCGATGACCAGGGCCTGTTGTTGCTGGACATGAAGGACCTGCGCAGCATGTGCCAGCATGTCGGCGACAACGCGTCGCAGTTCACCACCTCTTACGGAAACATCAGCGGGGCCAGCATCGGTGCAATCCAGCGCGGCTTGATGCAGATCGAGAGCCAGGGTGGCGACAAGTTTTTTGGCGAGCCGATGCTCAACATCGCCGACTTCATGCAGACCGATGGCTCGGGCAAGGGCGTCATTAACGTGCTGGCAGCCGACCAGCTGATGAACGCGCCGCGGCTGTATGCGACGTTTCTGTTGTGGCTGCTGAGCGAACTGTTCGAGAACCTGCCCGAAGTCGGCGACCTGGAAAAGCCCAAGCTGGTGTTCTTCTTCGACGAAGCGCATTTGCTGTTTGCCGATGCGCCCAAGGCACTTGTCGAGCGCATCGAACTGGTGGTGCGCCTGGTGCGCAGCAAGGGCGTCGGCGTCTATTTCGTGACGCAGAACCCGCTGGATATTCCCGATTCCGTGCTGGCACAGCTTGGCAACCGGGTCCAGCACGCGCTGCGCGCCTTTACGCCGCGCGACCAGAAGGCAGTCAAGTCGGCTGCTGACACGATGCGCCAGAACCCCAAGCTCGATATTCAGCA
>JBBKVW010000407.1:0-17563 GCA_037968655.1 Burkholderiaceae bacterium
ATGCACGGTGGCGCGCCCTTGTCCCGGCACGTCGGTCCAGACCCAGTGCGCGCCGGCAACGCCGCAGCAGCCCGCATGCACAAGGCCAGCGGCGAATTCGACGGCGTGCGCGCCTACCAGCGCGGCGATCCGCTCAAACTGCTGGTCTGGAAAAAGCTCGCCAAGGCCGACCAACTGGTGAGCCGCGACACCCACCAGGCACAACGCTACGAGCTCTGGCTGGATCTGGCCAATACCGGCTTGCCGCTCGCCCTGCCGGGTTCCGGCGAAGTGCTCGAACGGGCTCTGTCGCGCCTGTGCGCCTGGGTACTGGCGGCCGATCGGCACAACCTGGACTTCGGCCTGCGCCTGGGTGGACAGGAGATTCGCCCTGCCAGCGGCGAGGCACACAAGCGCCGTTGCCTGGAGGCGCTGGCCCTGTATGGCACATCCGATGATGACGGCGGCGGGCTTGCGCGGACGAAATGAACAGCATGCTTGAGCGACTCCGCCATCTGCCGCGCGATGCACGCGACACGCTGTTCCTGCTGCTGGTGATCGCCTGGGTGCTGGTGCCGCAACTGGGCCGCTTGCCGTTGTGGTGCTCGGCGCTGGCCATCGCCGTGCTGGCCTGGCGCGGCCATCTGGCCTGGAATGCCCGTCCCCTGCCCTCGCGCTGGTGGCTGCTCGCCCTGCTGCTGCTGACCATCGGCGCCACGCTGGCCACGCACCGCACCCTGCTGGGACGTGACGCCGGCGTGACCATGCTGGTGGTGCTGCTGACCTTGAAGACGCTGGAGCTGCGCGCCCGTCGCGATGCCTTCGTGGTGTTCTTTCTCAGCTTTTTCACGATGCTGACCAACTTTTTCTTTTCGCAGTCGCTGCTCACGGCCGCGGCCATGCTGGTCGCGCTGATGGGACTGCTCACCGCGCTGGTCAATACCCATATGCCGGTCGGCAAACCGCCGCTGCGCGAAGCCGCCACAACCGCGCTCACAATGGCGGCACTGGGCGCGCCGATCATGCTGGTGCTGTTCCTGCTGTTTCCCAGGCTGGCCCCGCTATGGGGCATGCCGGGCGACGCGATGAGCGGACGCAGCGGCCTGTCAGCGACGATGGAGGTGGGAGCTATCGCCGAACTGGCACTGGACGACAGCATCGCGATGCGCATCCAGTTTGACGGCATGCCGCCGCGCCAGTCCGAGCTGTATTTCCGCGGCCCGGTGCTGTCCACGCTGCGGGGCCGGCAATGGCAGCCGCTGCGCTCGGGCTTTCCCGAGCGCATGCAGGACGCGGCCAATCTGCGGGTCAGCGGTGAAGCGATCCGCTACCAGGTGACGCTGGAGCCCAACAACCGGCCCTGGATATTCGTGCTCGATGCCGCAGCGGCGCAACCGCAGGCACGCGGCATGGCGCTGCAGATGTCGCGCGAGCTCCAGTGGACCGCCGATCGCCCGGTCTCGGACCTGTTGCGCTATACAGCGCAAAGCCACACCACGTTCAGCCATGGTCCATCCAGGCGCAGCGCCGCGCTGCAGGATTACCTGGACCTGCCTCCCGGCCAGAATCCGCGCACCATGCAATGGGCCAGCGAACTACGCCAGGACCCGCGCTACGGCGGACAACCGCAGCAACTTGTCGACGCGGCGCTACAACACCTGCGCAGCGGGGGCTACAGCTACACGCTGGAGCCGGGCGTCTATGGCGCCAATACCGCGGACGAATTCTGGTTCGATCGGCGCGCCGGTTTTTGCGAACACATCGCATCGGCCTTTGTCATCCTGATGCGCTCGCTGGACATTCCGGCGCGCATCGTCACCGGCTACCAGGGCGGCGAGATCAACAGTGTGGACGGTTACTGGATACTGCGCCAAAGCGATGCCCACGCCTGGACCGAAGTCTGGCTGGCCGATCGCGGCTGGGTCCGGGTCGACCCGACTTCGGCGGTGGCGCCCGGCCGCACGGGTTCCTTGCAACGCCTGGTTGCGCCGCGCGGCGTAATCGCCAGCGCCATGGATGCTGTCAATCCCGTGGTCTGGTTCAATCTGCGCGCGGCCTGGGAGGCGGTCAACAACGGATGGAACCAGTGGGTGCTCAACTACAGCCAGAACACCCAGCTCGACCTGCTCAAGGACATCGGGTTCGAATCGCCAAGCTGGGAAGACCTGGGCTATGTTCTGCTCGGCCTGATCGTGGGCTCCAGCCTTGTCGCGGCTGCCTGGACCCTATGGGAACGCAGCCGGCATGATCCCTGGCTCTATCTGCTCGAACGCGTGACCCGCAAGCTGCGACGCGCGGGCTGGCCAGTTGCGCCCAGCAGTCCACCCCGTTCGCTGGCGCAACTGGTCCAATTGCAGTGGGGCGCGCACGATCCCCGGGCGGTGACAATCAGGGACTGGCTGCTGCGCCTGGAATCCGTGCGCTATGCGCCTGCGACTTCTGACAGGGGCAAGAGCTTGCGCGCGCTGCGGCGCGAATTTCCAACCCTGCCCTGGCCTGCCCGATGATCTTTCGCGCCCGTGTTGCCCTGTTGTTGACCTTGCTGTGCCTGGGATTGTCCAGCGCCTGGGCGGCCAAACCGCTATCCAAGAAGCGCGTCGCGGCTGCCGGCGCCGCCGTCGCAGATGCCGGGCCGTATGCGCAGCGCGCGGACGCCATGCGCATGGCCGACGAACTGGCCGAGCGCCGCGGCCTGGACCAGGACTGGGTGCGGGGCATCATCGGGCAGGCGCGCCAGCTGCCGCAGATCGCCCGCTGGGTGCTGCCAGCACCAGGCGGCACGGCCAAGAACTGGCGCGTCTATCGCAGCCGTTTCATCGATCCGGTCCGGATCCGGGCCGGGGTCGCGTTCTGGAACGAAAACCAGGCTGAACTGGAGCGGGCCGAAAGCCAGTTTGGCGTTCCGGCCGAAATCATCGTCGGCATCATTGGCGTCGAGACCATCTACGGGCGCGACATGGGCAACTTTCGGGTCGTCGACGCGCTGGCCACGCTGACGTTCGACTTTCCTGCCGCGCATCCGCGCGCTGCGGAGCGCCGGGCGTTCTTCCTGGGTGAACTGGAGCAGCTGCTGTCGCTGGCACAGCGATCGGGCACCGACCCACTGAGCCTGCGTGGCAGTTTCGCCGGCGCGATGGGAATGCCGCAGTTCATGCCATCGAGCTGGGTCCGCTACGCGATCGATTTCGACGCCGACGGCAAGGTCGATCTTTTCCAGAGCAGATCCGACGTGATCGGTTCGGTGGCAAACTATTTTGTCGCCTTTGGCTGGAACAAGGGCATGCCGACCCATTACCCGGTCCGCTTTGACCGGGCCACGCTGGACCTGGAGGCACTGCTGGCGCCCGACATCCTGCCCACCTTCAGCGTGGCCAGCATGGCGGCCAAGGGTGCCAGGCTCGACGGCGCCGCGCTGGAGCATCGCGGCCCGTTGGCGCTGGTTGAATTGCAGAACGGCGATGCAGCGCCGACCTTCGTCGCCGGAACCGAGAATTTCTACGTCATCACGCGCTACAACTGGAGCAGCTACTACGCGATGGCGGTGATCGAACTGGGCCGGGAAGTGCGGGCCGCGCGCGGCCCATAGGCCGAACCGCGCGGCACGCTCACTGGCTGCGTGCGCGCAGCCAGTCAATCAAATCGTTGACCGGCATCGGACGGGCGATCAAGAAGCCCTGCACGCTGTCACAACCAAGTTCACGCACCAGTGCCAGTTCGGCTTCGGTCTCGACGCCCTCGGCCACCGTGCGCAGATCGAGCTTGGTGGCCATCGCCATGCTGCTTTCCAGGATGGCACGGGCGGCCGAGTCCCTGGTGCCGCGGGCAACAAAACTGCGGTCCAGCTTCATTTCAGTGAAGGGTATGCGGCCGATCTGTTCGAGGGATGAATAGCCGATGCCGAAATCATCGATCGACAGCCCGAAACCCTTCAGGCGCAACCGTGTGAGCACATCGAGTGCGATCGCGATGTCTTTGGTGACGCCCGTTTCGGTCACTTCCAAAATGATATCGGTCGGCTGCAGGCCCTGCGACTGCGCCGTTCGCAGCAGCAGGTCGGGCAATTCAAGGTCATCGAGCCACAGCGCCGACAGATTCATCGAAATGCTCAGCGCAAACCCCGCCTGGTGCAGGCGTGCGGCCTGCTTGAGCGCGGTGTCGAGCAACAGCGCCGAAAGCTGGCCGATGATGCCGGCACGCTCGGCCGCGACGATGAACAATTCAGGCGCCACAAAGCTTCCGTCCGCCTGGGACCAGCGCGCCAGCGCCTCGACGCCGACCGCATGCAGATTGTGGGCGTCCACCTTGGGCTGGAACCAGATCGTGAATTCGGCATTGCGAATGCCGGCCAGGATCGACTGCGACGACATCGACAACACCTTGCCAGACGGTTGCGGCGATCCGGCCGCGCTAGCGCCTTGCAGCAGGTCGATCATCTGCTGGGGTGTGGCCGGCTTGTGGATCTGGCCCAACACCGTAAGGCCCTGCAATTGGGCCAGGTTGCCCACCGTCGTGAGCAGCTGTTCGTTGGCGCCGCTCATCAGGATCAGGCCGCCACGATAGCCGCTCTGGCCGAAACGGCGGATCATCTCCACGCCGTCCATCTCGGGCATGTTGAGGTCACACACGACGACCTCCAATGGGGTCTGGCGCTGTTCAAGCTGTGCGATCGCGTCCACGCCATTGCGCGCCGTCAGAACCTCGCCGATACCGATACCTGCCAGCATCTGCTGCATCTGCAACAGCACCACCGGGTCATCGTCGACCACCATCACCGATCCGTACAGGGCCTCGGAGGCGACATCGGACTGCAGCGGCGCCGGCAGCGAGGTCGGCTCCAGCGTGTCCAGCACCTGGGCCTGCTGGCGCACCTGTTGCAGCGCCGCACGCAGTTCGCGTACCGCCTGACCCGGATCCGGCATGTCTCCTGATGCGGAGCGCCGCTCCCACTCCTGCGCAAGGTCGGCATAGCGCATGGCGCCCACGGTGCGGGCCGAGGACTGTTGCCGGTGCATTTCACGCACCAGCGACGCGCCGTCAGTCGCCTGACGCGAGTCGAGATTGCGCAGACCTTCGTCCGAGGCGGCCATGAAAACTGCCAGCAGCGCACGCGCCTGTGTCAGGCTGACGCGCCCCAACACGCGGTACAGCGCCGACAGATCGAGCACATCCGGATCGATGCCACGCACCACGCCTGCGTCGGGCAGCGCGCCGGGCGCCGGCTCTGCCCGGCCCTGGCCCAGCCAGCGCACCAGCATGGCCGACAGATCTTCGAGCGATATCGGCTTGGTCAGCATGTCATCCATGCCGGCGGCCAGGCAGCGCTCGCGCTCGCCGGCTACGACGGCCGCGCTGATGGCAACGATGGGCAAGCTGCCGGACTGCTTTCCCTCATGCTGGCGGATGGCACGCGCCAGTTCGTGCCCACCCATGCGCGGCATGTCCAGGTCGGTCAGGATCAGGTCGTAGCGCGTGGTCTGCCACTTGGCAAGGGCGGCCAGGCCGTCAGTCACCACATCCACCGCGCAGCCCAGGCTGGACAGTTGCAGTCGCAGCACGGCCTGGTTCGGGCCATAGTCCTCGGCCACCAGCAGGCGGGGCTGGGCGCGCAGCAGCAATGGCTGGACCGAGCGGGCATCGGCGGGTTGGTTCAGATCCAGATCGGGCGACACAGTCTGGGCAATCGGTGGCAAATCAATCCAGAAGGTGCTGCCTTCCTGCACGCGGCTCTCGAATCCGATGGCACCGCCCATGGCACTGACCAGTCGGCGCGAAATCGCCAGCCCGATGCCGGTACCTTCGACCGCGCCGCGTTCGGCTCCCAGGCGCTCGAACGCAGAGAACACACGGCTGGCCAGTTCCGGCGCGATGCCGGCGCCGGTATCGGTGACGGCAATGCGAATGCGTTCGCTGGCTGTGTCACCTGGCGGGACATGGCGCCGGCAGGACACCCGCACCGTGCCGTCCGGCCGGTTGTACTTGATCGCGTTGGACAGCAGGTTGATGACGACCTGGCGCAGCCGCACCGCGTCGGCCAGCACGACGGCGTTGCGCGCATTGCCACCCTCAAAGACGATGCGTATCCCCTGGTTGGCGGCCAAGGGCGCCACCATCGACAGGCTTTCGTTGATCACCGACTCGACCGCAACGCGCACCATCGTCAACTCGAGATGGCCGGCCTCGACACCACCCAGATCGATCAGGTCGTCGACCAGCGAGAGCAGATGGCGCCCGGCACGCTCGATCTCGCTGGCGTTCTCGCTCACGCCCGGCAGCGCCCGTGCCTCGGTGCGCAACAACTGCGAGAAGCCCAAAATGGCATTGAGCGGCGTGCGCAGTTCGTGGCTCACACTGGCCAGAAACGCACTCTTGGCCCGATCAGCCTGCTCGGCGTCCTCCTTGGCGGAGCGCAGCGCTTCCTCGGCCCGCTTGAGCTCGGTGATGTCGACGCCGAACGCGTAATAGCGCTGCAAACCACCTCGGCCCTTGGCGCCCATGACCTGGGTGACCTGCAGATAGACCTCCGGTCGCTGTGCGTTGGCGCCGTACAGGCGTTCGACCACGCCACGCTCGCCGGCATTGTTGCGTTCGACCTCGCGCATGATCTGGCGGTAGTGCTCTTCGCCCAGCAAGTCGCGCACATGGCTGCCAACAATGGCAGCTGGCGGCAATCCCAGCAGGCTGGCCATGCGCGCATTGACATAGGTAAATATGAAGTCCTGGTCGATCACGCTGACGTAGCCGGGAAACGCATCCATCAACGCGCGTTGCTGGCCATCGTTGGCGCGCAGCGCTTCGACCGCCTGTTCCTGCAAGCTGATATCGCGAAAGGTCCAGACCCGGGTCGGACCAGCGCCGTTTTTCATCGGTACGCTGCGACGCTCCAATACCCTGCCATCGCGCAGTTCGAGCCGGTCAGTAAAGGGCTCGTCCATCGCCAGAATGCTGGCGATCCGGCTGTTTTCCGACGGGGGATCGACAAACAGCTTGTTTGCGGCGGCAATCACATCGTCGCGCGTCACCGTGTGGGACGGCGCCCTTGGCATGTTCCACATGTCAAAGAAACGGTCATTGGCGAACAGCAAACGCCCTTGGGGGTCGGCCGCGTCATAGGCGAACATGCCATCGGTGGTCGAATTGAAGGTGCGGCGCAGATTCTCAAGGCTCTGGGCCAGGGCTGCGCGCGTTGCTTCCTGCTCGGTCACGTCGCGCGTCACGGCCACTACGCCACTGACTTCGCTGTTGCGGGTCAGAAAGGGCGTCAGGGTTGTCTCCATTGCCCGCAAGCCGATCTCCGGATACTCCACGCTGACCCGCACCACGCGCATTTCCTTGCGCTGCGCACACTGGCGAACAGCCTCGAGCCGCTCGGTGCTCATGGCGTGGGGAGCGACCTCTTGCATGGCCCGCCCCAGCACCTGTGCGCGCGAAAGTCCATTGCGCCGGGACCAGGCGTCGTTCACAAAGCGGTAGCAGTTGTCCATGTCGATCACGCTGACCATGTCATTGACCGAATTGACAACGAACTCCGAGACGTGTTGCGCCTCGCGCGCGCGCTCGACCGCACTGAGGTCGGACAGCATGGCCACCAGACCGATCACCACACCGCCGGCATCGACCAGGGCCGTCTCATGTGCCAGGCAACGCACCGCGCTGCCGTCGGGTCTGGCCAGATTCACGGCAATGCCGGGTGCGCCCGTCACATGCGTGCCGGCCAGCGTCGCGCGCAACTGCCGGCCGTAGCCGGCGTCGACCAGCGGCAGGATGCTGCGCCCGATCAGATCGCTTTTCGAACGCTTGAGCATCGCGCACAGCGCCGGGTTGACGTCGGTCGTCGTTCCGGCCGCATCGACAAACCAGAAGCCCAGCTGTGTCGTCTGCTGCATGACCGACAACAACTGCTGCTGCTCGATCAGGCTGGCCTCGGTCAGTGTCTGCTGGCTGACGTCCTGGACCGTTCCCAGCAAGGCCACCACCTTGCCGTGGCTATTGCGGTGCACCTCGCTTCTACCCAGAATGTGATGCACGCTGTGATCGGGCCAGCAGACGCGAAACTGGCAGTCCACCACCTCACCGCGCTCCTGGACCAGCCGAAAAATGCTGTCCACGCGGGCCAGGTCGTCTGCATGCACCCGTTCGCGAAACAGCGCCAGGCTCGGTTCGGCGCTTCCTGGCACGAGCCCCCACAGCCGGTAGTGGCCGTCAGACCATTCGAGCTTGTGCGTCGACAGGTCCAGGCTGAAACTGCCCTGGCCCGCCAACTGCTCCGCGCGCTGCAATTGCTCATGGCTGCGTTGCACGTCAGCCAGTTGTTCGGCCTGTGCAAAGCGCAGCGCAACCGTTTCGCGCATGCTGCGATGGGTGCGCAATGCGATCGCCAGCACATACAGGATGAACAGGACACCGACCAGCGACATCATCACCCCGGTCTCGGTGCCCAACAGCAACAGGCGCAGCAGCAGCGCTGCCAGCACGGGCAGGCAGAAGAACAATGCCGCCTTCAGGTCGAACGCGTAGCCGGACAGGGAACTGATGCAGATGCCCGCCAGCGCAAACACCAGGAACAACTGGTGCGCCAGATCTGCAGGCGGAAACAACCAGTGGCTGGACAGGGCCCAGATCAGGCCATGGAGCAAGGACAGCAGGCGGTAGTGCCCGATCCAGGCATGGGATTGTTGCCGCTGCGGCACGGATCGCTGGTGTCGCCAATAAACCCCTACCCTGGCCGCAAGCACCAGCGCCAGCAGCCCCAGCCACAACAGCGCCGGCGTTATGCCAACAACGCGCGACTGCACCAGGGACAGGATTGTTCCGAGTAGCGCGCTGCCCGCGGAGGCAGCCAGCAAGGTCTGGCGATGCTGGCTGACCTGCTCGTCGCGAACGGCTTGATCAGCGTCTGGCGCGTCGGATAAAGGCCAGATCATGCTGGCACACAAGTACGCCAGTCCGGCCGCAACAGCCGGCCATCACACTGGTGATCTCTCAGGTCATTGGACGGGACGCCCAGAGAGCAACTGCAAGCCCCCGCAGACCCAAGCGAGGCCTGGGCTGGGGGTGCTAACCAGGCTCCCGGCAGCACTGCGCACCTGTGCAATAGGGCCAAATCGGCGCGCAACGCATCTTGCTAATTGGGCAACGGCACCAAGAAATCGCGGCTGATATGCGAGCCCAGGTCATTGACCCGATCCAGGAACTGGTTCAGATAGGCATGCATCCCGGTCGCCAGGATCTCATCGATGTGCCCGTATCTGAGCTCGGAGCACAACTTGCCGGCCCGGCGCAAGGTGTCGCGCGAACGGTCCGTGGCCAGCAGGTTCAGGTTGTTGACCACCTCGTTCAGACAAGCCAGCAGGGAGCGCGGCATATCGGGGCGCAGGATCATCAGGTCAGCGACCCGTTCGGGCTTGATCACATCACGGTACACCTTGCGATAGATCTCGAAGCCAGAGACGCTGCGCAAGATCGCACTCCAGTGATAGAAGTCGTATTCCTGGTCCTTGTCGCTGTCTGCGCCGAAAAAATCATTCTGTAGCGCGTGGAACTTCACGTCCATCAAGCGCGCGGTATTGTCAGCCCGCTCCAGGAAGGTGCCCAGGCGCATGAAATACAGCGCCTCGTCCATCAACATGGTTCCCACGGAGACGCCACGCGAAAGATGCGAGTGGAATTTCACCCACTCGAAGAAATGCGCCGGATCACGTTCGAAATCACCATTCTTGAGATTGCGCTTGACCTCCAGCCAGGTCTGGTTCTGGGTCTCCCATACCTCGGTCGTCAGCGTACCGCGCACGGCGCGCGCGTTCTCACGCGCAGCGGCCAGGCAGGACACGATACTGGACGGATTGCTCTCGTCCTTGACCATGAACTCCATCACGTCGCGCGCGCGGATGTCGCCATATTTTTCGGTGTAGGCCGGCATCAGTTCGCTGATACTGATCAGGCCCTGCCAACCTATCAGTGCCGCGTTCTCGGATTGCGGCAACAGTGAACTCTGGTAGTTCACATCCAGTAGTCGGGCGGTGTTTTCGGCCCGCTCGGTATAGCGGGCCATCCAGAAAAGGTGATCTGCAGTTCGGCTCAGCATGCGCGCTCCTTGTTTTTCCAGTCGCCGTGGCGGCCTGTCATTCTTCTAGTACCCAGGTGTCCTTGGTGCCACCGCCCTGCGACGAATTCACTACCAGGGAACCCTCTTTCAGCGCCACGCGGGTCAGACCGCCCGGCACCATGCGCACCTTCTTGCCGCTCAGCACATAAGGCCGCAGGTCGATATGGCGCGGTGCAATGCCGCTTTCGACAAAGGTCGGACAGCTCGACAGGCTCAAGGTCGGCTGCGCAATGTAGCCTTCGGGATTGGCACGCAGATAGCGGCTAAACTCCTCCAGTTCGGCCTTGGTTGCCGCCGGACCCACCAACATGCCGTAGCCGCCGGCGCCATGCACCTCTTTGACCACCAGGTCTTTCAGGTTGTCCAGCGTGTACAACAGGTCGTCGGCATTGCGGCACATCAGCGTCGGCACATTGCTCAGCAGGGGCTTTTCACCCAGGTAGAACTCGATCATCTTGGGCACGTACGGGTAGATCGACTTGTCGTCGGCTACCCCGGTGCCCACTGCATTGCAGATCGTGACGTGCCCGGCCCGGTAGACCTCCATCAGTCCGGCACAGCCAAGCGTTGAGTCGGCACGGAAGGCCTTGGGGTCAAGGAAATCGTCGTCCACGCGCCGGTAGATCACATCGATCCGCTTGGGACCGCGGGTGGTATGCATGTACAGGAACTTGTCGCGCGTGAACAGGTCCTGCCCTTCCACCAGTTCGACACCCATCTGCTGCGCCAGGAATGCGTGCTCGAAATAGGCACTGTTGTGCATGCCGGGCGTCAACACGACAACCGTCGGTTCGGCCGTGGTTTCCGGGCTGCTTTCGCGCAGGGTTTCGAGCAACATGTCCGGGTAATGCGCCACTGGTGCAACCTTGTGCGCGCCGAACAGTTCAGGGAACAGCCGCATCGTCATCTTGCGGTTTTCCAGCATGTAGCTCACCCCGCTTGGCACCCGCAGGTTGTCTTCCAGCACGTAATACTCGGGTTCGCCCTTGGCGTTGGCGGCCCGGACGATGTCAACCCCGGAAATATGCGAATAAACGTCTCTGGCCACGTCCACACCCACCATCTCGGGTCGAAACTGCGCATTGCCCACCAGCTGCTCGCTAGGGACTATGCCGGCCTTGAATATTTCCTGGTCGTGATAGCAATCATGGATAAACCGGTTCAGCGCCGTGACACGTTGTGCCAGGCCCTTTTCCAGTTCATCCCACTCGCGCGCGGCAATGATGCGCGGAATCAGGTCAAACGGAATCAGGCGTTCATTGCCCACACCGGTCTCGTCCTTCTCGCCGTATACCGCAAAAGTGATGCCAACCCGGCGAAATATCACCTCGGCCTGTTCACGCCGATTGGCCATCATGTCGCCCGGCTGGCGGGCCAACCACTCGTCGTAAATCTTGTAGTGGTCGCGAATCTGCTCCCCGCCCGAGAAGAACTCGTAGGGCAGGTTTGTATACATCTCGTCGAATTTCAGCATGTTCCGTATTCTCCTGGGGGCAGCTTAACAAATTGCAAACCACCACTTTTCGCATCAAGACGTCGGCTTTTGGCGCCAAGGCAGCATTAGAACCGGGAAATCGGCGTCGCCACATGGTGCCAGTAACGAATATTCTCGCTGCGCTCGCATTGCGATGTCTGGGGCGCCCACGATTGCCATCGCATGGCCCCGCATTCAGGCGAAGCCATCAGCGGTATCCCGCGCTCGGCATACCTGGCCGCCACCACGGGTGCCGGATGGCCGAAGCGATTGCGGTAGCCGCTTTGCACCCAGGCCATACGCGGCTGCACCTTGTCCAGCCATGGCGCACTGCTCGAGGTCTTGCTGCCATGGTGCGGCACCAGCAGCAGGTCTGCCTGCAGATTGGCGCCGTCGGCCAGCAGGCGCTGCTCCTGGGCTGACTCAATGTCGCCGGTCAGCAACGCACTTGCACCCACCGACCCGCCGATATCGACCGCGTTTATGCGTAGTACGCATGACAGTGCGTTGGACTTGGTCTGCACCAGGTAATCCTGGGCGCGCGGATGCAGGACGACGAAATCCACCCCGTCCCAGCGCCAGCTTTGTCCCGCCTCGCAGCGCCGACCCGGGCGCACGGCCCATAACGGGTGCTCTGGCTCGATCGAACTGAGCAAGCCGGCCCTGCCCTGCATAGCCAGCACGGATTGCGCGCCGCCAACATGGTCGCTGTCCCGGTGGCTGAGCACCAGCAGGTCGAGTTCCACGCCCAGCGCGCGCAACAATGGCAGCAGCACCCGGTGCCCGGCGTCGCTGTCGCGGCCAAAGCGCGGCCCGGCGTCATACAGCAGGGCATGGTTTTCAGTGCGCACCAGCACCGCGTTGCCCTGCCCGATGTCAGCCGCCAATAATTCGAACTGGCCCGGTGCCGGCCGTGGCGACTGCCATAGCAATACCGGCAACATCAGAGCCGCACCGCCAACGCGCAGCGACATCGGCAGGGGCATCACCAGTAATACTGCTCCGGCCACTGCGGCAGCGCCGAGCCACCAGGGCGCCATCGCCACCGACACCGTGGCAAAGGGCAATTGCGCCAGCAGCTGCAAATACCAGGCCAGCACTGCAATCGCCCACGCCGCCAGATCCCAGGCCGGCGCAATCAGCGCGCCCGCCATGGCCAAGGGAGTCACAAGCAGCGTGACCCAGGGGATAGCCAACAGGTTGGCGACAAATCCGACCAGCGACACCTGCCCGAACAGCAGCAGCACCAGCGGCGTGAGCGCCAAAGTCATGATCCACTGCTCGCGCAGCATGGCGCGCAGGCGAACCGCAATGGATCGCGGCGCACCGTCCTCTTCGCGGGCATCCGATGCAAACAGCACGCCTACCGCGACAAAGCTGAGCCAGAAGCCGGCCTGCAGCAGGGCCCAGGGATCGATCGCCAGCACCACGGCGCCAGCAAGCAGCAACACTACGGGCCAGGGCCAGCTTCGGCCCGACAAGCGCAACAGGCAGACCGTGGCAAGCATCCATATCGTGCGTTGCGCCGGCACGCCCCAACCGCTGAACAAGGCATAGGCAGTGGCCAGCGTCACGGCGCCGATCAGCGCTGCATGGGGCGCCGCCAGGCGCAGGCACAGGCGTGGACTGCGGCGCCACAGCGCCGCACCGAGCAGCCCCGCCATCCACGCAAACATGGTGACATGCAGGCCGGAAATGCTCATCAAGTGGGCCACGCCGGTGGCCCGGAATACATCCCAGTCAGCACGGTCGATTGCATTCTGGTCGCCGGTGACCAGGGCGCTGATCCAGCCAGCGGCCGGCGATTGCGGCAGATGGGTGTCGATGCGCCGGCGTACGCTCTGGCGTGCCAGTTCGACCGGATGGCGCCAGGTCTGACCCAAGTGGCGTGGAACAGCCTGCCCTGCGCCCGTGCGCACATACCCGGTCGCCTGCAGATCGTGTTCCCACAACCAGAGCTCATAGTCGAAACCGTGCGGATTGCTGTTGCCGTGAGGCTGCTTCAATCGCACCGTCATGTGCCAGCGTTCGCCGGCGTGGATCTCGGGTATCGGGTCCGTCAGGTCTCCTGCGCCGGCATCGGTGCCGGGGCGTGCCCCGTACCAGCTGACCAGAATGCGCGGCGGCAGTCGTACCGCCACGCCATCAGCGCTGGCCAATTCAACTTCCAGTTGCAAGCGCAATCCGGCAGCGCTCGCCTGCGGCATGGCGGCCACGACTGCCGTCAGTTGCAGGTCGCGACCCTGCAGTTCGGGCGCCAGTGCGCCGGATTGAAATGCCGCGGCACGCAGACCAACCTGGGCAAACATCACAAGCGCCACAGCCAGCGCCATGGCAGTGCGATAACGGGCGCCGGTTAAGCCGGACGCAAGCAGTTGCCAGGCGAGGCCGGCTCCAGCCAGCAGCGCCACTGCGTAGGCAAACCAATGCCACAAGGCCGGCTGCATCAATTGCAGCGCCGTACCGGCCACACAGCCGACCAGTATTGGCGCCAACCAGCGGGCCGGTCCGGGACGCCGCCGGGTCGTCAAGTACATCTGGCCATGCTAGGCGTCGCACCGTGCGATGGCGCAAGTGGACTCCACCTGTTTGTGGAGGTGCCGGTGCAGGTCTGCCAGCCCCCGGCAGATGCCTGCTACGACCCGGTGCGCTTGGCCAGCAGGCCGTCTGCCAGCAGTGACTGCAGGACGCGTTCCACATGATCGCCCTGGATCTCGATCACACCATCACTGACCGTGCCACCGCTGCCGCAATGGGACTTGAGGCGACGGGACAGCGCCAGCAGTTGTGCTGCGTCCATCGCCAGGCCACGTACCAGCGTCACCGTCTTGCCGCCGCGGCCCTTCTTTTCGCGGCCAACCCGAATCCGGCCATCGCCGATGACAACATCCCTGGTCGAGCGGCATTGGCAGTTTTCCAGGGCCTGACGACAGTCAGGGCACATGCGCCCCTTGTCGGTCGAATAGACCAGCCCGCCAAGGGCCGAGAGAGATCGGTTTGTCATTGCACGCAATTGCTTTGCGCCAAACGCCAATCAAACATACGTGCGAACCGCAGCGGAGCGGCATTCCAATACCGCCAACTACCGCTCGCAGACAGGCCGGCCAGGCGCTCTGGCAGCCCAGCGCGTGCACCACGCCCATCTTGCCTGGTGCCTTTGGATCGATCAAATGCAGCTGTCATCAATACAATCATCCGCTTCCTGCTTTGGCCGGCCAGTGCGTGCCGATGCGTCGCTCTGCGGCGCATCGGCACGGGCTCGCAATTTATCCTGGCTGCTAGTATCACCCTTTGATCAGGCGATCCGTCTGATTCGTCTATTTCCGCGCTCTCGCGGACCAACCCGAGATTTCCCGTATGTCGATCCACGCCGCCTTGCACCACGTGACCCACTACAAGTATGACCGTCCGGTCACGCTTGGCCCGCAGGTCATTCGGCTGCGGCCCGCTCCACATTGCCGCAGCAACATTGTTTCCTATTCGCTCAAGGTCGAGCCGGCCGGACATTTCGTCAATTGGCAGCAGGACCCGTTCGCAAATTACCAGGCGCGCCTGGTGTTTCCGGACAAGGCAACCGAGTTCAAGATCACGGTCGATGTGGTGGCCGAAATGGCGGTCTACAACCCGTTCGACTTTTTCCTGGAGCCCACTGCCGAAACTTTCCCGTTCAAATACGACGCGCTGCTGGAGCAGGAACTGGCGCCCTATCTGGCGGTCGAGCCGGCATCTGAACTGTTCCAGAAATGTCTCGCGCGGATCGATCGGCGCGAACGGCGCAGCATCGATTTCCTGGTCGACGTCAACCGCATGGTGGCCAATGACATCCGCTACCTGATCCGCATGGAGCCGGGCGTGCAGACGCCCGACGAGACCCTGACTCTGGCCGCGGGCTCGTGCCGGGATTCGACCTGGCTGCTGGTCAATCTGCTGCGCCATTGCGGCCTGGCGGCCCGGTTTGCGTCGGGCTACCTGATCCAGTTGACGCCGGACGTCAAGGCGCTGGACGGCCCCAGCGGCACCGAAGTCGACTTCACCGACCTGCACGCATGGTGCGAGGTCTACCTGCCCGGTGCCGGCTGGATCGGTCTGGATCCAACCTCGGGCCTGTTGGCTGGCGAAGGCCATATTCCACTGGCCTGCACGCCCCAGCCCACGGGCGCCGCACCGATCGAAGGCGGCGTCGAGCAGGCCGGCGTCGAGTTTGCGCATGAAATGACGATCACGCGCCTGTACGAGGCGCCACGCGTCACCAAGCCCTATACCGAAGAGCAGTGGGCCGCGGTGATGCAACTGGGCGAAGCCGTCGACCAGGAACTGCTGGCCGGCGATGTGCGCCTGACCATGGGCGGCGAGCCGACCTTCGTCGCGGTCAGCAACCGCGATGCCGCTGAATGGAACACCGACGCGATGGGTCCGACCAAGCGTGGCTTTGCGACCGAACTGGTACACAAGCTGCGCGCCGAGTACGGCCAGGGCGGTTTTTTGCATTTTGGCCAGGGCAAGTGGTATCCCGGCGAACAGCTGCCGCGCTGGGCCCTGAACATCTACTGGCGCACCGATGGCCAGCCGGTATGGGCCAATCCGCAGATATTCGTCGATGAACGCGAACCCACCCACTACACAAGCGAGGTGGCCCGCGATTTCATCCACGGTCTGGCCAAGCGTCTGGGCCTGGACGACCAGCACATCCTGCCTGGCTATGAAGACCACTTTTATTACCAGTGGCGCGAGCGCCGCCTGCCGGTCAACGTCGACGCGCAAGGGTCGCGGCTGGACGACGAAATGGAGCGCGCGCGGCTGCACCGCGTATTCAGCCAGAAGCTCGATACCGTGATCGGCTACGTACTGCCGATCAAGGCCGCCGACAGCCTGGATGCGGGCGGCCCGCGCTGGACCACCGGCCCCTGGTTCGTGCGCGACGAGCAGATGTACCTGATGCCGGGCGACTCGCCGATGGGCCTGCGCCTGCCGCTCGATTCCCTGCCCTGGGTCAGCCAGGCCGACTACCCGTATCACACGCCGCAGGATCCGTACGACGCGCGCACCGACCTGCCAGCCCATGCGGCATTGGCGCAGCGCTACGCCGTGGCGCCAGCGGTGCCGACGCCGCCGGCAGCTGCTGCTGGCATGGAGCCCAGCGGCATCACCCCCTATCTGGCCGGCACCGGGGCACCCTCGGAAGCGGCCAGGGTCACGCAAGAGACCGCCCGCCTTGCCACCGCCACCGGCGTCGCCGCTGTCAACGCCCAGCTCCCGGGCCAGCCCGAATCGACCGATGCTGTGCGCAAGCCGCAAAAGAACGAATCGGCGCATTGGCTCAGCCGTACTGCGCTGTGCGTCGAGGTGCGCGACCCGCGCCGCTCCAGCGGCCCCAAGGCCGAAGCCGTCGGGGCTGCCTCTGGCGTGCTGTATATATTCATGCCGCCATTGGAGCGGCTGGAAGACTATCTGGAATTGCTGACGGCGATCGAGGCCACCGCCACCGAACAGGGCATACGCCTGGTGCTGGAGGGCTACCCGCCGCCGCGCGACCCCCGGCTCAAGCTGCTGCAAGTCACACCCGACCCGGGCGTGATCGAGGTCAACATACACCCGGTCTCGAGCTGGCGCGAACTGGTGCGCAACAGCGAGTTCCTGTACCGCGTGGCCTGGGAGTCGCGCCTGTCGGCAGAAAAATTCATGACCGACGGCCGCCACACCGGCACCGGCGGCGGCAACCATTTCGTGATGGGTGGCGCCACGCCGTCCGACAGCCCCTTCCTGCGCAAGCCCGAATTGCTGGCCAGCTTGCTGATGTACTGGCACAACCACCCCAGCCTGAGCTATCTGTTCAGCGGCATGTTTGTCGGACCGACCAGCCAGGCGCCGCGCGTGGACGAGGCGCGCAACGACCAGTTGTACGAACTGGAGATCGCGCTGCGGGAAATCCACAATAACCGCCAGAAGTTTGGCGCCCACATGCCGCCCTGGCTGGTCGACCGCAGTCTGCGCAACATCCTGATCGACGT
>JBBKVW010000408.1:0-4506 GCA_037968655.1 Burkholderiaceae bacterium
CGCACATACTTGTCGGCGGCCTCCAGCTGCAGCACATCGTCCAGCTGCACCATGTGAATGGCGTTACCCACGCTGGCCTGCAGCAAGGACAGGTAGCCAGCAGGCGGCTGCCCGGTCGCTGGCCCGGCCAGCAAATGCCGCAACTGGGCGACCACATGATCGATGTCCGGCATTGCCACCGGCACATCGCCTGCTGCGCCGTGCCCCTGAGCCAGCGCGTGCTGCAGCCGGGCAACGGTCTGACGCAAACGATCGGCTTGCACTGGTTTGAGCAGGTAATCGATCGCCTGGGCCTCGAAGGCTTGCACGGCGTATTGCTCGTAGGCGGTCACGAACACCAAGGCCGGGAAGGGTGCGCCATCAGCATCGGATTCCCAACGCTCGGCCAGATCGGCCGCCGCGTCGATGCCGCTTTGGCCGGGCATGCGGATGTCCAGGAACAGCATGTCCGGACGATGGTGCAATGCCTGGGCGACCGCGGACACGCCGTCGCCAACGGTCGCAACGATCGACAGCTCCGGCCACGCCTGTGCCAATGCTTTGCACAGGGCCTGGGCCAGCAGGGGTTCGTCTTCAGCAATCAGGGCGGTGGGCATGAATATGCGACTGCGCTTGTCTGTAGTCGTTGGCTGATTTGCAGATCAGGGAAAGATTCAACTGGCACACGGCAAACGGATCTCCAGGTCGACGCCGCCGTCCTGTCCGGGTCGCACATGCATCTGTGCGTTCGAGCCGTAGCGCGTTGCCAGACGCTCGCGTACCTGGGAGAGTCCGAAACCATCTGAATTGACCTGGCCTGATGGCAATCCGACGCCGGTGTCCTGCACCTGCAGCTTCAGCTCGCTGCCGGTGCGCGCGGCCCGCACGGTGATGCTGCCACCCTGTAATTTGGGTTCCAGTCCATGCCGGATCGCGTTCTCCACCAGCGGCTGCAACAGCAGGGTTGGGACCTCCTGCGCGGCCAGTGCAGGCGGCAACTGCAACTGGAATGTCAGGCGCGGGCCCATGCGTATGGCCATCAGTTCCAGATAGTCACCCAGTCGGTCGAACTCGGCCTGTAGTGAATGGCTGCTGGCGCGCGAGGCGTTGAGCGTTGCGCGCAGGTAGTCGATCAGGTGGTCCAGCATCAGCTGTGCCCGTGCTGGATCGCTGTCGATCAGCACCCGCAGGTTGGCCAGGGTGTTGAACAGCATATGCGGCTCGAGCTGTGTTTCCAGCAGCTTGAGCCTGGCCTGCGAGGCCTGGAAGTTCGCTTGCGCCATGCGGGTCGACAGATAGCCGCGCTGGATTTTTGTATAGAAGTAGTAGCTGGCGGCGGCTCCCGCCATGGCAGTGATCAACAGCGAGGCCGGCAGGGTCTGCAGGCCGACGCCGCTCCAGGACGACCAGCCAAACCAGTAATCTCCCGCCAACGTGCCAACAGCGTAGCCGCCGATGACGCTGACCAGCGGCAGTGCCCATGCGCCATGGCCTTGTGGCCAGCCCGTCCTGGCGCTGGAGGCGAACAAGTCGCGCCCGAAGTCCATGCAGGCCCAGATACTGGTGCCGATGGCCAGCGAATAAACCAGAGGAATCTCGTACTCGCGTTCGGGTCGGAACGCGTACTGGATGGCCGCCACGGCCAGGCAAAACGCCAGGGTCTGCAACAGATGGCTGGTCTTGGCGATCCAGTTGATGCGCATGCCTTCGCCCGCGTCCTCAGGGCTGCCCGCGCTCGCGCCGCAGGCGTTGGCGTTCCTTCTCGACCAGCCGCTCGCGCAGCCCGCTGCCTGCACCCAGCACGAACACGGCTATGCCGTGCAATGCCAGGCCCAACCCCCAGCCCATCAGCGGATAGACCGACCAGCGGCGCTGGCCCATGCCGTATTCCGACAGCGCAAACAGAAACAGATTGACGACGACGTAGACCGCTGCATGGATATACCAGCCCAGCTTGGCGCCAGCGCGCCTGCGGGCCAGCCGGTCGATGTCGTCGTCCGAGAGGGGTTGGCTCATGGTGTGTGATCGATTCTAGGACGCGCTGGTGGTGCGCTGGTGATCAGTGTCGACATGCCTCGATGTGGCAGCCATCGCCCGTGCACGGGGCGCGGTCAATCCGTTGGGCGAGGGAAGTGCGGAAAAGTTTGCTCTTGCGAACGGATCGTTGACGCTGGCCAGGGGACCGATTGGTCCAAATCCGCGGAACCCAACGGCGTCGGCCATCAACAATATTGACGAGCCAGTGGCGATGGCCAATGACCCGGCCAAACGCCACGTAAATGGTGTCATTGCGTCCATGGCAGTTTTGTCATGGGCGTCGCTGTTCATGCAATTCAAAACAGTGCCGCATCGGCTCGCTGGGCAATCAGGCGCTCGCGCTCGCGTTGCACCATTTTTTGTTTCAACCCGAAGCCACCGGCGCCCAGAAATACGACGGCGCCGTGAATAGCCAGACCCAGGCCCCAACCGAAGAATGGATATATCGCCCAGGACCTGCCGCTGGAGGCCGACAGGACCGCCAGCAGCAAATTGACTGCGACGAAAACGGTTGCGTGGATCAGCCAGCCCATGCGCATGCCTGCGCGCCTGCGGGCCAGCTTTTCCAGATCGTCGGAGAGTGCGTATGTGTTGTCGGTGTTGTGCATGATGAGTTTTTCCTTGGGTTGTAAAGCTGCATGGACGCCGCGTCAGATCAGTCCCATCCACTGTCCCAGCACCAGATTGCCGAGATAGCGGCCAGGCAGCAGCGTGAATCCGCCGGCTACCACACGGGCGCCGATGTACAGGTTCTGCATGGTCCTGCGGTGGCCGTTGATGTTGCCGCGGGCCAGGAAGCGGAAGGCGCCGAACAGGGAGAGCAGGGTCGTCGGCACCAGCAGATGGATGGGCGTATAGCCTGCGATGTTGGGCAGCGAATAGTCGCGGATGAAGATGGCCGAGATGGCGGTAGCCAGCATCAGCGTGACCCAGGCATAGCCAAAGGCCCGGTGCAGGCGTGGCCGCTGGGTGCGTCCCTTGCGCGCCCACAGTGCCAGTGGGCCAATGGCCAGTGCTGTGAGGGCAGCGCTCATGTGGATCGCGATCAGGGGTGTCAGTTGCATGATGTCGTTGCTTGCGGACTGAGGCAGACTGTGCCGGACCTGATTGCCCGCAGCCAGCCGATTGCGACGAAATGCGGCTGGCAGGGTGCGAAACGCCGCTGGGTAGTGTGAGCGGCTTTGCCTCGCCTTTACACAGCCGATACCCGTATTGGGCAGAGTGCAGGCGCTTGTTCCTAGAATCGGCAGATGAAGAAAACCCGCTGGCTTGCCTTGCCTGTATTGCTTGTCGTCGCGGCTGCAGCGGCATGGTGGTGGACCCAGCGCTCCGGCGCCGATGCAGTGCAGTACCGCACTGCCACCATCGAGCGCGGCAACCTGCAAGCCACGGTGTCGGCCAGTGGTGCGGTCAACCCGGTAACCCAGGTGTCGGTCGGGACCCAGGTGTCGGGGCAGATCCGGGATTTGCTGGTGGACTTCAATTCCGAGGTCAAGGCCGGGCAGTTGATTGCGCAGATCGACCCGGAGAGTTTTGAGTACCGGGTGCGCTCGGCGCAGGCCGATGTCGAGGCGTCCCAGGCTGCCGTGCTGACGGCGCAGGCCCAGTCTGCCGCGGGTCGGGCGCAGGTGGCCCGGGCCCAGGTCGACCTGAACGAGGCGCAGCGCGATTTCGAGCGCAAGCAAAGCCTGGTGCAGGTGCAGTTCATTGCGCAAAGCGAGGCCGATCGGGCCCGCGCACTGGTGAACACCAGCGTCGAGGCGCTCAAGGCGGCGCAGGCGCAGGTGGGCGTCACCGAGGCGCAGATCAAGACCGCGATGGCCAATGTCGCTCAGCGCCAGGCCGCGCTGGCCCAAGCCAAGGTCGATCTGGGCCGCACCCGGATTACCTCGCCGGTCGACGGCATCGTTATCAAGCGCACGATCGAAAAGGGCCAGACCGTGGCCGCCAGCCTGCAGTCACCCGAGCTGTTCGTGATCGCGCAGAACCTGTCGGATATGCAGGTTGACGCCAGCGTCGACGAAAGCGACATCGGGCGGGTTCGGGCCGGCCAGCGTGCCAGCTTCACGGTTGACGCCTTCCCGGGCGAGACTTTCGAGGGCGAATTGCGACAGGTGCGCAAGGCGGCGCAGAACATCGCCAACGTGGTCACTTATGTCGCCGTGGTTGGTTTTTCCAACACCAGCGGGCGCCTGCTGCCCGGCATGACGGCCAATGTGCGCATCATCACCGACCAGCGCGACAACGTGCTCAAGCTGCCCAACGCGGCCTTGCGGGTGCGCATTGCCGGTATCGAGCCGGCGGCAGCGGGCGCGTCGGCTCCGGCCAATGGCGCCTCGGGCACCGCCACCGGTAACGCCGGCAGTTGGTCCTGGATGTCGTCGGCGCATGCCCAGCCCGCGGGCGGCGGGTTGGCCGCCATGCGTGAGCGCCTGGTGACCGAGTTGCAACTCGATGCGGGCCAGCAGTCCAGGCTGGACGCCATCATGC
>JBBKVW010000409.1:0-4267 GCA_037968655.1 Burkholderiaceae bacterium
GGCCTGGGCCCATTGCTCGCGGGGGCTGGAGACAAGCCCTTTGGCGGTGTCGTCGCTGCCATTGTCCATGGCATCGCCAGTCCAAAACGTGCGCCAGAACGGCTTGCCTTGCTCGCGCGCCCACACCAGAAATTGGCCCATTGCCACGAATTCATTCAGGGCGTAAGGGATCATCACCGCCATCGCCAGCGCGGCAATCAGGCACAGCGTGCACCAGGTGCCGATCACGATCGGCTGGACAATGACGAAATAGATGCTCACCACCCCCAGCGGCAGGATCAGGATGGCCAGCGCGAGCACCATCCACGGCATGGTGCGCCAGCGGGTTTTCGTCCCCATCCAGACCATCACCAGCTCGGCCATGTAGACGATCCCGCCGAGGGCGCCATCGGCAATCGGCCAGGCCTTGGACATATCCGAGGTGATGATCGTCTCGGTGCCGTTCATCTCGCCTTGCTTGTCGCCGCTACCGTCGCCGCTACCGGCGAAAAACGGCTCCCAAACGGTATCGATATGGCCAAGCTGATAGGCGCCGAGAATGCGGGCGATCAAAAACCCGATTAACGCGAGCACCGCGATCGGCATGCGTTGCAACCAGCTCGCCGGCGTATAGGCCCAGCCCGGCGGCACATCCGGCCCACCCATCATGCCGGCCATGCTCATGCCCGGCATCATCGGGATCAGCACCGCCAGTGCGATTACCAGTCCGCCGACCAGGGTGCCGTTGGCATAGGCCTCCGGCAACGGCGTCCAGAACACCAGCGGCGCGACCAGCAACCAGACGCCGACTGCGGCGTTGGCCCACTGCGCCCAGGGATTGCGGCGCCAGGCATCGGCGGACAATGCGCTGAAAACGATCACCAGAATGCCACTGATGACGTCACTCCAGGTCATCAACACATTGCGCAGCTCGAACGCGGGCAGCCCGCGCTCGGCCATGACCCGCAACTGGTTGGCGTCGGGCATGAAGTCGCTCATGTAGCCGAGCGTGAACGGGCTGGTCAGCAGCCACAGGCCGAGCATCAGGTTGAGATAATGCGGCCAGAGCATTTTTTGATGATCCTCGAGCATCATGTCGCCGTGTCCGGCATGCGGTGCGGTGTCATGCCCTGCGTCATGTTCACTGTCGTGTTCTGCTGACGCGGTGCGCAGTTCCAGCGCCATGCCGCACTTGGGGCAGCGGCCCGGTTCACCGGTCACCACCTCGGGGTGCATCGGACAGGTGTACTCGGCCGTCGGTGCCATTTCCGTCGGTTCCAGGGCCTCGCCGCAGCGCGGACAATTGCCCGCTGAAGACTGGCAGACTTCCGGGTGCATCGGGCATGCCTGCATGTGAGAGCTCGGCGCGGGTGCCGGTTCAACGACCGACGTGTCGGGACGAGTGTCACCACCATGCGCGTGCACATGTTCGCGCCTTGACGCGGGCGCCTGTTCGGGACGGATGGCGCGCTCGGGCTGCTCGGGCGCCTCCGGCACGGCTTGCTCCGCCTCCTTCTTCTTAAAAGACCCGGGTGGCTCCAGGCCGTGCTCGCGGTACCAGCCGAACGGGTCGGCCTTCAGTGCCGCAACCATCTTCGGCAGAGTCTGGCGCAGTGAGCGCTGGGGCGCCCAATCGAGCAAGCTGCGGGCACGTGCGATATCAACGGCATAGTGATCGTTGGCCCGGTCGATCATCCAGGGCTTGATGAATGAATCCTGACCGGGGATGTTGTCCTGTAACCACGCACCCACTTTCGCCACCGGCCCGGGGACATTGTGCGTTTCCCAAGACTCGTCACGAATCAACCGCTGAAACGTATGCTGCAGCTCGTCGTAGCTCAACGTCTCCGGCTCACCGACGAGGATCACTGACTCCGGCGGCAGCTGAGCACGACGGTCGATGGCGTGTTCGATGGCATCCACCACGTCGTCCAGGTGAATCATGGTCTGGCCGTGCGAGGTCTCGCCGGAATACAGGTGACCGGCGAGCTGCCCTTCGTAGATGCGTTGCATCTGGTTCGCCAGCGGTGGCGAGTGGCAGACATCATCGTATACGCCGGCAAGGCGCAGGATCACGGTAGGTATGCCGCCGCGCTCCGCGCGAATGAGTGATTCGGTACGTACCTTCGACTCCGGGTAGGCCCAGGTCGGCCCGATCGGCGAGTCTTCGGTGATGAACACCCCTGGCTCGCCCGGTGCGTGCACGAGCATGGTGCTGGCGAAAATGAACTGTTCGACCTCGAAGCCTTCGCGCAACCCACGCAGCAGGCGCCCCGTGCCCTTGACGGTGATCTCGTCGTATTTCGGACTCGGCTTCCCGAGGAAATCGTAGTAGGCGGCCAGATGAACCACCGCAGCGATATGCGTACCGTGGTGTTCCCGCAGATTGCGCAGTCCCTCGCGCACGCTGTCATCAGAAGCGATATCGACGGCCATGTACACACAGTCGGGTGGCGGCGGAGTCGGTGCCTTGCGGTCGAAGCCCACGACATCGCTGAAGCGTCCGGTTAGACGCTGCATCACCGCAGCGCCAATACGCCCGGCAGCACCGGTGATCAGGACGATATTTCTTTTAGGTGTCATAACCGAGTTCCTCTAATTCGGCTGAAGTGCCTAAACCGTAGGCGAATACTGGATGCCGAACTTTTGGAAAAGGTCGGCGGAGTATCGCTCGGCATATACCCTACCTGCATAATCAACATAGACTTGTAGTGGCCACTATTTCGCCACGGCAGATGTCACTCGCCATACGATATTCCCGACATCATCGGCAACCAGTAGTGCGCCTGCCTGGTCGACCACTACGCCAACCGGCCGACCCTGCGCTTCACCTTTCACATTGAGGAAACCGGTGAGAACATTCTCGGGTGCGCCGGCAGGCAGCCCGGCGGCGAAGGGCACATAACTCACTTTATAACCATTCGGTGGGTTACGGTTCCACGAGCCGTGCTGACCAATGAACGCCCCGCCTGAAAAGCGTTTCGGTAACAGGCTACCCTCATAAAAGGCCAAGCCCAGCGAGGCAGTATGTGTGCCGAGCGCATAATCCGGTGCAATCGCCTTGGCCACCAGATCCGGGCGAGGCGGCTTTACCCTGATATCGACATGCTGGCCGTAATAGCTGTACGGCCAGCCGTAGAAAGCGCCATCCTTCACCGACGTCATATAGTCCGGGACCAGGTCGCTGCCGATTTCATCGCGTTCATTGACTGTGGTCCAAAGTGCACCGCTCTGCGGTTCCCAGGCAAGGCCATTGGGGTTGCGCAGGCCTGAGGCAAAGACGCGCGAATGGCCTGTTGCCGGATCGACTTCCAAAACAGCGGCGCGCTTGACCTCATTTTCCATACCATTTTCGCCGACATTGCTGTTTGAGCCAACAGTGACATAGAGGCGCGAACCATCTGGGCTGGCGATCACATTTTTGGTCCAGTGATGGTTAATCGGGCCGGCGGGCAGATCTATCACCTTCACGCCGGGTGCTGTTATTTGGGATTCGCCGCTGTGATAGGGGAAGCGCAGCAGCGCATCGGAATTGGCAACATACAGGGCATCACCGACGAGTGTCATACCAAAGGGTGAATACAGTCCCTGCAAGAAAACCGTGCGTGTTTCGGCGATGCCGTCGCCATTCGCATCGCGCAACAGCGTGATGCGATTCGCACTCGCCACGCCGGCGCCCGCACGTTTCATGACCCGTTTCATGATCAAGCCTTTGATGCCAGTGCCGTCCTTGGGTCTGGGCGGGGCATTGGATTCGGCAACCAGCACATCACCGTTAGGCAGAACATAGAGCCAGCGCGGGTGATCAAGTCCGCTCGCAAAGGCATTAACAGTAAGGCCAGGAGCAGCTGTTGGCGTCGTGCCCACGGGCCAGCCTTTGGCCGGGGCTATCTTGATGGTGGGTATCAGCGTTGAGTTTGGTGGCGGCAGCGTCGGATGAGGTCCGATACTCGCCTGTTCCGGCAATGTCGCCATTTCTCCACAGGCGCCAAGACTCAGTATTGGCAGGCAGATGAGAAGACGAAGAGTGCAAAGATGGTGTTTCCTGATCACTTTTTCTGCGCGAAGATAACCCAGGCGAGCACGACACCGAGACCGAGGATAAGAAAAGTAGGGATCCACATCCAACCGATTCCGCCCATCGTTCCGCTTCCCATCATGCCGCCGCTCATCGTTGTCCCTGTCATCGCCCCGCCGCCGAGCAGCAGAAGCAGTGCCACGGCGACAACAAACGCGATCACGAGGGCTATTTTGTTTGTTTCGTTCATGAGATTAATCTCCTTGTAAG
>JBBKVW010000410.1:0-14442 GCA_037968655.1 Burkholderiaceae bacterium
GGCAGATGCCCGCAGCGCCTCCCAGCGCGCCGCCTCGGGCACCCAGAACACGTTGACCTCACGGTAGTAGTCGCGGTCCTCCAGCTCGGCTTGCAGCGCAGCGGGTTCGGCATCGGCCAGAAAGTAGTCATCGGCCGGATTGGTGAGCCGGGCCGTCAGCTCGGCCCGCCGCGCGGCAAAGGTGTCGGAGATGTACTTTACGAAGATCAGGCCGAGCACCAGGTGCTTGTACTCGGCTGCGTCCATGTTGGCGCGCAGCTTGTCTGCGGTGGCCCAGAGTGTCTTCTTGATGTCGTCCAGCATGCGGCGGCGGCGTCCCTGTCAGATTTTTGTGGTTCTCAGCGATGCATTATGTGGCCGCGGGCAGACCCGTTGCCCTGCACAAATCGACCTCTGGCCCGATAGTCCATGGATCGGCTGGGCGCGCATTGGCATAGATGGCATATCTGAGCTATTCGCTACTGCCATTGCTGCTACTACAAGCATCACAAGCACCACAGCAAACATGGCAAGCATGGCAAGCATGGCAGGCAATGATTGGCAGCATTGCGAACATGCGTGGCAATGGTGGCGCCGCAAGGAAATGCACCCGATTCCGCAGACCGTTTCTCCTTCAAACCAACAAAGTCCCGGTGTGCGGATCGCCGACGGCTACCTATAGGCAGATCGCAGGAAACCTCAGGAAAAACGCGGCACCAAGGGCCACAGTTGCAGTGCCATCATCCGCTGGCCGGCTTCCAGTCTCTGTCCTTGATCTCGATCAGCACCATGCGCGAGCCAGAACCCCCGATGTTCTCTGCCAGGTGCGTCGAGGCCGGCTCCCAGAAGGCGGATCCCGCGGCGATCTGGTGCACCTGGACCTTTCCGTCCTCGGTGGTCAGCTTCACCTTGGCCGGCGTGAGCGTCACGGTGACATGGTCCGGGTGCGAGTGCCGGCCGGCGCCACATACGCCGATCCCGGGGCGTGACACGTACTCGATCACGCGCACCTTGGCATTCTCGAACAGTACCTTGTAGCTGCGCGGTTCCATCCTGGCCGCATCCTGGGCCAGCGCTGCATTGATGCCAATGCCCAGCGTCGCCAGCAGCATCAGGGCCTCGCGGCGGCTGCCGGGCGCCTGGCAGCAATCGAATTGCATCTTCTTTCTCATCACGGGTTCTCCTGGTGGACGGCAATCACATCTGCCGAAAGAGGTGGTGATGCGCT
Organism: Burkholderiaceae bacterium; assembly: GCA_037968655.1. Lineage (GTDB taxonomy): Bacteria > Pseudomonadota > Gammaproteobacteria > Burkholderiales > Burkholderiaceae_C > CAISIP01. Next base: position 1,208 of record JBBKVW010000410.1, read on the forward strand.
TCGCTCACCGCCAAGGTCTCGCTGCGCTGTTTCAGGCGCACCGCGAGATCACTGCCACTACCGCGCACCACGCTGTCGATGGCGCGCACGTTGACGATCACCGAGCGGTGAATCTGCCAGAACATGTTCGGGTCGAGTTCGGCGCCCAGCTCCTTGATCGTCTTCTTGATCAGCGACTCCGAGTCGGCGCATACGACCAGCGTGTACTTGCTGTCGGCCTTGAAGTAGCAGATTTCTTCCACCGTCAACAGCCGCACAGCGCTGCCGCGCGAGACGCGTATCCATTGCAGGAAGCGGGCGCTTGCCCCGAACCCTGCATCCGCAGGACCCGGCATGTGCGACAAGTCCGGCGGCGGCTGCGAGACGCGCACCTTCAGCCGCTGCACGGTCGTCAGCAAGCGCGCCAGCACCAGCGGTTTCATCACGTAGTCGATCGCACCGGCTTCGAAGGCACCCAAGGCGTGCTGATCGAACGCGGTGATGAACACCACGTGGCAACGCCCGGCGATCTGGCGTGCCACCTCCAGGCCGGTCAGTCTGGGCATCTGGATGTCGAGGAAGGCGAAGTCCGGCACATGGGTGTCTACTGCGTGCAGCGCAGCCACGCCGTCGCCGGCGCGCTCGACGATCTTCAGCGCCGGCCACAGCGCGGCCAGGTGCTCGGTCAGTTCATCGGCCAGCAAGGGCTCGTCCTCGGCGATCACTGCGGTGGGGGGCCTGGGCGCCGCCGTTCGCTCAGGCAGATGCATTGGGCACCTCCAGGACCAGCTGCACGCCCGCGCCCATTGGTAGAACCTGCAAACGGCTGCGCTCGCTGTACAGCGCCGACAACGAGCTACGCAGGCGTTCCAGCGTGGCTGCGGCGGGTGTCGTCGTGTCGCTCACCCGGATGTGGAGCGTGGCGCCCCGCGTGCCGGCCCCAAGCGTGCTGGCCTCGAGCGTGATGCATCGCGCCGGGGCCGCTGCGCTGGCCAGCAATGGCATCAGCACACCAGCCGGGAAGGCCGCCGAGGCCAGTGCGTCGGGCAGCTTGATTTGCAGGTCGATGTTCGCCGTTCCGGCGCTGCGCAGCAGGAGGGCGTAGCTCTGCACAAGCCCAAACTCGACCTCAAGTGTCGAGCTTGCGCTGCGCAGCCGAGGCAGTGCTGCGCGCAAGAAGGCGCTGAGTTCGTCGAGCAACCGCTCAGCGTGCGCCACATCCTGGGCGTAGAAGCGCTTCACGGCGCCAAGCATGTCGAACAGCAGCTGCGGGTCGACGCGCGCCTGGATCGCAAGCAGTTGTGCGGACGCAAGTTGCTGGCGCACGATGCGCCCCTGTTCCTGCACAGCAGCCAGGCGATTCACCGCTTGCTGGCGGCCACGCAGACCATCGATCGCCACCAGCGCCAGCACACCGATCATCGTGTTCATCCACAGTGAGTACCAGAACCAGACCGCCGTCGATGCCGACGCCCCCACGCGCACCGCCACCGGCTCGTAGGGGAACATGAATGCTGCCGTCGCGGCGCTGGCCAGGCCGGCCAACATCATCGCGGCCAGCGCGGCTGGCGTGCGTTGGGGGCGCGGCGCGCGAAGGCGGTCGATGAACTGCAGTGCCATGGTGGCCGCTCCGACGTTGAGTGACTGCCGCATCAATTCGTCGCCCTTGAAGGAGAGCCAGTCGAGCAAGTCGGCGAAGGACAGTGCGTGATCGGTTCGAACCGACTCGAATACCAGGTGCGCCATCTGTAGCGCAAACACGATCGCGGCATAGCGGGGCCAAGCCGATGGCGGCGTTGCTGCTGGTGCTCGAGCCGGCCATGCGGCGAGTCCGGGTCGCTCGGTCAGGCTGGCGGCTTTCACCATCGCAGTCATCCTCATGCACGCAGTGCCGCGGTCGCGCGGGATGCACGATCGCGCGGTGCGTCCTGGCACGGCAGGCACAGCCGCGCGATCACGCCGCCGCTGTCGCGCTGTTCCAGACACAGCGAGGCCCTGTCGCCGAAACGTGAGGACAGTTGGCGCCGGATGTTGACCAGGCCCACGCCGTGGCCGCCACTGTCAGGGCCGAAGCCCACACCATCGTCGGCAACGCTGACCTCGAGCGTCGCGCCAGCGCGGCGCGCGCGCAAGTGCACCGTGCCGCCCAGGCCGGCCGGTGCCAGGCCATGCTTGACCGCGTTCTCGGCCAGCGTCACCAGGACCATCGGCGGGAACGACAGGCGGCGCAACGGCGGCGGCAGTTCCAGCTTGACGCGCAAGCGGGTCCCCATGCGCACCTGAAACAGTTGCAGGTAAGCGCCCGCCAGTTCGAACTCCTCGCCGAGCGTGGATTCGTTTCGTCGCACCTGCGGCAGCGCCGCGCGCAGGTAGGTCATCAGGTTGTCGATGGTCTGCGCGCCGGTGGCCGGCTGCTTGCGGTACAGACGCCGCACATTGGCCAAGGTGTTGAAGAGGAAATGCGGCTCGATCTGCGCCTGCAGCAATTGGAGCTGTGCCAAGGCGGCTTCGCGCTCGAGTTCACGCCGCGCTGCTTCGAGCGTCAGGGCCATGGCGTTGGCGCGTTCGGCGTGGCGCTGCAAGGCGCGCGCAGCATAGACGAATGCACCCAGCATCGCGTACTTCAAGGTCTCACCCAGCACCGCGGGCGGCGCGGCTGGCCACCACCGACCGGAGTACCGCCAGGTGATGAGCCAAACCGCCACCAGTGCCGGCGCGACGATAGCCGTGACAAGCAAGGCGCCGCGCGTCAGGGTTGACTTCAGCCGCCACTGCTCGATCGCCACGACCGACAACCACATCGCCACCCCGATCGCCAGTACTTCGCCGAAGTAGTTGGCCCAGCCCTGGGCAATGTCGGGCAGTTCCCACATGTCGAACAGATGGGGCTGGAACAACACCTGGGTCGATACCAGCCAGGCCAGCAACACGATCAGGCCGAACGCCGGCCAGTTCAGCTGGGCGCGTACACGCTTCCAGAAGCCAGGTTCGATCGCGGCAGTCATGGTCAGGCAACTCCAGGATGCGATCTTCGGAGCATTCCATCTTAAGACGGACGCCGCGCCGACGAAAGCGCTAAATCGCGGTACGAACGCGCAGATGCTGCCGACGAGACCGGTCGGACGCGTTCATCGCGGGCGATGCCGTTGCCAGCGACAGTCACCGGTCGGTCGCAGCTGTCACGACAGGCGCGCCCCGGCCCTGCTTGCCCCCCCGTTTGCCGGGTCGGTCGCACAACGCTGGTGCGGCTGTCAGTCCCTGTCTAGAGTTTCCTGCAGCCCCGCACCCCGCGGCGCAAGGAGTCCTAAAGTGAAACACACCCTGAACCTGATCCGCCTGGGCGTACTGAGCCTGTGCGCTGCCACCAGCGCAGCCCGCGCCGATGTCGTGACCGACTGGAACGCCAACGCGGGCGCTGCAGCGCTGGCCGCCTGCATCACACCCAACGACAACCCGCTGCACGAGTCGCGCTTGTACGCGATGGTGCATCTGGCCGTGCATGACGCGCTCAACGCCATCCAGCGCAGATCGCGCCCGTTCGCCTATGACGCCAAAGCTGCAGCCGACACGTCCGTCGAGGCCGCGGTGGCCAGTGCGGCGCATGGTGTGCTGGTAAGCCAGATCGCGCTCATCGGGGCGCCTTTCCCGCCGCAGTGCAGCAGCGCCGGTATCGCGCGTGCCGAGGCCGACTATGCCAACGCGCTCGGCGCGATCCCCGATGGGGCGGCCAAGACGCAGGGCATCGCCCTGGGCCAGGCGGCCGCGGCGGCGGTCATCGCGCTGCGCGCAAACGACGGCTCGGGCGCGCCCTTGGTCGATCCGAACTTTCCGCAAGGCAGCGCACCGGGCGAGTGGCGCTTCACGCCAGGATCGCCGCCGATCGCGTTTGCCACGGCCTGGGGACAGGTCACGCCGTTCGTGCTGCGCGACGCGGAGCAGTTCCGCCCCGGTCCACCGCTGGCGGTGGACTGCGAGGGCAAGCCGCTGAATAACTCCGACGGTTGCCGCAAGTACGCTGGCGACCTGGAGGAAGTGCGTCGCTTCGGCGGCGACGGCATCAGTGCGCCGAGCGCTCGCAGTGACGAGCAAACCGAGATCGCACTTTTCTGGGTCGAGAGTTCGCCACTGGCCTGGAACCGCATCGCGCGTGGCGTGAGTGCGGCGCAGGAGCTCGACCCATGGCAGAACGCACGCCTGTTCGGTTTGCTGAATGTCGCGCTGGCCGACGGATACGTGGCAAGTTGGGCCACCAAGTACCACTACCGCTTCTGGCGGCCGGTGACCGCGATCCGCGAGGCCGCCAACGATGGCAATCCGGGCACCACGAGCGACCCAGCCTGGATGTCATTGCGGCCCACGCCGCCGATTCCCGACTACGAGTCAGCACATGCGGTTCAGGGCGCTGCCGCCGCACGGGTGATGAAGCGCGTCTTTGGCCGCGACAACATTGCCTTCAGCGCTTGCAGCCTGAGCCTGCCGGCCGGCAGCAACTGCAACGACGGAAACCCGGTCAGGCGCAGCTTCCGCGGCTTTGACCAGGCTGCTGACGAGAACGGGATGTCCAGGGTCTACGTTGGCTTCCACTTCCGCGACGCGGTCGAGAAGGGGCTCCGGCACGGGCAGCAGATCGGAGAGTGGGCCGTTGATCATGTCTTGCTGCCGCTGCGTGGCGGCAACTAGACCACTTCCGCGCTCGCAAGTCCATCATCGCAGCATCGTCAGTGCAGGGCCGATCGCCATGACCAGAGAGGCGCTGAACTTGCAGGGAGGGACTGCTCAACAAGATGCTCAGCCCCTGCCGTCGAAACCCTGTCCCAGAGCTTGAAGTCGCAATCGATCGTCAGCGCAGCGTGGTCGGAAAACTTCTCGCCCCTGTAGACGGATTCGCTTCTGGCGGTGGCCGCGATCCCTGCCGTTGCCAGGTGGTAGCACGCAGTCACGCCTACTACGGAATTCACTGCGGAATCAGACCGTTTCAGCCCCTTTTAGCCCAACTTGAGCTCGCACTTGTCTGGGCTGAGGCCGTCTGAAACGGTCTGAGTTCGGGGTTCGATTCCCTTCACCCACCCCAAAGCGCTGCGCACTTCGCGCATTGCGTGCGCTGGCCCCGCGCAACTGGAATGCAAAGTCTCCTGCGCTGGCGCGGCCTCCCGACGGCAACGCACCCCACTTTTACTTCGACAGGTCTATGATCGGCCGATACGATGCAATTCGTGTTCAAACAGCGCGAAGGGCAAATGATGCGAGTGCAATTCTGGGGAACACGGGGCTCGATCGCCACACCGGGGCCGAGCACGGTGCGCTACGGTGGCAACACCTCCTGTGTATCGGTCAACACGCGAAGTGGCAGCCTGCTGGTGCTCGATGCTGGCACCGGCCTGCGCGGCCTGGGACTGGCGCTGATGGAATCGGATTCCAAAGTGCGTCGCGGCCATCTGCTGATCGGGCACACGCATTGGGACCACATCCAGGGCTTTCCGTTCTTCGCTCCCTTCTTCGAGCCTGACTGGCAATGGGATGTCTATGCGCCGCGCGGTTTTGGCGCTTCGCTGCGCGAGACTCTGGCCGGGCAGATGCAATACGAATACTTCCCGGTCAATATCGACGACATGGGGGCGACGATCCGCTACCACGACCTGGTCGAGGGCAGCTTCATGGTCGACGACGTAAGGGTCACCGCGCGCTACCTCAACCACACCGCCCTGACGCTGGGCTATCGGCTCGACGCCGACGGCATCGGTTTGGTATACGCCAGCGACCATGAATGCCATGCCCAGTCTGCGGCCCTGGGCGCGCCGCTGGGCCAGGTATTGCGCGCCTTGCATCCGGGCGATGCCCGCCATCGCGATTTTCTGGCCGGCGCAGACCTGGTGATCCACGACACGCAGTACACCGCTGCCGAATACCTGCAACGCGTTGGCTGGGGGCACAGCACATGGGAATACGCGCTCAATCTGGCAATGTCTGCCGGTGTCCGCAGCCTGGCCTTGTTCCATCACGATCCCGGCCGCGACGACGACGCACTGGACCGCGTGGTGGCCGATGCGCGGGCTCGTGTCGACGCAGCAGATGCTGCGCTGGAGGTGTTTGCCGCTGCCGAGGGCAGCGTCGTCGAATTGAACGCGCCCGCGGGTCCAACGGTCGCAGTTCCCGGCGGTGGGGTTCTGGCAGTCGAAACGGCCGACCTGTCCGACAAGCAGGTGTTGGTCGCTTGCAGCGACGCAGCACTGACCGAGCGCCTGCGCGCTGCGGCCAAGGCAGAAGGAATTCCTGCTGTATCGGCCACGTGCCGACAACAGGCCACGGCCGCCAGTGACCCGCAGCGCCTGGCATTGGCCGTCGTAGCCCGTCGCCTGGGAAACGACGATGGCCTGGCTTTGGTGGAAACGCTGCGCGCAGGCGCCGGCCTTGCGAATTTGCCGGCAATCATGGTGGCCGCTGCCAGTGATTGTCCCAATTCGAGCGCAGACTACGCTGCCCAGGGCGATACGCCCATGGCCGGAACTCCCATCACCGAATGGCTTGACCCGGCGAGTACGCCGGCTTACCTGCGCAGCAAATTGCGCGCGGCCATCCTGGGTACCCGCGCGCGCTGGCTGGCGGCAGCTCAGCGGCAGGACGAAGCCGGCAGGCTGGCGGCACTGCGCCAGTTGGCGATTCTGGACACGGAACCGGAGGAGCGATTCGACCGGATCACCCGGCTGGCCGCGCAGATGTTCAAGGTGCCAATTGCATTGGTCTCGCTGGTCGATGAGAACCGCCAATGGTTCAAGTCACACACCGGCTTGTCGGCCAAGCAGACGTCGCGCGACGAGTCCTTCTGCGCCCACGCCATCCTGCACACGCAGGCGCTGGTGGTGCCCGACGCGCTATGCGACGACCGCTTTGCTGACAACCCGCTGGTGAAATCCAATCCGAACGTACGGTTTTACGCCGGCCAGCCCATCGCTGCACCAGACGGCAGTCTGATAGGAACGCTGTGCGTGATCGACCATATGCCGCGCAAGTTTGGCGACGAAGATATCAAGGCCCTGGGCGATCTGGCGGCCATGGTTGAGCGGGAACTGGACGCGCAGCGCTGAGTGCCGCTGCGGCGCATCAAATAGTCAACGTGTCGATCGCCTGCGATGCGCGCGACCGGGTGATCGCCCGCCCAAAGACCGGCGCTGCGCAGCGAATCAGATCAGGGTGACGCCGGTTCGCGCCTGCAAATCCTCACGACTCACATCCGGTGCCAGTTCGACCAGCTTGAGCCCGTCGGGCGTGATGTCCATCACGGCCATATCGGTGATGATGCGGTCGACCACGCCCACACCGGTCAACGGCAATGTGCACTGCGGCAGTATCTTCAGGTCGAAGCTGCCGTCCTTCTTCTTGGCCACGTGTTCCATCAGGATGATGACGCGCTTGACGCCAGCCACCAGGTCCATCGCGCCACCCATGCCCTTGACCATCTTGCCCGGGATCATCCAGTTGGCCAGGTCGCCCTTCTCGCTGACCTGCATCGCGCCCAGGATCGACAGGTTGATCTTGCCGCCGCGGATCATCGCGAAGCTGTCGTGGCTGCCAAAGATCGACGAGCCGGCCATGGTGGTGACAGTCTGCTTGCCGGCGTTGATCAGGTCGGCGTCGACTTCGTCCTCGGTCGGGAACGGCCCGATGCCCAGCATGCCGTTTTCCGACTGCAGCCATACCTCCATGTCGCCCGGGACATGGTTGGCGACCAGGGTCGGAATACCGATGCCCAGGTTCACGTAAAAACCGTCTTGCAGTTCCTTGGCCGCGCGTGCCGCCATCTGCTCTTGAGTCCAGCCCATGTCTATCTCCTGTGTTCGTGTATTGGTCGGCGGATCAGGCAGTTGCCTTGTCGCGGATGGTGCGTTTCTCAATCCGCTTTTCCGGCGTGGCGTTGAGCACGATGCGGTGCACATAGATGCCCGGCAGATGCACCTGGTCGGGCTCCATGGCGCCGGTCTCGACGATCTCCTCGACCTCGACGATGGTGACCTTGCCGGCCATCGCGGCGGCCGGATTGAAATTGCGCGCGGTATAGCGAAACTGCAGGTTGCCCGACTTGTCGGCCCGATGCGCCTTGACCAGGGCCACGTCCGGTAGCAGTGCACGTTCCATCACATAGGTTTCGCCGTCGAACTCGCGCAACTCCTTGCCTTCGGCCACTTGCGTGCCGACTCCGGTCTTGGTGAAGAAGGCCGGTATGCCGGCGCCGCCGGCACGCAGCTTCTCGGCCAGCGTGCCTTGCGGCGTGAATTCCAGTTCGAGTTCGCCGGCCAGATACTGGCGCTCGAACTCCTTGTTCTCGCCCACATAGCTGGAGATCATGCGCTTGATCTGGCGCGTCTCGAGCAACTTGCCCAGGCCGAAACCATCGACGCCGGCGTTGTTGGAGATCACGGTCAGGTTCTTGACGCCGCTGTCGCGCAATGCATCGATCAGCGCCTCGGGAATGCCGCACAGGCCAAAGCCGCCCACAGCCATCAGCTGACCATCCTTGACGATACCGTCCAGTGCCTTTGCGGCGGAGGGGAAAATCTTGTTCACACGAAGCTCCTGCTGTTGAGCCTTGCACGATACTACGTAATTCCATACGTAGTATTTCGTACCTGTGACACGCCTGGAATCATTCGCCGCGTCGCCGCCTGATGTCGACTATCGGCAGGCCTTCGAGCTGGCCCCGGTCGGTCTGGTGCTGTCGCGCCACCGCAGCATCGTCGACTGCAATGCCAGCCTGTGCGACATGTTCGCGCAATCGCGCGAAGTGCTGATCGGCCAGACCTTCCAGGTGCTGTACCCGAGCCAGCAGGAATATGAACGCACTGGTGCACGCATCGCGCCCATACTCAACGCCAGCGGTCACTACGCCGACGACCGGGTCATGAAGCGCGGCAGTGGCGAGACCTTCTGGTGCCATGTCACCGGGCGCGCACTGAACCGCCAAAACCCGCACGAGGCCGGTATCTGGACCTTCATGGACCTGTCATCGCGCCGACCGGTCAAGGCCGAACTCACGGCCCGCGAACGCGAAGTGGCCGCGCATCTGATGGACGGCCTGACTAGCAAGCAGATCGGCCGCGTATTGGCCATCAGCCATCGCACGGTCGAGATCTACCGGGCGCGGCTGATGCGAAAATACGCGGCATCCACCAGTGCCGATCTGGTGCACAAACTGATGGGCGGCTGAGCACACCGTGTCTCGCGCCAACCGTAACCGCCAATGAACGAAAACCGCGCCCGTGACGAAATCTGCCGTGTCGGCAAGAGCCTGTTCGAGCGCGGCTATGTGCATGCGACAGCGGGCAACATCAGCATGCGGCTGGACGACGGCTTCCTGATCACTCCCACCGATGCCAGCCTGGGATTTCTGGACCCATCCAAACTCGCACGCCTGGATGGCCAGGGTCGCCAGATCAGCGGCGACAAAGCCAGCAAGACCATCGCCCTGCATACCAGCATCTACAACGCCACCGCCGGCTTCGCGCAGCCGCCACGCTGCGTGCTGCACAGCCACAGCACGCACTGCGTCGCATTGACACTGGCGCCGCATGGGGACGAGTTGCTGGCGCCAATCACGCCGTATTACGTCATGAAGGTCGGACGGGTGCCGGTGATCCCGTACCACTTTCCCGGCGACCCGCGGGCGGCCGAACGCGTGACGGAAACCATTGGCCGCTATGCAGCCAAGGGCGTTGAGCTGCGCGCCGTCATGCTCGAGCGACTCGGACCCAATGTCTGGCACACGACGCCTGCTGCGGCCATGGCCACACTGGAGGAACTGGAAGAGACTGCCCGTCTGGTGGCGCTGCAACCGGTGCCACCCGAACCACTTACGTCAGCGCAGTTGCAGGATCTGCAGCGTCAGTTCAGTGCGCGCTGGTAAGCTTTCACGCACTGCCGCCCGTGCACTTGACAATCAGCACACACCCGGCACCGACCATCGACCAGGAGCCCGCATGACCATCCGCTACCCCGCACCCGAACTGAAGAACCTGCCCGAGGACATCCGGGCCCGCATCCTGGAGGTGCAGGAAAAATCCGGATTCATACCGAATGTGTTTCTTGGCCTGGCACGCCGGCCCGCCGAATGGCGCGCCTTTTTCGCCTACCACGACGCGCTGATGCTGCGCGAGGAATCAGGTCTCACCAAAGGCGAGCGCGAAATGATCGTCACCACCACCAGCGCGGCCAACAGTTGCCTGTATTGCGTGGTGGCGCACGGAGCGATCCTGCGCATCTACGAGAAAAAGCCGCTGGTCGCCGACCAGGTGGCGGTCAATTACCGCAAGGCCGACATCACACCACGCCAGCGCGCGATTCTCGATTTCGCGCTGAAGGTCTGCCAGCATTCGCACGCACTGGAGGACGCCGATTTCGATGCCCTGCACGCGCACGGCCTGAACGACGAGGACATCTGGGACATCGGTGCCATCACCGCGTTTTTCGGCCTGTCCAACAGCATGGCCAATATGAGCGGCATGGTGCCCAACCCGGAGTTTTATCTGATGGGACGCGTGCCGCGGCAGAAATAGCGCAGCATGACGGTGGCATCAGGTCACCGGCATCAACTCGCCGGCACCCAGTTGCCGTGAAATCCCGGCGGAATGCGGTGCGGAACGGTCACCACGGCCTGCGGCGGACCATCGAATCGCTGCGCGTCGATCAGCACCAGGTCGGTGGTCTCGGTGGCCATGTCGACGACAAGACCCATCAGCCAGCCATCGTCCTCGGCCGATGTTGCGTTCCGCGGCACGAATACAAACTCACCCGGATGGCGCTGGGGTCCGAATGCGTGCATGGCGCGCGCGCCCGAATGCAGGTCGTGCCGGATCAGATGGGTCTCGGAGCCAAATGCCGAACCGTGTTCCGCCAGCGGCATCGTGTACGCATAACGGTAGGGCTTGCCAAGCAGGCGCTCGTCGCAACGCGGAAACTCCTGCGGCCGGGCGTCGATGACACTGCGCTGAACCTGCCTGCGCACGGGGTCGATGGTCCAGCGTTCAAAGGCGCTCGCATGCGAATCGGGGCCCTGCGTGCTGTCGGCAAACATGGAGTCATGCGCGGCCACATCCACAACCACCGTGCCGTCCTCGTTCTCGAAAGCATTGCAGGGATGGAACACATAGCACGGCTCGACGTCGCACCAGATGATGTCGCTGCCCCGCCCCTCGCGCGGCAGCAGGCCGACGCGGGCGCCATGCTTCGGATTCCAGGCATATGGAAAATGCTGGCCGGCCAGCAGCAGCTTCATCGAGAAGGTGACCGGCAGGTCGAACACCAGCACGTAGTTGCGCGTGATCATGCAGTCGTGGATGCTGGGCCCATGCTGCACGGCAATCGGCTCCTCGCGCCGTACCCGGCCGTCCCGACCCAGCACGACATGGCGGATCGTCTCCAGGTCCGGGCCGTTGTAGCAGATCGCGTGCATCTCTCCCGTATCCGGGTCCAGATGCGGATGCGCGCTGAACGCACCATGCAGCGTGCCACCAAACGGGTCGTGCGCGATCGTCTGCAGGTCGTCATCGATGCGCACCGGAAAGGCGCCTGCCTCGACCAGCGCCCAGATCTGGCCGGCATGCCCCAGCACGTTGGTGTTCACAGTGTCACTGCGCTGGTTGCGTGGCCCCGGTGCCGGCGCTTCACCCAGTGCGGCGCTGACCGCACGCGAACGAATCCAGCGGTTGCGATACCAGGCCGCCTTGCCACCCTGGAGCCGGATTCCGTGCACCATGCCGTCGCCCACAAACCAGTGGTGCGCCCCTGGATTGGGATCGGCGATCGGATTGGGGCCGATGCGCAGGTAACGGCCATCGAGTTCGACCGGAATGTCGCCGCGCACCTGCAGTTGTTCGAGCGTCAACTCCTGCTCCATCGGCGCATGGATGCCGGACAGGTAACGGTGCGGCTGCGCTGGTACGGGCATGCGCTCGCGATTGAAGGCTGCCACCTTCATGATGCCCTTGGTGACACCCTGGCGGATGAGTTTTTCTACGGCACTGGCCACGGCAAGCTCCTTGACGAGCCGGTTGAAACCGGCACAGCGATCAGTGTAGGCAGGTTGGGCGTGTTGCGTCGCACTGTTGCGTCGCACGGCAGCCGCATCTCAACTGACGATCGCGCGCATCCAGTCGGGCAGCGTCCTGGCTTTTTGGCTCGCGTAATGCACCCAGATCGTCGTCGCGCCGCCTTCTGCGCAGACCACGCCCGGCTCGTCGGCGCGCTCCATCGTGACCCAGGTCTCGAACGTGGTGCGCGCGGGATCACTGACATACATCCGCGCCACCACATCAGCAGGATAAGTGAACTGCCGGTAAAAGTTGCAGAAGGCATTGACGATGACGATGCCTTCATCGGCCATGGCCGGAACGCAGTCGATCGAATGCAGCCAGTCGATGCGGCAGGTCTCCATGTAACGGAAATAGCTGGCGTTGTTCAGATGCCCCATCGCATCCATGTCGCCCCAGCGGATCGGGATGGTCATCTCGAACACCTGCTTCTTGTGCTCGGGCAGCACATATCTCATAGCGAGAATCCGTCGTCGGCGGAGATCACCGCGCCATTGATGAAATCGCTCTCCTTGGAGCACAGCATCACCAGCAGCGCATCGAGGTCCTGCAGCATTCCGAGCCGCTTGCGCGGCAGCATCTGCACCAGCTTGCGGCCCTGCTCGGTGGCCCAGTGCTGGTGGTTGATGTCGGTGTCGATATAGCCAGGGCAGATCGCATTGACATTGATGCCGAAGCGGCCCCATTCGACCGCCATCGCACGCGTCATATGCACCACCGCCGCTTTGCTCATGCAGTAGACGCCGATCTGCGGCATGACCCGCAGCCCGCCGGCCGACGCAATGTTGATGATGCGACCACCAATGTAGGTACCCGGCGCAGCCCCGACGGCCCGCGCCAGCATGCGCTTGCCGACCTCCTGCGCCACGAAGAACGCGCCCTTGACGTTGGTGTCGAAGATGAACTCGTAGTCGTCCTCGCTGACATCCTGCAGCCGCTGCGTGGTGCTGACGCCCGAGTTGTTGACCAGGATGTCGATCGATCCGACCTCGGTTTCCGCATGCGCCACGGCCGACTTGATCGAATCACAGTCGGTCACGTCCAGCCTGACCACATGTGCGTCGCCGCCAGCGCCCTCGATCTCGGCGCGCAAGGTCTTGAGTTTCTCGACCCGCCGGCTTGCCAGCACCACCGCTGCACCGGCTTTCGCCAGCGTGCGCGCAAACTGTGCGCCCAGCC
>JBBKVW010000411.1:0-18968 GCA_037968655.1 Burkholderiaceae bacterium
GTCCTTGCTGGCCGGCTCAGTGGCGCTGGTGGTCTGGTTCGTGCTGCGCCAGCGCCGGCTCGGCTCGGCCATGGCGCGCGGCGAGGCGAGCGCGCCGCTGATGAACCAGGACCTGTTTCGGGACCGCCGCTTTGCCATGGGCAGCATCGTCGCCTTCACCTATGGCATGGCGCTGTTCGGCTCCACCTACCTGATCCCGGTCTACATGCAGATGGGCTTGCAGCTGTCGGCCTCCTATGTCGGCGGCATCCTGCTGCCGGCCGGCCTGGCGCTGGCGGCAACCATTGCGCTGGCCGGTCGCCTGGCCGACCGCCATTCCACGCATATCCTGGTCTGCATCGGGCTGGCCCTGCTGGCGCTGTCGTTCGCGCTGATCCTGATCGTGCATCTGCACACGCCCATCTGGTACGTGATCGCATTGACCGTGCTGGGCCGGATCGGCCTGGGATTCATCCTGCCGTCACTGAGCCTGGGCGCGATGCGCGGCCTGGACAAGGACCTGATCGCACAAGGCGCCAGCACCTTCAATTTCACCCGCATGCTGGGCGGATCGGCCGGCGTAAGCTTGTGCGGCATCGTGCTCGAATGGCGCCTGGCAGTGCATGGCGATTCGCTGGCCAACACGGCCAGCAGCGCTGCGCGCCTTAGCGCCTTCAATGAATCGTTTCTGATGCTTGCCGCGTTGTGTTGCCTTGCGATGCTCGCGGCCTGGCAGTTGCGTACGCCACCCGCGACTGTCACAGCAGCGCAGGATTCGGGGCAATAGTTCCGGCAATCCGGATTGCGGACGGATAAACTGAGAGCCACCGACCGCCTCGGGCACGGGCCCGCCAACAGGTCAACGCAAGCGATCGCACATGTGCCAACTTTTGGGAATGAACAGCCGGCTGCCCGCCAGCCTGACACTGAGCTTCACCGGCTTCGCCCGGCGCGGCGGCGCGACCGACCACCATGCCGATGGCTGGGGCATTGCCTTCTTCGAAAGCGAAGGTGAAAAGCCCGGGCGCGGCATCCGCCATTTCGTCGACAAGGAAAGCGCTGCCACTTCGCCGCTGGCGCAGATGCTGCGCAGCTTTCCGATCAAGAGCCACAATGTCATCGCCCATGTGCGCAAGGCCACCGAGGGCGCGACCACGCTGGAGAACGCGCACCCCTTCGTGCGCGAACTCTGGGGCCGCTACTGGGTATTTGCCCACAACGGCGACCTGAAAAATTACAACCCGTATCTGCACGGCAACTTCCGCCCGGTCGGTGACACTGACAGTGAGCGCGCGTTTTGCTGGTTGATGCAGGAGTTGGTGAAGTCACACGCTGGCGTGCCCCGCGTTGCCGAGCTGAGCCGCACATTGCAGGAACTGGTGCCGCAGATCGCGGCGCACGGCACATTCAACTTCCTGCTCAGCAACGGCCAGGCGCTGTGGGCCCATGCCAGCACCAAGCTGCACTACCTGGTGCGCCAGCATCCGTTCACCGAGGTGCATTTGCGCGACGACGACATCAAGATGGACCTGTCGCAGCACAACAGCCCCGACGACCGTCTGGCCATCGTCGTGACCGAGCCACTGACCACCAACGAGAACTGGACCGCCCTGGAGCCGGGCCAGTTCGTCACCTTTGTCGAAGGCTTGCCGCAGCCAAATGTCGCCCTTGGCCGCGTGGCGGGCCGCTGACAAGCCGAGCGCAGCTGGCGCGTGCTCAACGCAGGCCGAAAAATGCCAGGACAAAGCCTATGACAACGACAAGGCCGACGATGTAGATGATGGTGTTCATGGCTGCACTCCCGATGGGTTTCGATGCGAATCAGCTTAATGTGGAACGCACCATGCGCGACAGGCGCGATCCGGCCGAATCCATGTAGGACAAGGGAGCCACTTGCCCGCATGGCGCCAGCAGAGCAGGTGCCGGCCTGCAGCTTCTACAGTGGGTCCGTCGCCGAATCCATCGCCCCTGCATCAACGGTGCGGGACCGCCATCACCCGCCGGCCAAGGCGAGCTCCAGCGCGTCGACGAACATCGCCGGCACGTCGAAACCGGCCTGGTCATGGATCTCCTGGAAACAGGTCGGGCTGGTGACATTGATCTCGGTCACATAGTCGCCGATCACGTCCACGCCCACCAGCAGCAGGCCGCGCGCGGCCAGCACCGGGCCCAGCGCCTCGGCGATCGCGTAGTCCCGTTGTGACAGTGGCTGGGCCACGCCCTTGCCGCCCACCGCCAGGTTGCCGCGCACCTCGCTGCCCTGCGGAATGCGGGCGAGAGAAAACGGCACCGGCTTGCCGCCGATCAGCAGTACCCGCTTGTCACCCTGCGCGATCTCGGGCAGGTATTTCTGCACCATCAGCGACTGGGCGCCGTCCTCGTTCAGCGTCTCGATGATGGCGCCCAGGTTCATTCCGTCCTCGCGCACCCGGAAGATGCCGGTGCCACCCATGCCATCCAGCGGCTTGAGGATGATGTCGTGATGCTCGGCGTGAAAACGCCGCACATCCTGCGCGTTGCGCGTCACCAGGGTCGGGCCGCAGAACTGCGCGAACTCCATGATGGCCAGCTTTTCCGGATGGTCGCGCAGCGCGCCGGGCTTGTTGTATACGCGAGCGCCCTCGCGTTCGGCCTGCTCCAGCAGATGGGTGGCGTAGAAAAATTCGGAATCAAAGGGCGGGTCCTTGCGCATCACCACGGCATCGAAATCCTTCAACGCGCAGTGGCGCCGGTCCAGCCCGGTCGCGCCGGCGTCGAACCAGCGCTGCGCGTCGCCGGTGAGCACGATGTCGCGCACGCCGGCAGCGACGCATGCGCCCTGGCGCCAGGCCAGATCGCGCACTTCACAGGCGGACAGCCTATGCCCACGCCGTTGCAGCTCGCGCATCATCGAGAACGTGGTGTCCTTGTAGATCTTGAACGATTCCAGGGGGTCGGCAACAAACAGGATGTGCATGGTTTCTCAGAGTTGATTCAGTGGCCGATTCTGGCGCGCATGTGGCGCCCGGACGATGCCGGTATTGTGCCCAGTACGCCCGATCCGCATGGCGCGAACCGGCTTTGCGACGACAAAACCCTAGCGGCCACGGCGCTATGGCGCAAGTGCCAGGGTGCGCGGCCTCAGGCGCTGGCCACGCCCAAGTGGTACAGCCCCCAGGGGCAGCTGGCAAAGCGCTCCTTCAAGGGCCGGTCCTTGAAGGGCATGACGCGATCGACGTCCAGCACCGCCCACTGTGGCCCCAGGCCACCCAGGCCCAGCGGCATGCCGTCGATATGGGTGGCCACGATCATGCGGTAGCTGCGCGCGTCCTGCAGACTCAGCGTCACGTTGTAGCCATCCAGCGCGCGCAATGCCAGTTGCAGCGGCTGATCGGCCTTTACCCCTGCGGCTGCCAGCACGGACAGCAGCAAAGTGCCGCGCAAGACATGAGGCTTGGCGTCATACTCCAAGGTTGGCCGGATCGTCACCTGCGGCAGCCGGCCCAGCGCCGGGGAATCGAACACGAACGCCTTTTCAAACGCGATGCCGTGTTTGAGCATCAGCTGGTCCAGCACCGGATCGAGCGGCCCGCGGTTGGTCCGGCCAATTTCACCGCTGACGGTCAGCAGTGTCGGCCCGGTGACGCCGACTTGCGCGGACGCTGCGGGGACCAGGCCGATGGCAGCGGCTGTGGACATGGTCAGGAGTTCACGCTTGTTCATGTTGGGCCTCGCGGTTTCGTATTCCCGATTCTGACAACTCTGGCATGGTTTGACGTACCTTGGGATCGGATTGCGCCACGTCCGTCACATCGCGGGTGTCGGCCGGGTTTACAGTGGCAATCGACATGAGGGCCAGGACCCTTGATTCATCAGCAATAAGTCTGGCGCGCACGGTTCTTGCTACAGATCCGAACCAGTGATTGCCGCCTACAGCCGCTTCGGCAAGGTCGACCACTACTTTGGGAGATCGGCATGCAGTGCTCTCGTATCGTGTTCGGCGCGGCTCTGGCCTGCGCAGTGGCAATGGCGCAAGCCGATCCGCTCATTTTTTCCGCAGCAGGGGCGAACGCGGCCGCAATCCAGTCGCAGGTAGACGCATATCGTGCTTCGCTTGGCACGCTCAATGCCAACGTCCCGGGCTCGTTCGGTTTTGGCCGACGTGAGATCAACTGGGATGGCGTGCCCGATTCGTTTGCCGCCACCAACGCCCTGCCCGGGAACTTTTTCAATGTCAACAGCCCACGCGGCATCGTGATGGCGACGCCCGGTAGCGGCTTTCAGGTCAGCGCCAACTCCGGCGTCGGGACGATCGATTTTGGCAACATCAACGCCACCTACCCTGGCCTCTTCGCGCCATTCAGCGCGCAGCGATTGTTCACAGCGCTGGGCAGCACCATCACCGATGTGCGCTTTTTCGTACCCGGCACGACCACGCCTGGGGTAACCAGGGGGTTCGGCGCGGTTTTTACCAACGTCGATCTGGAAGACACCACGGGCATCGAGTTCTTCGACCTGGCCGATCAGCTGCTCGGGCATTACTTCGTACAGAACACGCCAGGCGACCAGACCCTGTCTTTTCTGGGTGTCGAGTTCATCGAAGGCCCGATCGTGGCGCGCGTGCGTATCACCAGCGGCAATCAGATCCTGGCATCGACCAATATTTCCGCCAACGTGGTCGTCATGGACGATTTCATCTATGGCGAACCGGTGGCCCCCCGCGCGATCCCGGAACCATCGACGCTGTCATTGCTGATGCTGGCTATGGCAATCACCATTGGCAGTCGTCGCGTCAAACGCAGATGAGCGGCGCGGCGTCAAGGCGCCAAAGCGCCAAGCGCCAAGCGCCACATGACGGGCACTGCCATGGCGCGTGCCGCTAGATCTCGATCTTCGATCCCAGTTCCACCACCGCGTTGTTCGGCAGCTTGAGAAAATCGGCCGCGGCGCTGGCGTTGCGGTGCATCTGGGCAAACAGCTTTTCGCGCCACGGCGCCATTCCGCTGCCGATGGTGGGCACCACGGTGTCGCGCGACAGGAAGTAGCTGGTCGTCATCGGGTTGAGGTCGCAACCTTGCGTGCGGATCAGGTTCAAGGCCTTGGGCAGATCGGGGTCGTTCTTGAAGCCATAGTGCACGACGACCTGCCAGCAATGGTGGCCCAATGATTCGATCTCGATGCGCTTGTGCATGCCGATCCAGGGCACTTCATGCGTGCGCACGGTGACGAACAGGTTGTTCTCATGCAGCACCTTGTTGTGCTTGAGGTTGTGCAGCAGGGCATTGGGGACGGTACCGGTGTCGGCGGTCAGGAACACCGCAGTGCCGGCCACGCGCACCGGCGGGGCGACGAACACCGATTCCAGAAAATCCTTGAGGTCGATCGCGTCGGCACGCAGCGCCTCGTTGAGCAGATGCCGACCTTCCTTCCAGGTCATCATCAGCGTGAACACGATGCCGCCGATGGCAAGCGGAAACCAGCCGCCTTCGAACAGCTTCATCAAGTTGGACGCGAAGAAGGCGAAGTCGACGACAAAAAACCAGCCGGTTGCTGCTATGCACAGTGCAAGCGGGTAGTTCCACTTGTAGCGGATTACGAAAAATGGTCAGGATGGTCGTGATCAGCATGTCGGTGCAAACCGCGATGCCATAGGCCGAGGCCAGATTGCTGGACGAACGAAACAGCACGACGGCCAGCACGATGGTGCCAAACAGACCCCAGTTCACCAGCGGTATGTAGATCTGCCCGGTGTCGCGCACGCTGGTGTGGTGGATGTCCAGCCGCGGCAGATAGCCCAGCTGGATCACCTGCTTGGTCACGCTGAACGCGCCGGTTATGAGTGCCTGCGAAGCAATGACCGCGGCCATGGTGGCCAGTATCAGCAGCGGGATCAGCGCCCAATCGGGCGCCATCAGGTAAAACGGGTTCTTGACCGCCTCGGGATTGCGCAACAGCAGCGCGCCCTGGCCAAAATAGTTCAGCGTCAGCGACGGCATCACAACCGAGAACCAGGCCAGCCGGATCGGCCGCTTGCCGAAATGCCCCAGGTCGGCGTACAAGGCCTCGGCCCCTGTGACGCACAAAACAACGGCGCCCAGGATGATGAAGGTCACCAGCGGGTTGTGCACCATGAATGACAGCGCGTAATGCGGGCTTATGGCGGCCAGGATCTGCGGGTCATGCGCGATATGCACCACGCCCATGAATGCGATGACGCCGAACCAGACCAGGGTAATCGGCCCGAAGAACTTGCCGATGCCGCCGGTGCCGCGCTTTTGCACCGCAAACAGCATGAAAAGTATCACCAGGGTCAGCGGCACCACATAGGTCTTGAAGTCGGGCGACAGGACCTCCAGGCCCTCCACCGCTGACAGCACCGAGATCGCCGGCGTGATGACACCGTCGCCGTAGAACAGCGAGGTGCCGAAGATGCCGACGACCAGCAACACCCGGCGCAGGCGGGGGCTGCCCTTGACCGCCTGCGAGGCCAGCGCCAGCATCGCCACCAGGCCGCCCTCGCCGTTGTTGTCGGCGCGCAGTACCAGCACCACGTATTTGACCGAGACGATGACGGTCAGGGTCCAGAAGAAGATCGACAGGATGCCGTAGATGTTCTGCGGCGTGAACGGCACGTGCCCCGAGTTGAACACCTCCTTCATCGCGTACAGCACGCTGGTGCCGATGTCGCCGTAGACGACGCCGATGGCGCCCAGCGTCAATGCTGCAAGAGAGGATTTGGACGAAGACACTGGCTCGCCCAACGACTTTGGCGGCGCCGGACTTGGATGATTCGAAGCCTGCGATTGTGCGCCTGCGAACGCGGGTCAGGAACCAGCGACGGACTCTAAAACAACAGTGACGGCGCAAAATGTTGCACCGCAGCAACTACCGCCGGACCCGACAGTCTCAGTCGTAGACCTCGGCCTGCGGGTCAGTGGCTTCGAGTTCGTAGCTGGCGGACAACATGGCCAGGCGGCCGATCACGCCATACATATAGAAGCGGTTGGGCGCACTGGCCCCGGGCCGCACACCCGGCTGCGGTAAGTGCGCACTCTCGGCAAACGCCAATGGCACGTAGCTGGAGCCTGGCGCATTGAGGGTTTCGTCGCTGGCACGCCCGGCATGCACCCGGTAAAAGCCGCCCACCACATAGCGGTCGACCATGTAGACCACCGGCTCGGCCATGGCGTCGTTCATGCGTTCATTGGTCAGCACGCCTTCCTGCACGATGACCTCCAGCGGCACCGGCGTGCGCGACTTGCCAGTGGCGCGCACCCGGGCCAGGTCTTTCACGTCGCGCACCGTCATGACGCCAAAGCCAGTGCTGCTGTCGTCGGCCTTGACGACGACAAAGGGCTTTTCGTTGATGCCGTATTCCTTGTACTTGCGCCGCACCTTGGTCAGCAGCGCGTCGACGTTGGTGGTCAGGCATTCCATGCCGGCGTCGCTACCCAGGTCGACCTCGCCGCATTTGTTGAACATCGGGTTGATCAGCCAGGGGTCCACGCCCAGCAACTTGCCAAAGCGCTTGGACACCTCCTCGTAACTCTGGAAATGCCGGCTCTTGCGCCGCGTGAACCAGCCCGCATGCAGCGGTGGCAGCAGGTATTGTTCGTGCAGTTCTTCCAGGATGCCAGGCACGCCGGCGCTCAGGTCGTTGTTGAGCAAAATGGTGCAGGGGTCGAAATCCTTCACGCCCAGGCGGCGCTTGTTGCGCACCACCGGCTCGAGCTTGATCTTCTCGCCGGTCGGTAATTCAATGGTCGTGACCTTCTTGATCTCGGGATTGATCGAGCCAATGCGCACATTCATGCCCGCCATGTGGAAGATGCGCTGCAACTGCGCCACGCTGGCCAGGTAAAAAGTGTCCTTGGTCGGGTTCTCGGGCACGATCAGCAGGTTGCGCGCCTCCGGGCAGATTTTCTCGATCGCGGCCATCGCGGCCTGCACTGCCAGCGGCATCATCGCCGGCGTGAGGTACTGCCAGCCACTGGGGTACAGGTTGGTGTCGACCGGCGCCAGCTTGAAGCCGGCGTTGCGGATATCGACCGAACTGTAAAAGGGCGGGGTGTGCTCCATCCATTCGAGCCGGAACCAGCGTTCGATCGCCGGCGTGGAGTCCAGCACGCGCTGTTCGAGTTCATTGATGGGGCCGGTCAGTGCGGTGACAAGGTGTGGAACCATGGGCGATTGGAGTTGGTTTTTTGGATCGGTCAAGTCGCCGGCAATCGGGCGCATTCATTCTAGGAGGTGGAGGCCAGGCCCCAAGTTCCAAGACCAGGGCCGCCAACAGCAGCATGTTTCTGTAAGATTGGCCTTACCACCAGACCAGAGCAGGCCCACCATGCAATACCGAAATCTTGGCAGAAGCAATCTGCGCGTATCCACACTGTGCCTTGGCGCAATGATGTTTGGCGACCAGACCGAACAGGCAGAAGCGGCCAATATCGTCGCCCATGCCCACGCCAACGGGGTCAATTTCATCGATACCGCCGATGTCTACACCAAGGGTGCGTCGGAAGAGATGGTTGGCGCGCTGATCAAGGAACGTCGCCATGACTGGGTGCTGGCCAGCAAGCTCGGCAATGCCATGTCGGATCGACCCAACGAAGGCCATTACTCGCGCAGCTGGATGATGCGCGCGCTCGAGGACAGCTTGCGCCGGCTGCAAACCGGGCACATCGATATTTATTACCTGCACCGCGATGTGGCCGGCATGGACATGGAAGAGATTGTGTGCGCGCTGGGCGACATGGTGCGTAGCGGCAAGATCCGCTATTGGGGCGTGTCGAATTTTCGCGGCTGGCGCATCGCCGAGATGGTGCGCGTTGCGGCGCAACTGGGCGTGCCCCAGCCTGTGGTCTGTCAGCCCTACTACAACCTGCTCAACCGCATGCCCGAAGTCGAGATACTGCCGGCCTGTCGCCACTACGGCATTGGCGTGGCCTCCTACAGCCCGATCGCGCGTGGCGTGCTGACCGGCAAATACGCGCCGGGCGTAGCGCCCGAGGCCGGCACCCGCGCCGGGCGCGCCGACATGCGCATGGTGCAGACCGAGTTTCGCCAGGAGTCGCTGCAGATCGCGCAAACGCTGGGCAAACATGCGCAGGCACGCGGCGTGACGCTGGCGCAATTTGCCACCGCCTGGGTGCTGGCCAACCCGATCCTGAGTGCGGTAATCGCCGGCCCGCGCACGCTGGCGCAGTGGCAGGATTATTTTCCGGCCATCGATTTCCAGCTCGACGCGGCCGACGAGGCCCTGGTCGATTCGCTGGTGCCCCCGGGGCACCCCTCAACGCCGGGCTACACCGACCCGGCCTACCCGCTGATCGGCCGCCCGGTCTGATTTCAGCGCCATGCGCAAGAGGACGGGTTGCGCATGAAGGTCTTTTACGGCTGGCGCATGGCCGGCGCGGCAGGCGCGATCCAGTTTCTGCAATCGGCGCTTCTGATGCAGTCGTTCGGTGCCTATGTGGCGGTGCTGTCGGAGCAGCGTGGCTGGAGCAAGACCGCCTTGTCGGGCGCAGCCGCGCTGCAATCGGTCGAAAGCGCCATTCTGGGCCCGGCCCTGGGCTGGCTGCTGGACCGGTTCGGCCCGCGCGCCATGTTGCAGATTGGCATGCTGATTTTCGGCAGCGGTTTCCTGTTGTTGAGCCAGATCGATTCGCTGCTCGGCTTTTACGCCTGCGCCGGTTTGATGGCGGTCGGCGTCAGCCTGGGTGGCTACTTTCCGCTGACGGTGTCGTTGATCCAGTGGTTCGAGCGCTACCGGGCGCGTGCGCTGTCGGTCATGAGCATGGGGCTGGCGCTGGGCGGCGTGATGGTTCCTGTGGTCGCCTGGAGCATGACGGTCTGGGGCTGGCGCAGCACGGCATTCGCCTCGGGCATCATCATCATTGCGCTGGGCCTGCCACTGGCGCGGGTGATCCGCTGGCGCCCACAGGACCATGGCGAGACGGTCGACGGCCTGCCCGAGGGGCCCACCCAGTTGCTGGGCGACGTGGATGGCCGGCGCAACGCCCGACCCGAATTCACCGTGCGCGAGGCCTTGCGCACCCGGGCCTTCTGGCTGCTGGCCTTGGGTCACGGTTTTGCGCTGCTGGTGGTGACCGCTGTCAATGTGCATGCGATCAGCCACATGAAGGAAGGCCTGGGCTATTCGGTCACCCAGGCGGCCTTTTTCATCATGCTGCTGACCTTCGGCCAGGTTGGTGGCGTCCTGCTCAGCGCCACCATCGGTGACCGCTTCGAAAAGCGCCTGCTGGCGGCCTGCTGCATGCTCGGCCACATGCTGGGCCTTTTGCTGCTGACCTATGCCAGTCATCCGGCCCAGGTGGCCGCGTTCGCGCTATTGCATGGCGTGGCCTGGGGTTTGCGCGGACCGCTGATGCAGTCGATCCGGGCCGATTATTTCGGCCGCAACGCAATCGGCATGATCCTGGGCCTGTCGGCCGTCATCATTGCCATGGGCCAGATTGCGGGGCCGTTGGTGGCCGGCATGCTGGCTGATCTGACCGGAAATTACCGGGCCGGCTTTACCGTGCTGGCGCTGACCGCTGGCAGCGGCTCGATCCTTTTCTTTTTTGCCTTGCCGCCGCAACGAACGGCAAAACCTGGCTAGTGCCAAGCCAAGTCGTGCCGCAATCGAAAGCCGTCCGAACGTGGCGCTCGAGCAGAACGTGCAAACCGTGCTGGCCTGAGCCTGTCGATTTGAACCGCAATCACTACCTCTGCGAAACTTGCGATCAGATCAGCCAACCCCTGAGAACCACACCATGCCAACTTCCAACGCGACCCCCAGCCCCACCATCATCGGCCTGGGCCGCATGGGCGCCAACATGGCGCGTCGCCTTGCGCGCGGCGGCTTCACCGTGCACGGCTTTGACCCGTCGACCGAAGCACGCCAGGCACTGGCTGGCGAGTCCGGCGTGCAGTTGCATGAGTCGTTGGCCGCCAGCGTGCAGGCACAGTCCGGACAGCGCCTGGTCTGGCTGATGCTGCCGGCAGGCACCATCACCGAGCAGACCATGGTGGAACTGGAGCCGCTACTGCAACGCGGCGATGTTTTGGTGGACGGTGGCAACGCCAATTACCTCGAATCACAGGCGCGCGCACAACATTGGAAAACGCTGGGCATCGATTTCGTCGACTGCGGCGTGTCGGGCGGGGTATGGGGCCTGGAGGGAGGCTATTGCCTGATGGCGGGTGGCGAGAAAAAGGCGCTGGCGGCACTCACTCCGCTCCTGCAGTGCCTGGCACCGGCACCCGATCGCGGCTGGCTGCATTGCGGCCCCAGCGGCGCAGGCCATTTCACCAAGATGGTGCACAACGGCATCGAATACGGAATGATGCAGGCCTATGCCGAAGGCTTTGCCCTGCTGGCCGCCCGACCGGACCTGACGCCCGAGCTGGGCGACGTCGCAGAACTGTGGCGCCACGGCAGCGTGGTGCGTTCCTGGCTGCTCGACCTGACCACGACCGCACTGCAGGAGCCGGGTGCGATCGACGCAGTAGCCCCGGTGGTTGCCGATTCCGGCGAAGGCCGCTGGACGGTCGATGAATCGATCCGCCAGGGCACGCCGATACCCGTGATCTCGGCCGCGCTGATGGCGCGCTTCGCATCGCAGGGCAAGGCCGACACCGGCAACAAGCTCCTGTCGCTGATGCGCAAGGGCTTTGGCGGCCACACGACGGTCAGCAAAGGCTGAAGCGGCGCAACCAGGAGTTGCCCGTCGTCTGGGCATCCCCGAAATAGCCAGGCGAAACAGAGGCTACCGTTTGGCCCGTGCAGAGCCGCTCGGTGGAGCGCGGGTTAGGCGTCGCGGGCATCACGCCGCACCCGATTGATTCCCATGTAATATTCCCATATGATCTTCCTATGGTAAAGGGGAATGAAATGCACTTGGTGAACGTCTCAGCTCTCAAGAACAATCCGAGTGAAGCACTGCGCAATGCCCGCGACGGCGTGGTGGTGGTCATGAACCGCGATCAGCCCGATGCCGTGATGATCGGGCTGCAGTCGGGCAAACTGCTTGCAGAACCGGGCGCGCGCGTGGCATTGGCCACTGCGCTCTTTCGCGATGGTGGCCTGTCGCTGGTGCGCAGCGCCAGGATGGCCCAAATGCCGCTGGCAAGCTTCATTGCGCATGTCTCGCGGCTGGGCATTTCGGTGGTGACGCATGACGCGAGCGAGGTCGGGCGCGACATGGAAACGCTTGATCAATGGCTCGCCTCGTCATAAGCGACGCAAGTCCGCTGATCGGACTTGCGATCGTCGATGGCCTGGATTGGCTGCCCGCCCTGTTCAAGGAAGTCTGGATTCCGCCATCGGTCCAGCGCGAAGTACTGCCCGGCATGGCGGCGCGTGGCGAGCAAGCAATTGCCGCGGCCATCAAACGCAAATCGCTCAGGGTCTGGAACAAGGCCATTGCCGCGCCGTCCTTGGCGGTCCCTGACCTGGATGAAGGCGAGACCGACTGCATTCACATCGCGCTATCGGTCGGGACCGGCAACGCAGTTATCTTGCTGGACGAGCGCGCCGCGCGAACAGTCGCCACGGAACTTGGCATTCAGGTCACCGGCACCGCTGCGGTCATCGGGTTCGCGAAAAGACATGGCCTGATCGAATCCGCGAAGGCGCGTTTCGCGCATCTGCACGCATCGGATTTCCGGATCAGCGCCGACGTGATTCAGACCGTGCTGCGCGCAGTAGGCGAAATCTAGCCTTCCGTCACGGCCGACACCGGCAACACACGCTTGTCGCTGATGCGCAAGGGCCATGGCGACCACACGATGGAGACACTGGTGACTAGCAACGCTACGGCGTGCTTCGTTTCGCGCTGGCATCGACTTCCGATGCCAGCGTTACAGGGCACCCAAGCGTGATCAGGTCCCGATCACGCCCCCGTCGCGTTTGCGAATCACCACCGTGGCCGAGCGCGGCCGGCCGTTGGGCGCATAGTCCGGCCAGTTCGAATACTTGTCCGGATCGGCGGGATCGCTGCGCTCGCTCGGTGTCTCGCCCGGGTGCTGGATGCTGATGAACATGGTGCGGCTGTCGGGCGTAAAGGTCACGCCGGTCACCTCGCAGTTGGTGGGCGCGGTCAGGAAGCGACGCGTCTCGCCGGTGGCCGGGTCGCAGGCCAGCATCTGGTTATTGCCGATGTTCTCGAACTCGCCCTTGTACATCTGCGCTGCTGCGGCGTCGGTCTGGATCCACAAGACTCCGCGCGTGTCAAATCCGATGCCGTCCGGGCCGCCATAGATGTCGCCCTTGATATTGCCCCTGGCCTCGGCGCGCGCGTTGGCCGGGTCGCCCGCCAGCACCAGGTGGTTCCACTGGAATCCGGCGCCGTCATAGTCGCCGTCTTCCTTCCAGCGGATGATCTGGCCCATGGTGTTGTTGGCACGCGGATTGGCGGCATCGACACCCGGGCGGTTGGCGTCGCCGCGCTGGCTGTTGTTGGTCAGCGTGCAATAGATCCAGCCGCTGGCCTTGTCGATGGCCAGCCATTCGGGTCGGTCCATCTTGGTCGCCTTGAGCAGGTCGCTGGCCTGGCGCGACTTGATCAGCACCTCGCCCTGGTCGGCAAATCCATTGGCCGCCGTCAAGGGGCCCTGGCCGTGGATCAGCGGCAGCCAGGTGCCGCGCCCGTCGGCGTCGAACCGCGCAACCGCCAGTGTGCCGTGGTCCAGCAGCTCGCGATTGGCCTTGGCGCCACCGGCAGCGATCTTGTCGCGGCTGACGAAGCGGTAGATGTATTCGAAGCGCGCATCCTCGCCGGAATAGACCACGGCGCGCCCGTCCTTGGTGACGCCGACCCAGGCGCCTTCGTGCGCGGCGCGGCCTATCGCGGTGCGCTTGATCGGGGTGCTGGTCGGGTCCATCGGGTCGACCTCGACCACCCAGCCAAAGCGGTTCGGTTCGTTCGGGTTTTTCTCGGCGTCAAAGCGGGCGTCGAATTTCTCCCACTGATAGGCGCCGTCCTTGCGCGCGCCCCAGCGGCGATGGTGGACATCGGGCTTGTCGCCATGACCGAAATAGAACATCCAGTTTTCCTCGACCGACAGATAGGTACCCCAGGGCGTCTGGCTGCTGGCGCAGTTGTTCAGCGTGCCCAGCACGGTGCGCCCGGTGGGGTCGGCGGCGGTTTTCATCAGCGCGTGGCCGGCCGCCGGCCCCTGCACCGTGAATGGCGTGTCCATCGTAAAGCGCCGCGCATAACGCGAGGGCCGCACCATCTGCCAGTTATCGCCCTTGCGTTCGACCTCGAATACGGCCAGGCCATGCGCGTTTTGCGACTTCTTGACTTTCTCGGCGTTCATGTTGTTGAAGCCGCCCACATGCAACAGGCCGTCGTCGGTGTATTCGTGGTTGATCGCAATCAGGCCGCGGCTGGAACTGCCGCCCAACGCGAAGTACTCCAGGCCGTCATGGTGCATGCCCATTTGCACCGCCTGCTCGGCGGCACTGTTGGACGCATCGAACTTGAAGGCCGGCATGTTGTCCGGCACGCCGATCGGCTCGCCCCAGGCCGCGATCGCCTTTGCCACATAGCCGTCGGGCACCACCAGCTTGTCGCCCAAGCCGGCTGGTATGCCCTTGAAACCCAGTTTGGCGCCGCTAGCTGCTCCGGCCGCCATCGTACTAGCGGCCAGCGGCGCCAGCAGGGCCACCAGCGCGGCGGCACCACCGCCTTGCAGCAGCACCCGACGCGCCGGGCTGGATACGTCGTGAATCGACACGTTGGACGAGCGGTTGCTGTCCTCCATGCTGCTGAAGTCCTTGGCCGTGTTGTCTCCTTTGGTCGAAAATAAATCTTGCCCGCAAGTCGCCCAACCGAACTCAGGCCAGGTGCTCCAGGGCAAGCCCGGCGACCGGCCAGTCGTCGATGGCAATCAGGCGGCCGCTGCCCGACAGGGTCACGAAGGCGGTGCGCATGTCCTTGCCGCCAAAGCAGATAGTGGTGGTGTAGCGGTCCGGCAGCGCGATATGTTCGCTGGCCGAGCCATCGGGCGCGACGATGGTGATGCCGCCGTGGATCAGCGTGGCCACGCACAGGCGGCCATCGGCCGCCAGCGCCATCGAATCAAAGCGCTGGTAGTGGCCACCGGGTGCGGCCACCACCATGCGCCCGCCATGCGGCGATGGCCAGGGGTCCTTGCGCACCTGGCCCGGCGCCACGATGTCGAATGCCCAGACGCGTGCGCCTTCGGTCTCGGCGTAATACAGGGTCTTGCCGTCGGGTGACAGGCCAACGCCGTTGGGCGTCATGACCGGCCGCGCAATCGCATGCGCCGGGCCACCATCGGCGCGGGCGTAGAACACGCCGCCACGGTCCATATCGTGGGCCCGGACTTTTCCAAGGTCGGTGAAGTAGTAGCCACCGTGCGCATCGAACACGATGTCGTTGGGACCACGCAGCGCAATGCCATCGACCGCATCAAGCAGGCGCTCGGACTTGCCGGTCGCCAGATTGACACGCTCGATGCGCCCGCCGGAATATTTGTCGGCCTGCGCTACCGGCCGAAAACAGCCATCGTCCTCGGTATGAAAATTGAAGCCGCCGTTGTTGCAGACATAGACCGCGCCATCGGGGCCGATCGCCGCCCCATTGGGGCCGCCACCCAGGTCGGCCAGCACCTGGATGCGCCCATCGGGCATGACCCGGCTCAGCGTGCCGCGTGCGATCTCGACCAGGATCACCGAACCGTCGGCCATCGCGACCGGGCCTTCGGGGAACTGCAGGCCGGTGGTGATTTCACGGATTTTCATGGCGGCTCCTGGGTCTTTTCGCCATTGTGCACCCCGGCGCGGGGCCGTTGCGGCAGCCTTTGTACGCGGCCACGGCCCTGCGCGCAGGTCGTCGAACTGCGCTGACAATGCAATGGCGCAGCATTGGAACGGGCCCTCGGGTCAATTCACCGGCAGCCACCTGCGCGCATCTCAATCCACCAAGAATTCAGCGGCGCATGACGGACGATCCACCCCGCCAACCACCCAGCAACTGGATGATCGCCAATCTGGTGGCACAGATCACTTTCGGGCTGCTGGCGATGACGATCTGCCTGCCCTCGATGCAGCAGTGGGGCCGCATTTTCGGTGCCGAGCAAGCCAGCGTACAACTGACCTTCAGCGCCTTCGTGGTCGCCTTTGGCAGCTTGCAGTTGGTCTACGGCCCGCTGTCGGACCGCCATGGCCGCAAGCAGATTCTGATGATCGGGCTGGCCCTGGCTGCGGCCGGATCGCTGCTGGCAGCACTGGCCGGCGACCTGCGCGCGCTGACAGCGGCGCGGGTGCTGCAGGGCGCGGGCTGCGCGGCCGGCATGGTGGTGGGGCGATCGATGGTGCAGGACCTGTTCCAGGGGCCCGAGCGCACGCGCATCATGGCCTATGTCGGCATGACGATGGGGCTGACACCGCCACTGGGGACCATCATCGGCGGGCAGCTGCATGTGCGTTATGGCTGGCAGGCGAACTTCGTGCTGATCGCCGCGCTGGCCGTGCTATTGCTGATCGCCACCTGGCGTGGTATTGCGCCCGATCGCAAGACGCTGGTGCCGGGCACGCACTGGTTCGGTGACATGCGCGCCGCCTATGTGCGACTGGCGCGCAAGCAGGCCTTCCTGCTGTATGTGGCGATCCTGTCCTTGAGCACGGCATCGTTTTTCGCCTTCCTGGCCGCCGCCCCCTTTGTACTGGGCAGCTACGGCGTCGGCCCGCAGGGCGTGGGCTGGTACATCGCGCTGGTGCCACTCTCCTACTTCATCGGCAACTACCTCACCAGCGCGCTGGTCAAGCGCCATGGCGAACGCCGCCTGATGTTGGTGGGCCAGTTGCTGGCCTTGTGCGGCATTTGCCTGATGCTGGCGCTGGCACTGGCCGGCCTGGATGCGCCGCTGGCCTTTGCGATGCCGCTGATGCTGCTGGGGATCGGGCATGGTTTCCTGATGCCACCCTGCCTGGCTGGCACCGTTGGCCTGGTACCGGGCCTGGCCGGCTCGGCCGCTGCCGTGGCCGGCCTGATGCAGCAATGGACCGGCGCCGCGGCCGGCTATGCAACGGGACTGTTGCCGCTCAATGGCGCCACCTACCTGGGACTGTTGATGCTGACCCTGACCACCGGCGGCTTGCTGGCGCAACTGGTGCTGCGCCAGCAAACCCGACCGGTGGCTCGATGAGGCTATTGGTCAACGGCGCCCGTCTTTACTTCGATGTCGAAGGCTGCGGCCTGCGCGCACAGGGCGCGCAGATGGTCGCCATGCCGACCCTGCTGCTGCTGCATGGCGGTCCGGGCGCCGATCACTCTCTGTACAAGCCGGTGTTTTCCAGGCTGTCCGACGTCGCCCAGGTGGTGTATCTGGACCATCGCGGCAATGGCCGCAGCGATGCGACGGACGAGTCCAGCTGGAACATGGCGCAATGGGCCGATGACGTGCACGGGTTCTGCCAGGCGCTGCAGATCGAGCGCCCGATCGTGTACGGCGCATCGTTCGGCGGCATGGTGGCGATGGAATACGCAACCCGCTATCCTGAGCATCCGGGCGCGCTGGTGCTGGTCAGCACCTCGGCGCAGCAGGCGGCCCACGCGCAGGCCAAGGTCGACATGTTTGGCCGGCTTGGCGGCGCGGCGGTGGGCGAACTGGCCCGGCGCCGTTTCATCGATGGCGACACCAGCCCTGACGTGCTCAAGGCCTGGCTCGAAATCGCGCTGCCGCTGTACACCACGACAGCGCAGGACCCGGATACCGTGCAGCGCATCCGCTTCAATGGGGCAGTTACCGCATGGTTCAACCGCCCGCACGGCGAGGGACGCAGCTTCGACATCCTGGCACGACTGGCCCGCATTGCCTGCCCGACCCTGGTGCTGGGCGGCGAGCTGGATCCGATGTGCCCGATTGAATGCCAGCGCGACATCGCAGCGGCAATCCGCCCCGAGTTGCTGCACTACCGCGAATTTGCGCAGTGCGGCCATGGGGTGGTGCCGGACGCAGAGGATGAAGCCATCGCGCTGTTGCGCACGTTCATTGCGTCGGTGTCGCAGCACTGAACTTTCTGGCGCCTGGCGCAGCCGCAACGCAGGCGCCTGGCTGCACGCGCCGGGCTACAGCACCTTTTGCAGATACGTGCCGGTATGGCTGTGCGGATTCGCCGCCACATCCTCCGGCGTGCCGCTTGCCACCACACGCCCGCCACCAGCCCCACCCTCGGGGCCCATGTCGATGATCCAGTCGGCGGTCTTGATCACATCCAGGTTGTGCTCGATCACGACGATGGTGTTGCCGGCGTCGCGCAGATGCTGCAGCACCTTGAGCAGCATGGCGATGTCGGCGAAATGCAGACCTGTCGTGGGTTCGTCCAGGATGTACAGCGTGCGGCCGGTGTCGCGCTTGGACAGCTCCAGCGCCAGCTTGACGCGCTGCGCCTCGCCGCCCGACAGCGTGGTCGCCGACTGGCCCAGCTTGATGTAGGACAGGCCCACGTCCAGCAGCGTCTGCAGCTTGCGCGCGATGGTCGGCACGGCCTCGAAAAACTGGAACGCCGCCTCCACCGTCAGGTCCAGCACCTGCGCAATGTTGCGGCCCTTGTACTGCACCTCCAGCGTCTCACGGTTGTAGCGCTTGCCACGGCACACGTCGCACGGCACGTAGACGTCGGGCAAAAAATGCATCTCGACCTTATTCACGCCGTCTCCCTGGCAGGCCTCGCAGCGGCCACCGGCCTCGTTGAAGCTGAAGCGACCGGCGTCATAGCCGCGCGCACGCGACTCCGGCACGCCGGCGAACAGCTCGCGGATGGGCGTGAACATGCCGGTGTAGGTGGCCGGATTGCTGCGCGGCGTGCGACCGATGGGCGACTGGTCGACATTGATGACCTTGTCGAAGTATTCAATGCCCTGGATTTCCGCGTGTGGCGCCGGCTCGCCGTGCGCGCGGTAGAGCTGGCGCGCCACCGCGGCGTACAGGGTGTCATTGACCAGCGTGGACTTGCCCGATCCCGACACACCCGT
>JBBKVW010000412.1:0-3312 GCA_037968655.1 Burkholderiaceae bacterium
GCCTGCGGTTGGGCGTTGTGCAAGTTTGCCAGCATCCGGATGCCGTACATCAGTTTGCTCCGATCCCAAGGAGAAAAACGGGGCAATTGAAACGGGTCTGCGTCCATTGCCGATACGCCGGGCGCGGTTGATACTGCCGCCGAATATCCAGCTTCCCGCACCATCTGCACATGCTCGGCCAGGTAGTCCTTGCCTGGTTTCCCGTTGGGGTAGGCAAATAGAGTGATGGGTTGCTGCAACAGCGCTTCCAGCGCCCTTTTGCCCCCAGCAATTTCAGCTCGCGCATCGACGTCAGTCAGACTCGAAAGGATGGGATGCGTACAGGTGTGCGCGCCAATCTGCATCCCAGCCTCATACATGCGGCGAGTCTGGTGTGACGTCATCATCAAGTCGTCTGGCAGCGGCTCGCCGGCACAGCGCTGAACAAATCTCACGGCTTCTTGCCGCATTTGCGGTTCGAGATACTTGATCTGTCCTAACAGCGCTTCGACTGTCAAACAGCGATTCAAGCCTGAATCTAGGCTATGCCGACCCAAACCGATTTCGCTCAGATCCAGAACAGGCGACTGACAGGCGCGAATGGCCTCTATCACAGTGTCATTCCACATCCGACCGCCATCCAGAAATCCGGTGGATATGAAGAACGTGGCGCACAAGCCATGGCGTTGGAGAATTGGCAAGGCAACATCATGGTTGTCTGCATATCCATCGTCAAAGGTAATCGCGGCAGCGCGTGGTGGCAATGCGCCGGCCGCGAGCTGTGCAACCGCCTGGTCAAGTGGAAGAACCTGAAACCAGGATTTGAGCCAGCGGCAGATTTCATCGAAGCGCTGTGCATGCATGTCATGGGAGAACAGCGGGTCGATCTGCGCATGCACCCGGTGAAACATGAGTACTGACAGGCGCCCTTGCCTTCCCGCCGGCGATCGCAGAGTCAACAAGGATTTGATCAGCATCTCAAGTCGCTTTCCTTGACCAGGCCAGCCCCAATGCAGTCATCCATCGCGGGTGCTCAACGGCTTCGGTCGCCATTCCATACTTGGCCACCCAGGCACGTGTGAGCACCACCATCACCATGATGTTGTACGGCAGATCGAAATACGCCAGGCTCAAGAAAGCACCGCCCACCAAGAATCCGAACAGGGATACCTGACACATGGCGCCCAGATCGGCAGTCCACTGCGTCTCTGGCGTCAGATTGCTCTGTGTGCGCAACCATCCAGCTGAATACCAGGTGGTAATCCAGATCGCCAGGAAGATGGCCAATCCGATCATTCCGTGATTTCCCATGGCCTGAAAATAGATGCTATGGGCCGCAGCCATGGAATTTGGATCAGGCGCAAACTGCAAAAATATCTCTGGCCGCCTGGGATTGAACCCGACACCAAGCGGGTATCGAAGGCCAATATTCCAGGCCACTATCCAGGCGTTGAGGCGCCCCAGGGCCGATCCGTCTTTTTCATAGTCGCTAATGGATTCCATGCGTGCGGTCCACTCGGCCGGCATGAACGCGAGCATGCCGAACGAAAGACCTGCCAATACGACCCCCATCTTTAATCTGCTTTCCTTGCTGCGCCACCAAAAGGCCGCAGCCATTGCGACGATTGCAAGTAGCGCGCCACGGGAATGTGAGCCAATGGCTGCGATCGCGCACAAGAGCATCGACACGACAAGTGCCAATCTGGCGAACCAATGCTGGACGTGCAAATGCAAAAAACGCAGCAACGGTATGGTCGTCACCAGGGCCAGCGCAAATTCATTGTTGTCTTCGATGAATGAGCCGGGCGGACCCCAAACGCGCTGCGCACCGCCACCCGTCAAGGTAAAGATGCCGCCCTTCACCCCCAACAACGCGAGCGAGCCGGCGGTTACCCACATGAAGGCAAAAATGTGTTTGCGCGAGTGCAACAGCACCAGCGAGATCACCAGCATGATGTCGATCTTCATGACCTTGGTCCACTGCCCATAGTCGCCCGATACATCCAGCCCGAGTAACCACGACAGCGTCACCCAGAAGATGAAAACGACGAACCAGACAACCGGGCTGCCTTTGAACGGTGATGCGCGATCACGGGTCATCAAAAGCCCAAGCATGGTGCAACCTGCGGCCATCGCCGCCCAGGGAGCATCAACCGCAAACCCGTACGCATAGCGATGCGGATTCATGATGCTCAGCCATGTCCAGAGCATCACGCCAATCCAGGGTCGCCACAAGGCGGCAAGGCAGCCAGGGATGATGATGAGAGTCAAGAGTAAGTCGCGCATTTTTCAGGTTCGGGTAGCTGTGGAAACATGACTGACGATGTAGCGAAATTTGCCCGATTTCTCGGCTGGAATGTCCGCGCAATGTTCGATGCAGATTTCGACATCCGGACCAAGCCGTTGCTTGAACCCGCTAACCACCATTTCCTCCGCCCGGCTTGTAAATTGCGCATCGGTCGTCAGCAGAACACGGGTGCGATCGAGGCTTTCCTGCACCACCTTGAAGGCCTTGACGCCAGGCAGGTCGCGCAGCACGTATATGAGCGCAAGGCCGTGCAGTGCTGTGCCGTCGGCAGCCACCACGAAATCGGTGCTGCGTCCTTGAACCTCCTTGAGCAGCGGCAGGCTGCGCCCGCAACTACAAGGTTTGGTGTCCAGAACGCCAATATCACCCGTGCGGTAGCGAATAAACGGAAAGTCGTTGGTCGCCAGATGGGTCACCACGATTTCGCCCGCCTCGCCCGGCGCCAGCGCCTGCCCCGCCTCATCGACGATCTCCACCACCATGTCGTCCGAGGTCAGGTGCATGCCACCGGCCGGGCATTCGTGCGCGATGAAACCGGCATCACGTCCGCCATAACCGTTTGCCACGGGACAACCGAAAACGCGTGTGATCTGGGCCCGCTGATCGTCGTACAGGCGCTCGGAGGTGACAAAGGCCACGCGTATCCCCAGGTTGTCCATCGCAATGCCGCGCGTCTGCGCATGGCGCGCAATCAGGCTCAGCGCCGACGGATAACCGAACAGCATGCGTGGGCGCGTCGACCGAATGCGGGCGATGAACTGGTCGAGCTTGGCCTCTGACATTTCGAATGCCGGCAGCAACTGGGTGCGCAACAGAATGTCGCGCCATTTCTTGATGAAATCCTGCTTGCCAAGTTCGATCGGCGAGCCCCACACAACCATTTCCGGGTCACCGATGTCGACACCCCACCAGCGCGTAGCGCGCCACTTGGCGGCCACATCGTGACTGACCCGCTTCCTGCCGATGAAGAAAATCAATGGTTCGCCAGACGAGCCCCCTGTGTTGTAGCGGGCCAGTCCGGTGTT
>JBBKVW010000413.1:0-31673 GCA_037968655.1 Burkholderiaceae bacterium
CGCAGGCCTGCGCCAGCACGTCGGTGACGGCCGCATTGAAACGCGCCTGCACCATTGCGATGTGCAATTTCTTGCCAATCAGCCGCTTGTCGGATGACTCCAGTTTCCCCTTGTCTGCGCCAAACATGTTCTATTGCTGCCTCGCCAAAATTGTTAGTGTGTGATGTAGCCGGTGATCTCGAGGCCGTAGCCGGCCATGCTGGGCAGGCGCCGTGGCTTGCCCAGCAGTTCCATCTTGTGCACGCCGCATTCGCGCAGGATCTGCGCGCCGATGCCATAGGTGCGCAGATCCATGCGGCCGCGTTCGGGTCCGTGGCTGGCACGCGCGGTCCCGCCGAACTGGGCCAGCAGCTGATCGGCGCTTTCGCCGCAATTGAGCAGCACCACCACGCCCTTGTCGAGTTGCGCCATGCGTTGCAGGCAGGCGTCCAGGCTCCAGGAATGCATCGCACGGTTGACTTCCAGCGCATCGAGCACCGACAGCGGTTCATGCACCCGCACCGGCACCACGTCGTCCGCCGCCCAACGGCCGCGCACCAGGGCCAGGTGCACACCGTGGCCGGGCTTGTCGCGAAAGGCATGTGCGGTAAAGGCACCGTAGGCGGTTTCGATGGTGCGTGTGCCGACCTTCTCCAGCAATGACTCGACCCGGCTGCGGTATTCGATCAGGCTGGCGATGGTGCCGATCTTCAGGCCGTGCTCGGCAGCGAACAGCTGCAGGTCGGGCAGGCGCGCCATCGTGCCGTCGTCTTTCATGATCTCGCAGATCACCGCCGCCGGGCTGCAACCGGCCAGTTGCGCCAGATCGCAACCAGCCTCGGTATGGCCGGCGCGCATCAGCACGCCGCCATCGATGGCCTGCAAGGGGAATATATGGCCGGGCTGCACCAGATCGTCGGGCACGGCATCGGGCGCGACTGCCGCCTGTACGGTGCGCGCCCTGTCGGCGGCCGAGATGCCGGTGGTCACGCCTTCGGCGGCCTCGATCGACACCGTGAAGGCGGTACCCTTCTTGTCGCCATTGCGCAGCGCCATTGGCGCCAGTTGCAGCCGGGCGCAGCGCTCGCGGGTGAGGGTCAGGCAGATCAGGCCGCGGCCGAAACGGGCCATGAAGTTGATGGCCTGGGCGCTGACATGGTCAGCCGCCAGGATCAGGTCGCCCTCGTTTTCGCGGTCTTCCTCGTCGATCAGGATCACCATGCGGCCGGCCCCCAGGTCGGCGACGATGTCTTCGACCGGCGAGATGGGTGCGGGTATGCGGCCGTTCATGGCTGCGCTCCCGCGCCGGCGACTGCCGCAGCAGCGCCGGCCGGCGCTGTATCGCCCGTGCCGACGATGCCATGGCGCCCTGCCAGCATGCGTTCTACATAACGCGCGATCAGGTCGACCTCCAGGTTGACACCGGAGCCGACCTGCAGCGATCCCAGGGCAGTACTGTGCATGGTGTGGGGTATCAGGTTGATGCCGATGTCGCAGCCGCTGGACAGGTCGCGCACCAGATTGATGGTCAGGCTGACACCATTGACCGTGACCGAGCCTTTGACAGCCATGAAGCGCGCCAGGGCCAGGGGGCAGACGATGCGCAACTCCCAGCTTTCGCCAACCTGGACGAGGGCGCTGACACTGCCAACACCATCGACATGTCCGGCCACGATGTGACCGTCCAGGCGGTCATGGGCGCGCAGCGCCTTTTCCAGGTTGACCGGGCCGGTGGCATCGAGGCCGGCGGTCTTGTCGAGCGATTCAGCCGACACATCGAATTGCGCGGCGCCGGTGGCCGCATCGAGGCTGCAGACCGTCATGCAGGCGCCATTGAGGGCAATGCTGTCGCCGATGGCGACATCGTCCAGGTAGCTCGGCGGGCACACCACGGTGACGCGTTTGCCATGGGCCAAAGAGCTTCCGAGGGCACCAACGACGCTGATGCGTCCGACGCCGGTGACGATTCCGGTGAACATCGGGCTATTTTCTCAGAGATTGCGCGGCACTCCCGGCGTTCGGCTCCGAGCCAGTGCAGGTCGACCGGGTGGGGGCAAGTCTGCGCCCCAACCCAGGCTTCGCCTGGCCCCCCAGAGGCGGTGCCGTCGTTCTTGAAGCCGTCCGCCGAAAAATCTGCGCGCTATTGGCCCGGCGCCCCGGCCGGGTTCAGAAGCGATCGCGCCCGGCCAGGCGCGCCAGCAGGCGCAGGTCGGGCCCGATCATGGTGCTGGACAAGAACTCCAGCGGCAGGCTCTCGCTCAGCGCCACCAGCGGCCCGAACGCGGCCATCGGGCGTCCCGCGCCGATCAGGCGCGGCGCCAGATAGACCAGCAATTCGTCGACCAGGCCCTCGCGCAATAGCGATCCGTTGAGCTTGTGGCCGGCCTCGACATGTACCTCGTTGGTCTCCATGCGTGCCAGATCGTCCAGCATGGCCGCCAGGTCGACCTTGTCCCGGGTGGTTTCGCTGCCGCCGGGCAGCAGGGTCAGCTGCGCGCCGCGCGCCTGCAGCGCATCTGCTCGAAGGGCCGGTGCGCTGGCGGCGTAGATCGCGACCGGTCGCCGGGCATCAAACAGCCTGGCATCAGGCGGCGTTTCGAGCCGGCTGTCGACCACCACCAGCCGCGGCTGGCGCTGCGCCGATTCCAGCCGCACGTCCAGCCGCGGGTTGTCGTCGCGCACCGTGCCGATGCCGGTCAGCACGGCGCAGGCCCGCGCGCGCCAGTGCTGTCCATCGGCACGTGCCTGTTCCGACGTGATCCACTGGCTCTGGCCGTTGTCCAGCGCGGTCTTGCCATCCAGCGAAGCGGCGATTTTCATGCGTACCCAGGGCCGGCGCCGCAGCATGCGGCTGAAGAAGCCCAGATTGAGTTCGCGCGCCTGCTCTGCGCCCGGGCCGAGCCGCACGGTGACGCCGGCCGCCTGCAGGCGCGCAAAGCCCAGGCCATTGACCAGCGGATTGGGATCAGCCAGTGCCGCCACCACTTCGCCAATGCCTGCCGCGGCGAGTGCGTCGCAGCAGGGCCCGGTCCGCCCCTGGTGCGAACAGGGTTCCAGCGTGACATAGGCGATCGCGCCGCGCACATCATGGCCCTGCGCCTGTGCATCGCGCAAGGCCATGATCTCGGCATGGGCCTGGCCCGGTGCCTGGGTATGGCCGGCTCCCAGCAATTGGCCATTGGGGCTGACCAGCACGCAGCCGACCCGTGGATTGGGTTCGGCCAAACCGATCGCCAGCCGGGCCTGTGCCAGGGCTTGCTCCATCCAGGCCAGATCCTGTGCGTCGCTCATGCAGTTGGTGTTGTGAATAAAGTCACGATTGTCCGGCTCGCGCGTCGCAGTGGCTACCGTTCAGATGCGCGATGCGACCGCTGGTCGGACTGGCGCATTGGGTTCGCGCAGACTGCGTTACTGTCGCGTCCATGAACTGTGGATACCTCCCGACTCGTGAACCAATCGCCGCTGGAGCCCAGCGGTCAATGCGGCGCGCCGGGTCGCCAAGCGGCATGGCTCGTAAGGCCGCGCAGGGTTTCACCGTCATCGAGCTGCTGATTGTCATTTCCATTGCCGCCATTTTGGCAGCGGTGGCGATTCCCTCGTTTCGCGAAACCCTCCGCACGACACGCCAGTCGTCGGCATTGAGTTTGCTGATCACCGACCTGAATCAGGCCCGGGGTGAAGCGATCAAGCGCAATACGCGCACTTTGATCTGTGTTCGAAACACGGCCGGCACCGGATGTGGCGCAGGCACCGACTGGCGCGCCGGCTGGGTTGTGTGTACCGATGCCAATGCAGACGATGCCTGCGACGCAACGTCTGCCGCAAACCCCAATCCGGTAGTTGTGCGGCCCGCGCTCGATCCTCAGTTGACGCTGATCACATCGGCCGCCGTGATTCGATTCAACGCCAACAGTTCGCAAGGCGCCGGCGGCGCCATTGCGACGCTGACCCTGGGTGGGGCGTGGACCGGCGCGCCGGCCCGCGACGTGTCGATTGCGCCCAGCGGCGGCATCACCAAGCCATAGGAATGAGCGCCATGCGTCAACCCCGAATCCGTTCGCAGGTCCGCGCCATGCAGCGCGGCTTTTCAATGATCGAGGTGCTGGTCACCTTGCTCATCATTTCGCTGGCATTGCTGGGCACTGCTGGCCTGCAGGCCTATTCGATGCGGCTGAGCCAAAG
Source organism: Burkholderiaceae bacterium (assembly GCA_037968655.1). Classification (GTDB taxonomy): domain Bacteria; phylum Pseudomonadota; class Gammaproteobacteria; order Burkholderiales; family Burkholderiaceae_C; genus CAISIP01. The sequence continues at coordinate 4,162 of JBBKVW010000413.1, forward strand.
CAGCCAGTTTCGCGCCCAGGCCGTGTTTCTGGTCGCCGACCTGGCAGAGCGCATGGAGGCCAACCGCGAGCAGGCTGTCGCTGGTACCTATGCGCTGGCAACCTCCGGCGCTGCCAATGCACTCAGTTCCGCGTGCCGTGTCGCTGTCTGCACAGCGACGGCATTGGCCGACTACGACTTGTCGCAGTGGCAGAACGCGATTGCAGCAACCCTGCCGCAAAGTACCTGGACCGTTGTGCAGACGGTGGCCGGCAATCCGACCACTTACACCATCACGGTGAGCTGGATGGACCGGCAGGGAGACGTGACCAATGCGGCCTTTGACGCAGCGTCCGGACTGGGAACCAATGCCGCCGGCACCGGCGAACGGTTCTTCTACACCGCCAGCCGACAGATCCTGAATTGACGCCATGAAAAATATCGCTTTGGCATCCAATCCTGCGCGCACGCGCCGTCGCGCGCATGTGGCCGGCTTCACGCTGATCGAGATGCTTATCTCGATCACGGTCGGGCTGGGAATCCTGGCCGGCCTGGTCGGTGTGCTGGCATCCAATGCCAGCAATTCACGCAGCAACGACAAGACCGCCGAGTTGCTGGGCAATGGCCGCTACGCGCTCAATTCCCTCAAGCACGAGATGCGCGAAGCCGGATTTCGTGGCTACTCCTATAGCGAGCCAGACACTATTGCCGCTGGCTCACTCGGGGCGTTCACCAATGAGTGTCTGGAGGGTGCCAATCTGGGCGGCACCTTCATCACCAACCTGCGCCAGGGCGTCTGGGGTTCGGACAACGCGAATCCGTTTGCTGCCAATTGCATTGCCGCAGCGCGCTACCTGGCAGGCAATGACGTGCTGGTGGTGCGTCGCCTGGCACCTTTTCCAGCTACGGCGCTGGCGGCCAACACGGTCTACTTTCAGTCGACCTACGAACGAGGGCAGGTGTTTCGCGGCACCACCGCGCCGGTCTTTGGCGGCACGCCTGCACCACTGGCCAATTTTGCGCTGCAGGTCTATGTGTATTACGTCAGCCCGTTCACGGTTGCGGCAACCGAGGTTCCGCTGGTTCCGTCATTGCGCCGGGTCTCGCTCAATGCCGCAGGTGCGATGGTCGACGAACTGGTCGCCGGTGGCATCGAGCATTTTCAAGTTCAGTTCGGTTATGTCGAAAACAGCCAGACACAGTATGTCGACCCAAGCGACGCACGGCTGTTGACGGCCGATTCATCCAACGCGGCGTTGCCGGTCTGGGATGACGTGAACGCGGTGCGCATTTGGCTGGTCGCGCGCAACAGCACCGTCGAGCCTGGCTACGTGAACACCAACACCTATCGCATGGCAGGGCAGGATTTCGTCAAGAACGACGGATTTCGCCGCCAGATGTTCTCGACCGTGATCCAGTTGCGCAACTAGGAGCCCACCATGGACCGACGATTTGCTGCTCCCGCCGCCCGCCAAAAGGGCGCCACCCTGGTGATCGCCTTGCTGATCCTGGTGCTGATCATGATGATCGGCATCACCGCAGTGAGCACCTCGGACACCCAGTTCAAGCTGTCGGGAAACCTGCAGTTCGAGGACAGTGCCTTGAACAATGCGGAAACCGCCGTCACCACGGCGGAGCGCTGGTTGGGCACCGGCACCAACTACCTCGATGCCGGGTTCACCACAGCGGACCTTGCAAAGCCGTACTTGCTGCCGCGGGTCTTGCCACGCCCGGCCGCGCGGGATACCAACCCGCTGACCCTTACCTGGTCCGACGCCAACTCTCTGACCGTGGCCGGCAATACCAGCCAGCGCTACACGATCGAGCAGATGTCGCTCAATAGCCGCCTGAGCGGTTCGAGCCGGGTCATTGGCGGGCGTGCCAACACGGGCTGCAACCAGGTCAACACCTATCTGATTACCGCCCGTGGCACGAGTGCCCGCGGCGCCACCAAGTTGGTCCAGTCGTATTACAGCGTTTTGAGCTGCTCCTGAGGAAGATTGAACATGTCCAGACTATTCATCAAACCGGCCGGATTGATCCTGCTGGCGCTGCTTGCTACGGCGCTGTTGGTCCTCAAGATGGCGCTGGCGGTCACACCGTTCACGCCGGCCACGCAGCCGGTGGGCTACACCGGACAGGACGAACTGACCGGCTTTGACCTGCGCTCTGGCACCGAGGTGCTGTTTCGCGGCCAGTATGAGCGCGAGTTCTGGGGCGGCAACCTGCTGGCATACAAGATGGATTCGCAGGCCACAATTTCAGCCGTCGCTCAGGCCTGGAATGGCGGTGCTGCGCATGCATTGGACAACCAGGGCACCAACCGGCTGATCGTCACGCTCAATGCCACCGGCACCCAGATACCGTTCCTGTGGGGCAATCTGTCCGCATCGCAGGCAAGCAGCCTGACCAGCGGAGTGGTCGATTACCTGAGGGGATCACGCGCTGGTGAAGGCACGACCTATCGCCGCCGCGGCGAGTCGCCATTGGGTGCGATCGTGCATTCGCGGCCCTACTATGTGAGCGACGCCACGAGTCCGACCGTCTTCGTCGGGGCCAACGACGGCATGTTGCATGCCTTCAACGCGCTGACCGGCGACGAGCGCTGGGCCTACATCCCCTCGATGCTGATTCCCAAGTTGCAGTCGCTGTCGGACACTGCGTTCGTGTCCGACTATTTTGTCGACGGTTCGCCCAATGTGGCAACCATCCTGTCAGGCAGCAAGCGCGTGCTGGTGGGCGCCCTGGGTGCCGGCGGCAAGGGACTGTACGCGCTGGATATCACCGGCTCAGCGCGCTTGGCGCCGACCACCGAATCGGCGGCTGCAGCCAACATCTTGTGGGAGATAACTCCGAGCACGATCAACAACGTTGCCAGTACCTCGTACGCGAATCTGGGTTTCACCTATTCCAACCCCACCATCGGCAAGGTGATGGTCAGCGGCGCCAGCACCGATGTGGTGATTGTCGGCAACGGCTACAACAACGGCGGCGACTACCAGGCCTATCTGTACATCATCAATGCCAATACCGGCGCCCTGATCCATGCGATCAAGGCAGCCGCGCCGGCCACAACGGGTACTGGCTCCGCGGCCAGCCCGAATGGACTGTGGACACCTGCGGCCGTCGATGTCGACAACGACGGCATCATCGACATCGTCTATGCCGGCGACCTGAACGGCACCATGTGGAAGTTCAATCTGGTGCCGACTACGCCGACTGCCGCCGCCTTGCACACCACCTCGCCGGCCCAGGCAATCACGATGACGCCGGGTATCGCCGTGCACCCCAATGGTGGCTACATGGTCAACTTTGCCACCGGCAAGCTGTTCAGCAGCGCCGACACCACCGACAACACGACTGTCTACTCGGTCTACGGCATCTGGGATGGCGCGCCAGCTTTCAATACGCTCGTGCAGACCCAGACCCTGACCGAGCGCTGCTATACCAGCGGAACGGCCGCGCCAGCCACGCCTTGTGTGGACCGGGTGCGCACCGTGACCAACAACGCGCTCGACTATGGAACCGGTACCGTCGCAACCCCGCGCAACAAGGGCTGGCAGGTTCCATTGCCTGCGGGCGAACGGGTGATCGGCGACGCCAGTTTCATTGAAAGCGGCCGCTTTTACTTCACCTCGCATGATCCGACCAAGTCCAAGACCATTGAATCGTCGTCGGTCAAGGGCGAGAACTGGCTGATGGAACTCGACTACCTGACCGGCGGCAGCAAGAACCTGCCCTTCCTGGACCTGAGCGGCAACCACATTCTGAGCAACGACGACCGCGTCAAGAATTCCGCTACGCCACCGGCGCCTGTGATGACGACCGACGGCATTCCGGTTGGCAAGTTCATTTCCATCGGCGTGCTGTCGCAACCGGTGCTGGTGCAGCTGAGCAGCTTGAACAACACCTTGTTCAACCAGAATCCGGACGTGCTGATCGTTCCGATCGTTCCGCCCACTGCCGGTGGCGTGACCGGTGGCCACTTTGACCAGGATATCTACTATGGAACGTCCACAGCCGGTGCATCGGCAGTCGCGACAATCACGATCGGCACCACCGGCCAGGCTAGCGGCTACCCGGCCACGCTAGGTGCGATCACGGTTGCCGGCGTGACGATCGTTCCGGCATTGACCGTGCTCGATCTTCCCAACGGCGTTGCCAGTGCGACCAATGCCACCAAGATCAAGACCAGGGTGACCAACGGGTTTACCGCCAGTGTGTCGGGCAGCGTGGTGACCATCACCGCGCCGTCCGGCACCGAGTTCAACAACAAGACGATCACGGTGGGGGCGGGTACCTCTGATCCGCTGGTTCCGGCGATTGCCGCAGCATCTGCAACGCGGCCGACGGCGCTGATTAATTTCTCAGGTACAACCGCCAACAGTGGCACCGGTCCGGATGTCACGGTGACCCTGACCGGGCCGGCCAGTGTCAAACTCGGTGCGGCGATTGTCAGGTCTACTGCCTTCAGTCTGGGCAAGAACCAGGCCGCCGACAAGGTTGCCAAGGCGGTGGAGTCGGCTGTCGGTACCAGCGGCACGATCAAGGCCTATCAGGGCGGCAACGCCATCACGCTGACCTGCAAGAATGCCCCGAGCACCTCGACCTGCCTGGTTGACACCTCGACCTATGTCAACGGCGCGGTCCCCGCTTTGGGCGCGCTGACGGCGGGATTGGCCGGTACATTGACCTACACCACCACGGCTGCTGCTGGTGGCACGACGGGTAATTCGGCCTCGCCCCAGTCCGGCTGGACCGATTTTGCGCCGGCCGTGACCGTGTCGGCTTTCAATAATGCAGGAGCCGACCCGACGGTCAGTGGCGACCCATGTCTGGGTTGCAATGCCAAGAAGCACTTCCACCAATACGACGATACTTTCGATGTCACCGGCGTCAATATGCTCAATCCGAGCAGCGACACGCTGGACATCAAGAACGCCATACCGCCCTTTTCGTTGCCGTTCAAGGTAGTAGCGCAGAACCAGTATCTGAGCCCTGCCGTCAAGTTGCATATAGGCAACCCCAGTTACCTGCCCAATCTGGACGTCGGCTATGTCCGCTTGCGCGACTACACCGCATCGGCGACGCTGGATCTGGCCATCCTGCAGACCTATGTGCGCAATCCGGGTGCGGTATGGCCGGGGCCGGCCGTGACAGATGCGCAGAAACTTGCGCAGCCCAAACCCATCGGCAGCCTGGCCATCAACATGCCGGTCGACGCAATGACCGGCAAGGACTGGTGGGGCAATGGCGACGTCCGATCCGGCCTGCATCCGACCCAGACCGGCTGCGTCAATCGGTCCAAGGGTTCCACGGACGGCAATATGTACCAACCGGTGATTCCGCCGGCCGCCGGCGTGGAAGGACCCGGTGTCAATGGCTGGAATGCGTCGACGACGCCAGCCACCGCGACCGGCGTGCGCCACAATGGCGCGCTGACGATACAGGTGATCCGCGCCGACACACCGAATTCGGCGATGGAGATGAGCGTACCGGGCCGCCCGGAATTCGGCTGGCGCGTGAAGTCGGCAAATTTTGCCACCTATGTGCTGGCCGAATGGACCACCTTCTGGCACGCCATCACGCCATGTTATGGAGCCAGCGGATGGACGCGCGTACCGCCGCCCGATTTCACTAACTTTGCCGGCAGTGCGCCGGCGGGCACGACCGATCCGAAAATCGGCGACCTTGGCGTCGGGGGTGTTGGCGGTATCACGGACGACTCGACCGTGTCGTCAGTCAACACCGTGGTAGCAGGCTTGTTGACGACGACTACCATCAATTACCTGGACGGCGGCAAGGCAACCATTACCAAAAAGGTCAATGCCGACGGAACCGTGACCATTACCGTGGTCGACAAGTCGGGTGGAACCAGCGTGACAACAATCGCCAACCGCGAAGGCGCCCTGCTGGCCGGTGGTGACGAGCGCGGCGCCTTGCCCAAAACAGGCAGAATTTCCTGGCGCGAGCTGGTGGCACCATAATTTCCGGGCGCCGGGTTGATTCCGGCGCGCAACCAATCGAGGGCTTCATGTGAATCATTCAAGCGGGCAGCAGCAGCGGGGTTTTACCCTGATCGAACTGATGATCGTCGTGGCGGTCATCGGCATCCTGGCCGCCATTGCCTTGCCGAGCTACCGTAGCTACATCGTTCGGGCCGCCCGGGTCGAGGCGCAGACCGAGCTGCTCGAGTTGGCCAGCATCCAGGAGAAGATCTTTCTCAACTCCAACGGGTACGCCGTCAGTGTTTCCGCCGCCTATAACGGCACCGCCGCTGGCGGCCTGGGCCGCACCAGCGGCCGGACCAAGGACGGCCGCTACAACATCGGCTTGTTTGCCACCGTGGGTGGAGCCGCTCTTACCGCGCCAGCGCAGACTTTCGTGTTGAGTGCATCGCCCGTGGCGGGCGGCCCTCAGGCGGGAGACGGCAATATCTCGGTGACGGAAAGTGGTCGCCGCACCTGCGAGCCCACGTGCGGGCCGAAAGGCGCTGCGACCTGGTAAGCCAGCGCAGAGTTGCGGCGGTGAGCACGTTGGTATGGGCCAAGGCGCGCAATCGCTTGATTGCAGCCAGCTGAAAACCGAGTCGGCATTCTTTACAAAAAATCCCTACCGGTCTCTGCAATTGCCAATATTTGTATGTAATTCAATGGCTTATGAGACTGGCATAAAAAATGCTTGAATAGTTTCATCGAATTACAAACCGGAGATCTGGCATGAAGACAATCAACAGCCTATTGGCAAACTGCGCAGCGGCGCTGGCAATGACTGTACTTGCGCCGTTGGCGCACGCGAATCTTGTGGCTAACAGCGGGTTTGAGAGTGGCGACAATGCAGTCTGCGCCGCGCTGGTTCCCGTGCCAGCAACTTGCACGCCAAGTGCTAGTGCCAGTTTAGGCAATTGGGAGGCAAGCCAGGGCTTTGGTGCAGCCAGCGCCGGGTTTGCAAAAAGCGGCGGTTTTTCCGCCCAACTCGACTACTCGGTTTTTGGCGATGATGCTGGTGGGTCGACGCCCCGCCAGACAATCAGCCAGATCTTGACGCTGACGCCCGGAGCAAGCTATAACGTTTCATATTGGTTGAACTATTTATTGATTGGCGACTTCGCGGCCAAAGTGGGCGACAGCAATGTGTTTCCAGGAACTGGCAATCATAGCGAGGGCCCTGTCGCTGGCGAGGGCGCAAGCCCGGGCTGGTTCTTGTTCGAGAGTATGTTTACTGCTTTGGCGGACGCGGAGACGCTGGAGTTTTCGGTCCTGAGCACGACGATAGGCCGAGACCCAGCCACTGGTGAGGATCTCTGCCCACCAATCGATCGGGGGACTTGCAACATCTTCATTGACGACGTATCAGTCACCCTGCGCCAGACGCAGAACGATGTGCCTGAGCCCGGAACCCTGCTATTGGTCGGGGTCGCGCTGGCCGCTGGCGCTGCAATGCGCCGCAAGGTCCGCGGCTGAGAAGCAGAAGCTTCCACTAATTTGAAAAAGGCGCCTCTGGCGCCTTTTTCGTTGTTTCGTTTGCATCTCTATTGTTGCAACGGGATCTAGTGCTCTGAACGCGCCGACGAGGCTGAATCGGACGTGCGTCTGTGCGCGGTTTCGGCGCTGGCAACCGTTGCAATATCGGCCTTCCCAGCCATTCGTGGCGCAGGTGACGACCTGGTCCGGGTCAATGGCCCATCGAAAGCTGCGCTCGCATCCCATCGGGCTTAAACGTCCTCCAATTGCCGGATGCGGCGCGGGTCGCGGCATTGCCGCCTACAACATGAGCGGGCATCCTTGGGACGCATCATGCCCCAACCAGCCCAACGATCACACGGCCGCTTTCAGCATTGGCAACAGGCGTTTAGCCTGCTCGAGCTTGTTGTTGTCGCGGCGCTTGCTGCGGTCCTGGCAGCAATGGCCATTCCGTCCATGAGCCGCATGCTCGGCGAGCAGCGCGCGGCGTCCCGGGCCAATGCCCTGTTGGGCAGCCTGCAGCTGGCGCGCGCCGAGGCGATCAAGCACAACGGCAGGGTGGTGCTGTGCAAATCTTCTGATGGACTCGATTGCAGCGCCACCGGTGGATGGGAGCAGGGCTGGATCGTGTTTCGGGACACCAACAATAACGCCAAGCGCGATCTGGGAGAGCCGGTGTTGCAGCACCACGCTGGCGCCGCACAAGGCCTTGCCTTGACCGGCAACCTGCCGGTTGGCACCTATGTTTCATTCAGCGCCTCGGGAACTGCCAAGCTGAGCAGTGGCGCGTTTCAGGCCGGTACCTTTACCCTGTGCCCGGCGCCCAACAGCCGTATCTCCGTGCGCAAGATCGTGCTGGCGGCTACCGGCCGAGCCCGCCTGCAGCCCGGTAGTGAAAGCGACTGTGCTTGAAATCCTGCCGCTGTCGACCACTGTCTGTTTGCTGAACTACGGCACGCGGATGCATCGTCGCCTGCGCGCGAATCGTGTCGCTGGCGGGCGGCAAACAGGTCGCTGTGTCAGGCAGGCGTTTTTGTCATATTCGACGATGCGAGAGATCGGCAAGAAAACTCAGCGCCGCACTTCGTCAACAAGGGTCTTGAACTCGTCGATGTCGGCGAAGCTGCGGTAGACGCTGGCAAAGCGCACATAGGCGACTTTGTCCATCTTCTTGAGCTCGCGCATGACCAGTTCGCCGATCCGGCTTGACGCGACTTCGCGCAAGCCGAGATTGAGCAGCTTTTCCTCGATGCGTTCAATCGCGGCATCCAGTCGTTCTGTGCTGACCGGCCGCTTTCGCAACGCCAATGCCATGGAGGCTTGTAGTTTGACGCGTTCGAAGTCGATGCGCCGGCCGTCCTTCTTGACGATGGTCGGAAAATTGACGTCCGGCCGCTCGTAGGTGGTGAAGCGCTTGTCGCAAGCGCCGCACTGGCGCCGTCTGCGGATGAAGCCGCCATCTTCAGCAACCCGTGTTTCCACGACCTGGGTTTCGGAATGTCCGCAAAATGGGCATTTCATGGTGCTTGACCGGTCATTGGCCGGCTATGTGGGCGTTGCGCGGAGATACCGCGTTCTCATGCCGGATTCGCTGTCCCGGCGAAGATAAATGCCATCAACCCAGGGATGTTTGTCGCTTAGAACTTGAACAAGGCGGCGACCTTCTGGATGCCGTCGGATTCGTCATCGGGCACCGTAATCGGGATCACACGTGCAGAGGCGGGCGCTGCAACACGCCCGGTTGCCACGGCCCGGATTCGGCTGTGTTCGGCCAGCACTTTCTGCGCATAGCCGCCGTCGCTGTCCAGATTGGCCGCACCAACGTAGTAGCGCAGTCCGCCTTCTACCGACCCTGCGCGGGCAATGCATTCCTGTAGTATTTTGACGCCAACCCGAAGATTGGTGACCGGGTCAAACGCTGCCAGGTTGCCACCGGCTGGTTCGTACTTTTCAACGTGAATCTTGGTCATGACCTGCATCAGGCCCTGCGCCCCGACCGGGCTCTGGGCAAAGGGGTTGAATCCCGATTCGATCGCCATCACCGCCAGGATCAGCGTCGGGTCGAGCTTGCTGCGCATCCCGATGCTGTATGCCTCGGCGACCAGCGCGCTGATGGGCTCAGGCGCCACGCGGTATTTTTTGCTCAGCCAGAAAGCCACTTTTGCCTGCTGCTTGGGCAGATCGCCCGGGTCCGATGCGGTGGCGCGGTCCATTGGTGCAATCTGGCCGTCCTTCGGGCTCAGCGCGACCTGGCGCGAGCGCAGCCAATCCATCAACTGCAGCTCGCCTTGCTCGCGAATCTGCGGATGGACGCCCAGGGTCAGGGCCGCAAAAACGACCGTCAGACCGAGCATCGCAAAGCCGCTGTGGGAGATTTCGAAAAGACCGTGGGCGATGTCGGAACCGAAGGTTCGCAGTCCGCTAAGAATCGATCTGGGCGCTTTCATGGCACTTCCTTTGCTGGCGTGTCGCCCGCTTGCAGTGTCTACTAAGACATCGGCACGGCCACAACGCTCAAAATGGATGGGAACGCGTTCAAGAGGCTGCTGTTGGAGTGGTTGCAGCGGAAATTGAACTTGCCGGATGTCGGCGGCGATTCGGGTAAACCCTAAATCAGGGTTGCGCGAATTTTAGGGGGAGCAATATATCGAGTCAACCATATTAAATAGAGTTGATATTCAATTTTTAATCTTTACAGCTGATCGCACAGGCCACCACCTTGTCAGCTCGCCGCAGTTTGACGATCTGACTGCGCCGCGACCAACATTGCCACCCGCAATTGATTGCAACAGACGCTTGTCATATCGCGTGGGCGGGCCTAGACTGCAATTGCCTGAGTGATCAGGCAGCTTGCCGGCAGTAGCCAGTCCCCGTCGCAAGACGGTGTTGATAAAGCGGCCCCGGCGAACACTGGGGGCAATCCTTTGCCGCCAACGTGTCGCGAGACCTCAATCTCTTGCGATGCAAGCCAAGACGGCATGGGCCTTGTGTCAGCCGTCAAGCCCGGCGGGGCGGAACTTGTTTCGATCCGCCGGGCTTTCTTATTCCAGATTCCCCCGACGCGGTTTGTGCGAAGGCATCACGAAGGTCAACCTGATCCATCCGGATATCAGGTCCGATTTGCCAATGTCCAACTGCATGGCGGCCACGGCGAAACTGGACGGCAGGCGGACAAGGTTCTGTTGTGCGCGCGCGCCTGTTTGTGCTGGCTGACGTATTCATCCATGCAAATGAGTGAGTGACGCGGCACGCTGCCCGCTTTAGCGGTGAAAATATCGGGTTGCCGCGCCCCGCCACCTGCTACCCGTCACGAAATTCCAGCCACGATGACTTCCAGTTCCAAGACTCCCGATATTCAGAAACTCGACGCAATGACGGAGGGCGCTTTTTTGGCGCCAACATCTGGCGAGCGTGCAACGCGCATTCGGGCCTGGTTGGCGCAGGAGCCGGACCCGGAGCAGTTGCAGGAGGTATTTCGCGAGCTGGGCGCGCGCGACAAAGGCGCGGCTCGTCCGATTCGTGAACGACTGGATGAAATTCGTCGCGCCAAGGGGCAGGAACAGCTCGGCACGGAATGGGCGGATAAAGCGCAGGGACTATTGGGCCTGGCCAAGCTCAATATCGCTGATGCGCTGGCCTGGCAACGCGACGCAGCCAAGGCTGGCGCTCCCCTGAGCAAGGAGCCATTGCTCACGCTCAAGGCCGATTTGGCGGAGCGGGTAAGGGTGATCGAGGACTTGCAGCACACCGTGCAGGTGCAACGTGAGGCTGCCGTCTTGCTGGCCCAGCGCATCGAGGTCCTGTCAACCAAGCCCTGGAGTGCGGCGCAGGCGGTGTGGAACGGGTTGCGCGACGATGTGGCGCACTGGCAGGACCAGGCCTTGGCACTTGAATCGGCCCCGAACTGGCCGAGCGTGGACCTGAAATTCCCGCCACTGCTGGAGGGTTCTCGAGCACAGTTATTGGTGGTCTGGGATGCATTTCAGACCGCCTTGTCCATGGCGGTCGCGGCCGCAGCTGATTCGGCGGCGCCACTGCCGCCGGTGCAGGTATGGGCCGATGAGCTGCGCGGTGCGCGTGGCGAATCGGCGGCTGCGGTTGCCCGGCCAACCAAGCCCCGCATCGATCCGGAACTTCGCCGCCAGTCCAACGAGGCAGTGTATGCAGTACTGCGCACACTGGAGAGCGAGATGGAGGCCGGCCATGGCAAGGCCAGTGCCGGTGCAGCCGCGGCATTGCGCAATGCACTGAAGGAGCACGGCAGACTCATTGATGATTCGCTGGAACACCAGGTTCATACCGCGCTGGGCGCTGCCACCGAGTTGGAGGGCTGGCAACGCTGGCGTGCCGACCAACTGCGCCAGGAACTGGTGGCCAAGGCGGAGGGCCTGCTGTCCCGCCCGGCCGGACAGACGATTGGCGGTCGCAAGATGCAGGAGAATCTGCGCAGCCTGCGCGATCAATGGAAACAGACCGATCAGGGCGGGCAGCCCAATCATTCTCTGTGGAAGCGCTTCGACGAGGCCTGTAACGACGCGCACAAGGTGGTCGAAGAGTGGATCGAGAAGGTCAAGGCAGATGCCACCTTGCACCGATCGCAGCGTCTGGCCTTGATCGAAGAGGTCAAGGCCTGGGCACAGGCCAATACCACTGCACTGGACGACGACTGGCGCGGTTTCGCCCGTATCGTGCACCAGTTCCGCGACCAGTGGCGCGATGCGGGTCATGTGGGCGAGAAGGTGTTTGCAGAGTTGCAGCCGCTTTGGCACGCGGCCATCACCCAGGCGGCGGCGCCGCTGGAGGCGTTGCAGCAGGGCAGCGTGCTGCGGCGCCAGGCCATGATCGAGGAGGCCAATGTGCTGGGCGCCGCGTCGGCATTGCGGGTTGATGCCGTGAAGGCCTTGCAGCAACGCTGGCAGGCGGAGGCACAGGCTGTTCCGATGGATCGCCGTCACGAGCAAAAGTTGTGGGACGCCTTTCGCAAGCCGATCGACGAAGCGTTCTCGCGCAAGTCGGAACAGCGCCACAAGGAAGAAGCGGCGCTTGGCGAGCACGACCGGCTGGTGCTGGAGGCGTCCAAGGCCCTGGACGCTGCCAACAGCTCGGGCGATGTGCAGCAGATTCGCGCTGCGATGTCCGCTCTGGACGCAGCCTTGCACGGACAGGCGCAGGCGCGCGATGCGGCACAGCAGGCAGGCGAGGCAAGTGCTTCGGCGTCACCTGAGACTGCTGCGACGGGAAAAATTCCTGCTGCGACTTCCGGACAGGGTGGGTCTCCCGGCGTAGAAGGGGTGCCGGGCGTCGACGATTCCGCAACCGCTGCGGCGCCAGATCCGGATGCACCGGACTCGGAGCAAGGTACGGACGAATCTCCTGACAACGACGCTCCTGCTGCGCCTCCCAGGACCGTGGCCAAGTCGCCCGTGCGACCTGTCGTTGCGGTGCGCGGCGATGACCGGCCGGGCGGGCGCATGGGCGACGGCGGGTCCGCTGCGCGCGCAGGGCGCTTTGCCGAGCGCAAGGATGGTCGGCGTGGCCCTGGCGCAGATGCGCGGGGATCGGGAGCAGGTCCGCGTGGTGACGCCCGCCAGAGTGCGTCGCGCGACCATCGGCAGGGACGAGCGGACAGCGGTCAGGCAATGGATAGGGCGCCGTTGCCGCGCCTGGGTGACGCAGCATTCCGGGCCCAGCGCGATGCAATGGAAAGGGCCCAGAGCGCCTTGCGCAAGCTTGCCTCGCAGGCCCACGGTGAAGCCCTGTCGCAGTTGCTGGGCGCGTGGCAAGCGCGCGATCCGGAGCAGTTGCCGTCGGCCCAGGATCTGGGTTCAAAGGTCGTCTCCGGCACCCGAAGCGCGTGGTCACAGGCACTTGGCGCAGAGCCCAAGGCGGTTCCCGACGCCGCGTTGCTGCGCCTTGAAATGGCGGCCGAACTACCGACACCGGCAGAGCATCTGGATGCGCGGCGCATGTTTCAACTGCAACTGCTGACGCGTCGCAACGATCCGCCACCGGCGCAAACCTGGACGCAGGATGTAGGGCAGGTCTTGAGCGGCCGCTTTGAGGCCGGGTCCGAACGCAGATTGCGCGCGGCACTCAAGGTGCTGCTCAAGCCCTGAACCGATTTCGGTCGCTGCACAAGATCAATATGCCCGGCGACTGCTTCCCGGCACCATTGCGAGCCGTCATGGCAAGCCCTGCCATTCGGGCCTGCATGACGACAACAGGGTCCTGAGCGTGGACAGCGACGACGATCTGCTGCGTCGGCTGGAGCAGCTCAACCAGATCGGCGTTTCGCTTTCAAAGGAACGGGATATCACCCGCTTGCTCGAGAGCATCCTGCTTGCTGCCAAAACCATCACCAATGCGGATGGCGGTACCTTGTACCGGATGGATGAGCAGGGCGAAGTCCTGCGCTTCGAGATTCTGCGCACGGATTCCCTGCACATTGCAATGGGTGGAACATCGGGCAATCCGATCAGTTTTCCGAATCTGCCGTTGCGCGACGCGGAAGGCGTGCCCAACGATTCGCTGGTTGCTGCCTATGCGGCGATCCATCTGCAGACGGTCAACATCGCCGACGCATATTCGGAGCCGAACTTCGACTTTTCCGGTACACGCCGCTTTGACGAGCGAACCGGCTATCGCTCGCAGAGCTTTCTCGCGGTGCCGATGAAGGACCACGAGGGCGATGTCATCGGTGTGCTGCAGCTGATCAATGCGCAGAAGCGTGGCAGCACCGAGGTTGTCTCTTTCTCGGAGTCCGACCAAAGCCTGGTCGAGTCACTGGCGTCGCAGGCGGCCATTGCGCTGACCAACCGGCTGCTGGTGGTTCAGCTTGAGGCCTTGTTCGAGTCCTTTATCAGCCTGATCAATCTTGCGATAGATGAAAAATCGCACTACACCGGTGGCCATTGCCAGCGTGTGCCGGCCCTGACGATGATGCTGGCGGAAGCCGTCAACCAGACCCGGCACGGGCCGCTGGCCTCGTTCACGATGGATGACCGCGATCGCTACGAGCTCAAGATCGCGGGTCTGCTGCATGACTGTGGCAAGGTCACGACGCCGGTGCATGTGGTGGACAAGGCCACCAAGCTGCAGACCCTGTACGACCGCATCGGCCTGATTGACACCCGCTTCGAGGTGCTCAGGCGCGACGCCGAGATCAGTGCCTTGCGCCGCCAGCTGCAGTTGCGTACCAGGACCGATGTGAAGGCCGAGGCCGCGATCTGGGAGCAATGCAAGTCCGATATCGCGGCAATGGAGAATGACCGGGCGTTTCTGCGAACCACCAATGCCGGAGCCGAGAAGACCAGCGACGCAGATCTGCATCGTGTGCGTCAGATCGGGCAGGGCAGGATGTGGCGCAACGTGGATGGCGTCGAGACCGAGTTTCTGGCCTCCGACGAACTGGAGAACCTGACCATCCGATCGGGCACCTTGACGCAGGCAGAACGCAACACCATCAACCACCATATCGTTGCGACGATCCGCATGCTCGAGCAGCTGCCCTGGCCGCGGCACCTGCTCAGGGTGCCTGAATACGCCGGTGGACATCATGAGCGCATGGATGGCAAAGGCTATCCGAAGGGCCTGACCCGCGATCAGATGTCGGTCCAGGCGCGTGTGATGGGCATTGCCGATATCTTCGAGGCGCTGACGGCCAGTGACCGGCCTTACAAGCCGGGCATGAAGTTGTCACAGGCGATGGGGATCATGCAGCGTTTCAAGGAGAACGGGCATATCGACCCGGATCTGTTTGACGTGTTCGTCGCCGAGAAGGTCTACCTGCAGTATGCAGAACGCTTTCTCGATCCCTGGCAGATCGACGCGGTCAATCTGCCGTCGCAGCCGGGCTGAAGAACGCATCGAACATGGGCAGCAGGCCGGAAAAGTCATCCGCGAACCGCTGCCTGTTGACGAAATATGCCTCGCAGGCGACAGCGAAGAACTCGTCCAGCGATGTCGCGGCGTATGCATCCAGCCAGGGCTGGGCGGCGCCAAACCGCTGCGCCAGGCTGAGCTGATCGCAAAACTGCAGAAAGTGCATTTCCAGTGTGCCCAGCCAGGCCGCGCGCGCTGCCTTGCCACTGGCCGCGCCCATGAAGCCGGCCGGCAAGGGTGGGCAGCCATCTGGCACGCCACCGCGCATGTCGATCTTGTGCGCAAACTCGTGGATCACCACGTTGTAGCCCGCGCGGGCCGATTTGCCTGCGTCGGCGACGTCCTGCCAGCTCAGCATCACCGGTCCGTCCTGCATCGCCTCGCCGCTCAGCACCTCGTCATAACCATGCACCACGCCGATGTCGTCCACATGCTCGCGTCGGGCCACCACCGAGCCCGGATGCACCACGATGCCGACAAAGTCGTCGTACCAGTCAATGCCGTGCATCGGCTGGCGCAACTGCAACACCGGCAGGCAAGCCTGCGCGGCGATCGCCAGCGCCATCGCGTCGGTGATCTGCAGGCCGTGGGCGCCATGGAATTCCTTGCTGACCAGGAAGTCCTGGCTCATCTTGCGTAGTTGGCTGGCACCGGGCGCCGTCGGGTCATTCAGAAACGGGTATTGCTGCAGGCAGTTTTCCCACAGCGCGTGCGGGATCTCCGTGGCGCCGGCGGTGCGCTTGCCGCCCAGGAGTTGAAACCAGCGCAGCATGCGTGATCGGTGTCAGCAGGCCTGGGCCGCAGACATGCGGCGCAGATCGACCGGATTGCCCGATTCGTCCAGGCTCAGCCGTAGTACCTGTGCCCGCTGCGGCGTCGCGCCCAGATCCCAGTCGCTCAGGACAATGCGACGCAGACCTTGCGCCAAGTCATGGTCGGCCGGCTGGTGCGTATGGCCATGGATCAAGGTGGTGGCGTTGGCGTCGCTGAGCCACTGTTGCGTTGCCCGTGCGTCGACCACGGACGGCGCCGGGTTCGCACGCTTGTGTTGCTCGCTTTGCGCGCGCAGGCGGCGCGCTGTTTCCTGCCGCTCGGCCAGCGGCTGCGCCAGAAACTGCGCTTGCCAGCTCGGGCTGCGCACCAGGCCCCTGAACTGCTGGTAGTCCAGGTCGTCCAGACACAGGGCATCGCCATGCGATAGCAGCCAGCGCTGGCCGCCCAGTTGCAGCAGACACGGATCGTCCAGCCCCTGCATGGCGCAGGCCTGCAGACACGTGTTACCGAGCAGGAAGTCGCGGTTGCCACACAGGAAGAACAAGTCCAGGTGCGCGCCCGCACGTTGCAGCGCGTGTGCGCAACGCGACTCGAAGCCTTGGTCGCTGGTAGCCTTGTCCCCATCGGACGTCAGCACATCGTCGCCGACCCATACGTCGAACAGATCGCCCAGGATGAACAGCGCCTGTGCCGTGGTGTTGCACAGGTAGTCCTGCCAAGCCTGCACCGTCTGCAGATCACCTGCATGCAGGTGCAGGTCGGATATGAAGTCAACGCTGCGCCAGTGCGCGCGTGCGGCGACGGATCGCAACAGATGGGTCTGCCCCGGTGCCAGTGTTTCGCTTGCGGGCACGCCAGACATGTTCAACGATGGCGCCAGGCCGACAAAGGCCAGCCTTGCCAGGCTAGAGCGCGACTGCCTTTTCGATCACCACGTCCTCGTTGGGCACGTCGTCGTGAAAGCCTTTGCGGCCGGTCTTGACGGTCTTGATCTGGTCGACCAATTCGGCTCCCTTGATCACCTTGCCAAACACCGCATAGCCCCATCCCTGCGCCGAGGGCGCGGTATGGTTGAGGAAGCTGTTGTCGGACACGTTGATGAAGAACTGCGCGGTGGCCGAATGCGGGTCGCTGGTGCGTGCCATGGCAACCGTGTAGTTGTCGTTCTTCAGGCCGTTGTTAGCTTCATTGTTGATCGGTGTGCCGCTCTTCTTTTCCTTCATGCCGGGCTCGAAACCGCCGCCTTGCACCATGAAGCCGGGAATCACGCGGTGGAACACGGTGTTGTCGTAATGCCCCTTGTTGACGTATTCGAGGAAATTGGCCACCGATTTCGGCGCATTCTCCATGTCGAGTTCGAGCGTCACGACGCCGATTTTGCTGATATGGAGTTCTACTTGCGGATTGCTCATTTTCATTTCACCAGGGTTGCAGATTTGATAAGGATGGGGGTCTTGGGGACGTCGGACTGAAAAGGCCCGCCGCTACCGGTTGGGGTGGTTTTCATCTTGTTCACGACATCCATGCCGCTGACCACCTTGCCGAACACCGTGTAGCCAAACAGCTGCGGTGCATTGACCAGATTGTCGCGAGGCGTATTTTCGTACACGCGCCCCTGGTATTCGAACTTGGGCACCGGGTCGCCAGGCGGGATCACGATCGGGTCCAGGAAGGCATTGTCCTTGACATTGATAAAAAATTGCGCGCCGGCCGAATGCGGCTCGTTGGTGCGTGCCATCGCCAGTGTGCCGACCACATTGCGCGGGCCACCTTTGGCCAGTGCGTCCCGGCCTTCGTGCATGACCGGCGCACGGGTCTTTTTCTCGGCAAAGCGCGCGTCAAAGCCGCCGCCCTGCACCATGAAGTTGTCGATCACGCGGTGAAAAATCGTTCCGTCATAGTGCTTGTCCCGCACGTACTGCAGGAAGTTCTCGACGGTCTTGGGCGCTTTGTCAGGGAACAACTCGACCACGAAATCGCCGGCGCTGGTGCTGAACTGCACGCGCGGTTGCGCCTGGGCCATCGCAAGTGGCGTGACGCAGCTTGCGGCAATCGCGAGCACCAACATGGCGCGGCGATTCGGTCTGTTTCCATTCGAATACACAAATACTTCCTTCTTGTTGACGGCTGCCTCAGCTTTTGCAGACACCTTCACTTGGACGCCGGGGTGATTGGCGTCGCCGGGCCGGGAAAAGGCGCCAGGCGATTTGCCGTCGGGTTGTTGATCAATTGGCGGATCAGCGCCAGCTTGGGTCCCACCGTGGTGTTGCCCGCGTCCAACTGAACAGCCTGCCGATAGGCGTCGCTGGCCAGCCGTGCATAAACATCACCCAGGTTTTCATGCGCGATGGCGTAACTGCGGCTGTTGCGCGTGGCCATCTCCAGCGCCTCGCGCGCCTTTTCGAACTTCCCCTGGCTGGCATACAGGACCGCCACATTGTTGTGGGGCTCGGGCAGCTCGGGATAGTCCTGGATCAAACTGGTGTAGGTGGCGATCGCGGCTTCACGTTGACCGCCGTCCTGCTGGATCAGGCCCCTCAGAAACCGCATCTGCGGATCGCTTGGATTCTTGGCCAGGTACTGGTCTGCCTTGGTCATGGCGGCCGACAATTGGCCGTCGCGCAGCAACTGGTTCACCGGCGCGTATTCGTCGGCGTGGGCAGTACTGACTGTCAGATGGAGAGTGGCGATCAGGCAGAACAGGCGTATGCACTGACCAATGCCGCTACTGGGGTGCATCATGGATTCTCCTGGAGCGGGTACGGGGCACGCCGTGCAAAAAACACGGGCCTTATACTGCCAATCATTGTAGCCCAGGGGTCGGGATCATCCCGCCTTGACAAGGTCTGCACCGCGCCGCGAAACTCCAATTTCCAACGCGTCTTGCGTCGCCACTTCTAGCCGCCCGATGGGGCATCCACCCGGTATATGAGCCTTCGTATCTACAACACGCTCTCGCGTGCCGTTGAACCTTTTTCTCCGATCGAGGCGGGGCATGTGCGCATGTATGTGTGCGGCATGACCATCTATGACCTGTGCCATATCGGTCATGCGCGCATGATGATGGCTTTCGACGTGGTGCAGCGCTGGCTCAAGGCCAGTGGCTTGCGCGTCAGCTATGTGCGCAACATCACCGATATCGACGACAAGATCATTCGCCGCGCAACAGAGCGCGGCATCACGATCCGGGCGCTGACCGACGAGATGGTCGACGCGATGAATCGGGACATCGGCGCCCTGGGCATCGAGACGCCGATGCAAGAACCCAGGGCGACCGAGTTCGTTCCGGCCATGCTGGATCTGATCGGGCTTCTGCGTGACAAGGGCCTGGCCTATCAGGCAGACAGTGGCGATGTCAATTTTTCAGTGCGCAAGTTCGCAGGCTACGGCAAGCTGTCAGGCAAATCGCTCGACGAACTGCGCGCGGGCGAGCGCGTGGCTGTGCTTGAGGGCAAGCAGGATCCGCTGGACTTCGTACTCTGGAAGTCGGCCAAGGAGTCCGAGCCTGACGACGCCAAATGGGACAGTGTTTTCGGCGTCGGCCGGCCCGGCTGGCATATCGAATGCTCGGCGATGTGCGGCCGGACCCTGGGCGAGACCATCGACATCCATGGCGGCGGCGCCGATTTGCAGTTCCCGCACCATGAGAACGAGATTGCGCAAAGTGAGGGCGCCAATGGCAAGCCGCTGGCGCGGTTCTGGATGCACAACGGATTCGTGCGCGTGGACAACGAAAAGATGTCCAAGAGTCTTGGCAATTTTTTCACCATCCGCGAAGTGCTGGCGCGATACGACGCCGAGACGGTGCGTTTCTTCCTGGTGCGCACGCATTACCGCAGTGCCCTGAACTACAGCGACCAGCATCTGGATGACGCATCGCTTGCACTGAAGCGGCTCTACACGGCCTTGCATGCGGTGCCGCCGGCGCCCATGGTTGCAGTGGACTGGAGTCAGCCATTTGCGGCACGATTCAAGAGCGCGATGGACGAGGACTTCGGTACACCGGAAGCGGTGGCCGTCCTGTTCGATCTTGCCAGTGAAATCAATCGCACCCGCTCGGCTGCGCTGTCTGGCCAGCTCAAGGCGCTGGGTGCATGCCTGGGCTTGCTTCAACTGCAGCCGGACGCGTTTCTCAAGGGTGGGTCTGCTGGCGGACAACAACTGGCGGACGAGGTGACCATAGAGAACTTGATCGCCCAGCGCGCCCAGGCCAAGCAGAGCCGCGATTTTGCGCAGTCCGACCGCATTCGCCAGCAGCTGTCCGAGATGGGGGTGGTGCTCAAGGATTCCGCAAATGGCACCCAATGGGAGCGCGCCCGATGAACTGGCGCTGCGCTGATCGCTGGTCAATGGCCTGGCGGTACTGACATGGCAACTGCCGGTCCCACCGCATCAAGCCTGGCCCAGCCTGGCTATTGGGAAGATGCCTGCAAGCATCTTTCGCGCAAGGACAGGGTAATGAAGCGCCTGATCGCGCAGTCTGACGGCGCCAGCCTGCAGACCCGCGGCGATGCGTTCATCACGCTGGCGCGCAGCATCGTCGGGCAGCAGATCTCGGTCAAGGCGGCGCAGAACGTCTGGGACCGCTTTGCGCTGCTGCCACGCAAGATGACGGCAGCCAACGTGCTCAAGCTCAAGGTGGACGACATGCGCGCCGCTGGCTTGTCGGTGCGCAAGGTCGAGTACCTGGTCGATCTGGCCCTTCATTTCGACAGTGGTGCGATCGATGTGCAGGCCTGGATGTCGATGGACGATGAGGCCATCGTCACCGAACTGGTGGGCATCCGCGGCATTGGTCGCTGGACGGCCGAGATGTTTCTGATCTTTCATCTGCTGCGACCCAACGTGCTGCCACTGGACGACGTGGGCCTGATCAACGGCATCAGCCGCAACTATTTTTCCGGCGAAGTGGTCAGCCGCAGCGACGCGCGCGATGTGGCCGTGGCCTGGACGCCTTATTGCAGCGTCGCGACTTGGTATATTTGGCGCTCCCTCGACCCGCTGCCTGTGGCGTACTGAAGCGCTTGATACCGGCAAAGGCCTTGCGAGGGCGCGTAGATCACCACATGGAGCCTGCAAGTGGCAAAAAAGACTTTCCTGGACTTTGAGCAACCGATTGCAGAGCTGGAATCCAAGATCGAGGAGCTGCGCTATGTGCAGAGCGAATCGGCGGTCGACATTTCTGCCGAGATCGCGCAGCTGAGCAAGAAGAGCCAGCAGCTGACCAAGGATATCTACAGCGACCTGACGCCCTGGCAGATCACCAAGATCGCACGCCATGCCGAACGTCCCTACACGCTGGACTATGTCGGCGAAATATTCACCCACTTTGTCGAAATGCATGGCGACAGGCATTTCGCCGACGATCTGAGCATCGTCGGCGGTCTGGCGCGATTCAACGGCAATGCCTGCATGGTCATAGGCCAGCAAAAAGGCCGCGGCACCAAGGAAAGGGCCTTGCGCAACTTCGGCATGTGCAAGCCCGAGGGCTACCGCAAGGCGCTGCGCCTGATGAAGACCGCCGAGAAGTTCAAGCTGCCGGTGTTCACTTTTGTCGATACGCCGGGCGCATACCCCGGCATCGATGCGGAAGAGCGCGGGCAGTCCGAGGCAATCGGCCGCAATATCTTCGAGATGACCCAGCTTGAAGTGCCGATCATCACGACCATCATCGGCGAGGGCGGCTCGGGTGGTGCATTGGCGATATCGGTGGCCGACCAGGTGCTGATGCTGCAGTATTCGGTGTATTCGGTGATCAGTCCCGAGGGCTGCGCGTCGATTCTGTGGAAGACATCCGACAAGGCTGTGGACGCGGCCGACGCGATGGGAATCACGGCGCACCGACTCAAGGCCCTGGGCCTGATCGACAAAATCGTCAATGAGCCGGTCGGCGGCGCGCACCGCGACCACAAGCAGATGGCCGCTTTCCTGCGGCGCGCGCTGGGCGATGCTTTTCGGCAGGTGAGCGACCTCAAGATCAAGGAACTGCTTGATCGCCGGTACGAGCGACTGCAGGGCTATGGTCGATTTACCGACACCCGGGCGGACGCCAAGGTGGGCGGCAAGTAGCTGGGCGTTTGCTGGCCTTGGTCGCGGCGGTGCCCCGCTGCGGCTCTGTGTCGACGCGCGTTCCCACCATCCCGGTAGGCGACCTGGGGCGCCATCGTTCGGCCCATTGCAGACTTGAAAAAATGAGCATCACATTGATCGACGCCATCGCGGCGTTCGCGCCGGATCTGCCGTTGGCTATCGCACTGAGTGGCGGGGCAGATTCGACCGCCTTGCTGCTTGCCTGCGCCCGCAAGTGGCCGGGACAGGTGGGGGCGATCCATGTCCACCATGGACTGCAGGTTGCGGCCGACGAATTCGAGCGCCATTGCATTGCGTTGTGCGGCGAACTGCAGCTGCCCCTGATCGTGCGCCGCGTGGATGCGCGCCATGGGCGTGGCGACAGCCCTGAAGATGCTGCGCGTGTCGCCCGCTATACAGCGCTGGATGGGGCGGTGCGCGATGAGGATGGCACGATCCGCTACCCAAGCGTGGCCCTGGCCCAGCATGCAGATGACCAGGTCGAGACCATGCTGCTGGCCTTGAGCCGCGGTGCCGGTTTGCCTGGGCTGGCCGCTATGCCGGCGCGTCGCATGCGACAGGGTGTGGGCTACCACCGGCCGCTGCTGTCGGTGCCGGCGCAAGCCATACGCGACTGGCTTGCGGCCCAGGGCTACGCCCACATTGAAGACCCCAGCAACGCCGATCAAGGCCTGACGCGCAATCGCATCCGGGCCCGTTTGTTGCCGGCTCTTGAATCGGCCTTTCCCCAGTTTCGCGACACATTTGCGCGCAGTGCCGCACACGCTGCGCAGGCGCAACAACTGCTCGATGAACTGGCCGCGCTCGATCTGGTGGGAATCCAGGCCGCTGATGGCCTGTCGATTGCCGGACTGCGCAAACTGCCTGCCGAGCGGCAGGCAAACCTGCTGCGCCACTGGCTCAGGTTCAGCCATGCGGTCGCGGCCAGTGCCGCCCAATTGCGGGAGTTGCAGCGCCAGCTAGCGGCCTGCAGTACGCGCGGCCATGGGATCGATATTGTGCTGGCAGGTGGCACTGTGCGGCGCCAGGGCCCGGTGTTGGGTTGGTACAATCGCCACTCCGATTCGACCTGAGCCAACACGGTATTCAGGTCCGTTGCCGCAAAGCCGGCAGCCGCCGCGACAGTGGCGCGGGCGCACCTGATTTCCACTTTTTTACTTCCAATGGCATTGATCGTTCACAAATACGGCGGCACGTCGATGGGCTCGACCGAGCGTATCCGCAGTGTCGCGAAGCGCGTCGCCAAATGGGTCCGTGCGGGGCATCAGATGGTGGTTGTGCCCAGCGCCATGAGTGGCGAGACCAACCGCCTGCTTGCCCTGGCCAAAGAACTGGCGCCGGAAAAGGAATCCGCCAGCTTCAGCCGCGAACTGGACATGCTGGCCGCTACCGGCGAACAGGCGTCGTCCGCGTTGCTGGCGATTGCCTTGCAGGCCCAGGGCCTGGAGTCGGTCAGCTATGCGGGCTGGCAAGTGCCGATCCGCACCAATAGCGCCTATACCAAGGCGCGCATCGAATCGATCGACGACAAGCGCGTACGCGCCGATCTGGCCAAAGGCAAGGTCGTCATCGTCACCGGGTTTCAGGGCATGGACGAATTTGGCAACATCACCACGCTGGGTCGCGGTGGTAGCGACACATCTGCCGTGGCTGTGGCCGCGGCGATGAAGGCGCAGGAATGCCTAATATTCACCGACGTCGATGGCGTATACACCACCGACCCGCGGGTGGTTCCAGAGGCCCGTCGCCTGAAGACCGTCAGTTTCGAAGAAATGCTGGAGATGGCGTCGCTGGGCTCCAAGGTGCTGCAGATTCGGTCGGTCGAATTTGCCGGCAAGTACCGGGTGCCGTTGCGCGTGCTGTCCAGCTTCACGCCCTGGGACATTCCCGTCGCAGAGGAGGCCGCATCCGGCACCCTGATCACTTTTGAGGAAGACGAAAATATGGAACAAGCCATTGTTTCGGGCATCGCGTTTAACCGCGACGAAGCAAAAATATCCGTGTTGGGTGTGCCCGATACCCCCGGCATCGCCTACCAGATCCTGGGGCCGATCGCCGACGCAAACATCGACGTGGACGTAATCATCCAGAACGTGAGCAAGGACGGCAGGACCGACTTCAGCTTCACGGTGCACCGCAATGATTTTGCGCGGGCCATCGACCTGCTCAAGGAGAAAGTTGTCGGCAATCTGGGCTCCAAGGAAGTGGTCGGCGACGCCAAGATCTGCAAAGTGTCGATCGTCGGCATCGGCATGCGCAGCCACGTTGGCGTGGCCAGTCGCATGTTCCGGGTGCTGAGCGAAGAGGGCATCAATATCCAGATGATTTCGACCAGCGAGATCAAGACCTCAGTGGTGATCGACGAGAAATACATGGAGCTGGCAGTGCGCGCCTTGCACAAGGCATTTGATCTGGACCAGATACCGGCAGACACCATCTCCCAGTCGTGAGATAATTTCGCTGTTATCGATTCGAAATTCAGGAAACGTGACCGAGTGGCCGAAGGTGCTCCCCTGCTAAGGGAGTATGGGGTGTAGAGCCTCATCGAGGGTTCGAATCCCTCCGTTTCCGCCAGCCCCTATGGGCTGATGTTCTAAGTGGTTGATTTCACAAAGAACCGCATCAAATAAGGCTCTCCAGCCTGTTCCCTTTCTCCCGAGTGTGACCCCAAGGTGTGACCCCTGGGTCCGATAATCGGAGCCATGAAGGTGCGAACACAAACCAACCTCGTCAAGCGTGGGACTGTCTGGCAGTTCCGCAAGAAGGTCCCCAAGGACCTACAGGAACACTACGGCAGGGAGTCCATCAGGCAGAGCTTGGGACACTGCTCAACCCTACTCGATGCAAAGCGTGAGGCTGGCCGGTTGGCTGCCCAGTTCGATGTGAAGTTCCAAGGTAGATCAGGCCGGGGACAAGAAAACACAGCCAAAGGATCAGTTCAATAAAGCGATTGCCCTTGATTTCGGCATCGGGGTCGCCATGGTATCCACACGATTTACAAACCACCTGGTCGGACATCGCTGCTTTCCCCTTCTCTTTTTGTTGATCCCGATTCTGGCTCAATCGGTTGCAAGCTCAGGCTTCAGTTCAAGCAGCTTCTCGACTACCAACTGGTCATCGATATCTTCAGCAGCGGTGCCATCTGCCAGAAGTGCGTCAAAGGCTTGCCGAATGGCTGCCAATGTCGGCTTCTTGATCCCATAATCCGCGCGGTTCTCCCTGTCGCTCAGGTTTCCTACAACTAGTTCAAAGGCGTCCCACTCATCGGCTCTCTTGCTGTCCGTATCGTCCAACGCGGCACGGTGGCCCTCGATGAGCTTCTCGGCGTTTTCAAAGGTAACGCCCCTCGGCACTGCCAACCCGAAGAATCGAAGGCACTCCTTTTGCATGGCATCCTGCAAGCCCAGGCTACCCAACAGCCATTCCTGGAGACCTTCTCGCTGGTCTTGCAGGACGAACTCGACCGGCGCCGTTCCCGACTGACCGAGCGGCGCTACCACCAGTCCGGGTTGGACGAGCGCGCCACGCTGACCGATTTCGACTGGCGTTTCAACCCCAAGTTGCCGCGCCAGGCATGCTTCGAGCTGCACACGCTCAAGTTCATCACCGAGGGGAGCAACGCGCTGATCATCGGCAAGCCCGATCATGCGACATGATGCTCACCTCACCACGTTATTGAATATCAAGAGGAAATTGTCGAGGATCTTCTGGTAGCGGACCTCTTGCGGGGGATGCGACCGCCGCGCGGACCTCAGGCCGCTGAATATCGACGGCCTTGATGACCCAGGGTGCTCCTTTGCAAGCTTGCATGGCTTGCAGCGTGCCGGCTCCGATCATGCGCAACACCGTCATCTTGCTCGTGCCCAAGGCGTCAGCGGCTTGCTCCAGTGTTAGCTCGCCTCGTGCCTCGCGTTCGCCTGCCTTGTAGACCGCGATTTGGTGGTCGCCTCGGAACGAGCGCACGCGCATCTCGGTCCAGGTGTGGCCCCGTCCGGTCCGATGGCCCAGGCGGTTCAGCAATGAAGCGATGGTGCCATCATTGAGTTGGCGGGCCAACTGAGTGATCAGGGTCTGGACCTCGATATCGGTGGTCCAGCGGTGCTGGCCAGTTCGGTTCTTCACCACGCTCAGTTCAGTGTGGTCACCTCCTTGCCAATGGATGAGGAGTTCGATGCGGCTCTCAGAGATACGCGCCACGATTTCTCTGATGACGCAGCGCAGGATGCGCTTGCGCACATCGTTGCCAGCCGCCGGATGAGACCACACCCGCGGCAAGTCAGCGCCCATGGCCATCAGATCAGCACGTTGACCCGGCGACAGGGCCATCCCTGCCAGTGCCTGCAGCGCCTCGATCTCTGCCTCACGCCGCGATACCTCGGCGAGCCGTTCGTTCCAGCGCCGCTCGAGTTCGGCGGCCACCAGGCGGTTGCCCGGGTCGACGGCGTCGAACTGCCGTTGCGCGCGCGCCGCTTCGAAGCGCGCCTGCTCCAGCGCCAACTCGAGCTGGCGCCGCTTTGCATGCTCATCGTCGGCACGTTGTTCAATGGTGTGCAACGCCGCCTGCACCCCGATCGGTCGCAGGACACTCAGGACTTCGCGAGAGACGGCCTCGTCTACGCGCAGCGAGCCGAAGGAGATGCAGCCGCGCGACGAGCCGTGGTTGATGGCAGCGCCTTTGCAGTGGTAGCGGGCCGTGTCACCGTTGGCACCGCTGTAGGCCACGTGCAGCTTGCGGCCGCAGTGCGCGCAGCGCAGCAGCCCTGCCAACAAGGCCTCCCCGCGGCGTAGTGCACCGCGGGCCATGCTGCCGCGCATGTTGGTGTTGTCGGCGATCACGCTCTGGTTGTGTTCGTAGGTATGCCAGTCAATGTAACCTTCGTGGTGTTCCTGGATCAAGACCTGCCAGTGCTCCTGAGCACGACGATGGCCTCGTACGACGCGCTTGCGGCCGGCTTCGATCCGTACTCGGGTCTCGGTTCGTCCGAACGCATAGGCACCGGCGTAGACGGGATTGGTGAGGATCTTGAGCACCGTGTTGTAGACCGGTAGCCGCCAGACCACGGTGCGCCGGCCTTCGTCGTAGACCGCCGCGGGCAGATCGATGCGCTCCTGCCGAAACCACAGCAGCACCTGGCGGACGCTGCCGGCCAGTGCGAATCGGGTGAACACGGCCGCGATCGCTGCGCGTATGCGCAGATCGGCGTCGAGTTCGATCCGATCGCCCTCGCTGCGCACATAGCCGATGGCCACAGTCGTGTGCAGATCGCCCCTGGCTGCCTTGAGTTTGAGGGCCTCGACGGATCTCTGGCGCAGGAGCGACAACTC